>JAJAZD010000050.1 GCA_026785945.1 Pseudonocardia sp. | reverse complement strand
CGTCTGCGGTCGCGTCGAGCGCAAGGCCGGTGCCGCCATCGGGGGGTCGCACACCCGCGAGCGGGCCCAGCTCGCGCAGCTCCTCGAAGCCCTCGCCGTGCAGGGTCTGCACCACTAGTCCCCCCGGCCGGCGCCCCCGTCCGGTCCAGCCAGGCCCGCCCGCGGGCCCCCAGATGGCAGCGGGCGGCCCGCAACGCCGGTACCCGATCCCGGTTCGCCGGACATCGCCGCCATCACGTCCGCCGCGGTCACGCCGTGTGACGGCCGGTCGAGCACGACGACCGGGTCCCCCACCGTCACGGCGGCGGCGTGCTCCACGGCGAGGTAGCAGCCCGGCCGGCCCGCCGCGAAGAAGCGCTTGACGAGGTCCGGCACACCACGGAACCCGGCGAACACCCGGCACGGGATCCGTGGGCCCCTGACGACCAGCACGGCCGCCCCGACCTGCCAGCGCTCACCGATCACGGCGTGCGAACAGTCCACTTCTGACAGCGTCAGGTTCTCCCCCACCCCGCCCGGCCCCACCGGTCGGCCGAACTCGGTCGCCCAGAACGCGAGGTCGTCGGTGGAGTAGGCGTAGACGGCCTGGTCCGGACCGCCGTGATGCACGGTGTCGCAGACGGTGTCGCCCTCCACACCGGAGGGTGCGAGCAGGACCGGACCGGCGGCGGGCCGCTTGTCGATGCCGGAGCGGCCACTCTTGACCTTCGTCCACTCGTCGGTGCGGACGACCGCCACGTTGACCGACTCGACTCGCCCGGTCATCGGACCCGCTTACCGACCCGCGCGAGGGCCTCCCGGGCTTCGACCATCAGGGTCGCCACCAGCTCACCGGCGGGTCGGGGTCGGGCGGCGACCACGGGCACGTCCAGCACATCCAGCAGGCCCATGACGAGATCGTGCACCGCGAGGTGGTCTCCACGCACGGACTTTCCTCACCTGCCCGTGTCCCGCAGGAGTTCGGCGGTGGCCTCCCCTGCGGCCGCATAAGGGAACGACGCGAGCAGCAGCGCCGCGACGGCCAGCACGATGAGCCGTCCGAACCAGGTCCCGCGAGAGCACAACCACCCCGCGACGAACGCCACGGCCGGGGGCACCACGACGACGTACAGGTCGGCGATCCCGGTGGCGTCCGCGCCGGCAACCGGGCCGACGGTCACCGCCGTGAGCACCACGCCGAGCCCGACCACCGCCACGAGCCCGCCGAGCAACAGGAACCAGCGCCGCTTCGACCGGCCGACGGCCACGCCGAGCAGGAGCACGACGAGCAACACCGCCGCCGCGGCACCCACCCCGCCGGGCATCGCTACTTCTTGACCTTGCCGGCGTCCCCGGCGGCGTCGGTGGACAGCGCCGCGACGAAGGCCTCCTGCGGTACCTCGACCCGCCCGATGGTCTTCATCCGCTTCTTGCCCTCCTTCTGCTTCTCCAGCAGCTTGCGCTTGCGGGTGATGTCACCGCCGTAGCACTTGGCGAGCACGTCCTTGCGGATCGCGCGGATGTTCTCGCGCGCGATGATCCGCGCGCCGATCGCCGCCTGGATCGGCACCTCGAACTGCTGGCGCGGGATCAGCTCCCGCAGCTTCGAGGCCATCGTGGTGCCGTAGGCGTAGGCGGAGTCCTTGTGCCGGATGGCGGAGAACGCGTCGACAGCCTCGCCCTGGAGCAGGATGTCGACCTTCACCAGGTCGGACACCTGCTCCCCCGCTTCCTCGTAGTCCAGCGACGCGTAGCCGCGGGTGCGGGACTTCAGCGCGTCGAAGAAGTCGAAGATGATCTCGGCGAGCGGCATGGTGTAGCGCAGTTCGACGCGGCTCTCCGACAGGTAGTCCATGCCGCCGAGCTGGCCGCGCCGCTTCTGGCACAGCTCCATGATCGTGCCGATGTACTCCGACGGCGCCAGGACCGTGACCTTGACGACGGGCTCGTGGATCTCGGCGACCTTGCCCTCGGGCCAGTCCGACGGGTTGGTGACGGTCAGCTCGTTGCCGTCGTCCTGCACCACCCGGTAGACGACGTTGGGCGCGGTGGAGATGAGGTCGAGCCCCGCCTCGCGCTCCAGGCGGTCGCGGGTGATCTCCAGGTGCAGCAGCCCGAGGTAGCCGCAGCGGAACCCGAAGCCCAGTGCCGCGGACGTCTCCGGCTCGTAGGTGAGCGCGGCGTCGTTGAGCTGCAGCTTGTCCAGGGCGTCGCGCAGCTCGGGGTAGTCGGAGCCGTCGACGGGGTAGAGCCCCGAATAGACCATGGGGCGCGGTTCGCGGTAGCCGGTGAGGGCCTCGGTGGCGCCGTGGCGCTGGCTGGTGATCGTGTCACCGACCTTGGACTGCCGGACGTCCTTCACCCCGGTGATGAGGTAGCCCACCTCGCCCACGCCGAGCCCGACCGACGACTTGGGGTCGGGCGAGACGATCCCGACCTCCAGCAGCTCGTGGGTGGTGCCGGTGGACATCATCTTGATGCGCTCGCGCGGGGTGACCTTCCCGTCGACGACGCGGATGTAGGTGACGACGCCGCGGTAGGTGTCGTACACCGAGTCGAAGATCATCGCGCGCAGCGGGGCGTCGGAGTCGCCCACCGGGGCCGGGACGCGCAGGACGGCCTCGTCGAGCAGCTCGCGCACGCCCATGCCGGTCTTGGCGCTCACCCGCAGGACGTCCTCGGGCTCGCAGCCGACGATGTGCGCGATCTCCTTGGCGTAGCGGTCAGGGTCCGCGGCCGGCAGGTCGATCTTGTTGAGGACCGGGATGATCGTGAGGTCCTTCTCCAGCGCCAGGTACAGGTTCGCCAGCGTCTGCGCCTCGATGCCCTGCGCCGCGTCGACCAGCAGGATCGCACCCTCGCACGCCTCCAGGGCGCGGCTCACCTCGTAGGTGAAGTCGACGTGGCCAGGGGTGTCGATGAGGTGCAGGACGTGCTCGACGACCGAGCCGTCCTCCTGGGCGACCTTCCACGGCAGCCGCACGTTCTGCGCCTTGATCGTGATCCCGCGCTCGCGCTCGATGTCCATCCGGTCGAGGTACTGGGCGCGCATCGCCCGCTCCTCGACGACGCCGGTGAGCTGAAGCATGCGGTCGGCCAGGGTGGATTTGCCGTGGTCGATGTGCGCGATGATGCAGAAGTTCCGGATCAGCTCCGGCGGGGTGAACGTCTTGTCGGCGTACGAGGCCACTCACGGTTCCTTCGGGTCACGGGTGATCTCATCGTCCCACGTCGTGGAGGGCGAGGTCCGCACCGGTGGAAATATGAAACCTTTTTGCTGGCAGCTTGCTCCGGGCGGCCACCACGATGCGGGGGCGCCATGACCATCACCCACACACTCGAACCGACGGTCGTACGGATGCCGGACCCGGCGGTACGCGAGCATCCCGCCGCCGGGGCCAACGGGTTCCTCGGGCTCGACGTCGGCGTGGCCGCCGTCGTCGTCGCCATCTGGGCCGGCATCGGCCTCGCGGGCGGACCCGGGGCCGCCGCGTGCTGGTCTCGGGTGCCGGGGTCGCGCTCGGGATCGTTGCGCTCCGCGGGCTGACCACCGTCGCCCCCGGTGAGGCGAAGGTGCTGCAGTTCTTCGGGCGCTACACCGGCACCGTCCGCACGGCCGGCCTGCGCTGGGTCAACCCGCTGAGCAGCCGCCGCAAGGTGTCCACCCGCATCCGCAACCACGAGAGCGCGGTGCTCAAGGTCAACGACAAGGACGGCAACCCGATCGAGATCGCCGCGGTGGTCGTCTGGCAGGTGGAGGACACCGCGCGTGCGGTGTTCGAGGTCGACTCGTTCGTCGAGTTCGTCCACACCCGCACCGAGACCGCCATCCGCCACATCGCCACCAGCTACCCCTACGACGACCACGGCGCGGACGAGATGTCCCTGCGCGGCAACGCCGACGAGATCACCGAGGGGCTCTCGGCCGAGATCGCCGTCCGCGTGGAGGCCGCGGGCGTCCGGATCGTCGAGTCGCGGCTGACCTACCTCGCCTACGCGCCCGAGATCGCCGGCGCGATGCTGCAGCGCCAGCAGGCCAACGCGGTCGTCGCGGCCAGGGAACGGATCGTCGAGGGCGCGGTCGGCATGGTCGACATGGCGCTGGCCCGCCTGTCCGAACGCGGCATCGTCGAGCTCGACGAGGAGCGCAAGGCCGCCATGGTGAGCAACCTGCTCGTGGTGCTGTGCGGCGATCGGGCGACGCAGCCCATCGTCAACGCGGGCTCGCTCCACCACTGAGTCCGTTGACCGCCCAGCGCAAGGGTGTCCTGCTCCGGCTCGACCCGGCCGTCCACGACGCGCTCGCGCGATGGGCGACCGACGAGATGCGCAGCACCAACGCCCAGATCGACTACGTGATCCGCGCGGCACTCGCGGAGGCGGGCCGCCTCCCGAAGGACGCGAAGCCACCCCGCCCGAGGGGCCGCCCCCGCGCCGGCGACTGACGGCCGCGCGGGGTCGCTCGCACCCGGGTGGCCCGGTGTGGCGCGCTGATTCCGCAGCAAGGCCTCGCTCGGGGTTACCGGGATCTCCCATGTTCGAGATACAACATCTGGCCCAACCGGTGAGCGCGATGGGCATGGATCCAGCGAGATTCGAGACGTGGGATTACATAGCGCCCCAAGTCCTCAACGTTCACCCATTCGGCCTGATCAAGCTCCACCCCATCGAGATGTACTTCCCGCTCATGGCTGAGCGCTCCGCAGTCGAACACGCAGATTATCTTATCGCCCTCACTGTCGCTTGGTGAACCAGCAAACGTTCGACAGTTACGTTCAGACCAATTTCTTCCTGAACCTCACGTTCACAGGCCGACGCCGGGGACTCGCCTCGATCGACATAGCCACCGGGGATGTTCCATCGGTTCCCGTAGGTCTTCCGAACCAGGAATACTCGGCTCGCATCGACGAACAGAGCGCCCGAGGCGAGGCG
>JAJAZD010000049.1 GCA_026785945.1 Pseudonocardia sp. | reverse complement strand
CCGTTCAACGCGACCCTGTTCCTCTTCGGTCAGACCGAGCTCATCGGGCACCTGCCGGTGTACGGGGTGTTCCTCACGTTGCTCGTCTACGGCTCGAGCTCGACGACTGCTCCCGCGGTCAGCTGGCTCCCGCGCCTCGGGTCGGCTCAGCCGACGAGGATCACGGTCAGTCGCCTGGGCGACAACGAGGAGAACCCCGGCAGGATCCGCGGCTCCGCCTCGAATTCCGCGGCGAGTTCGCGGGCGTCCGACCGGAGGCCCGGCGGGAAGTAGATCGTCGTCGTGCGGACGTTCCCGCTGAAGTTGCCGACCCTCCCGATGCGCCAGCCACGGCCTCGCAACCCCTCTGCCGTCGACTCGGCCGAGGCGCTGCCGGCGGACTGGTTCAGGACGTCGACCCTCGGTGGCCTGGTCTCCCCGGTGGTTGACGGGCCGGGCGAGGTCGAGGCGGGGGGTGCCGTGCTCGGTGGTGTGACGCCTGGTGGTGTGGCGCCTGGTGGTGTGGTGCTCGGCGGTGGAGTGCTCGCCGCCGGACCGGCCGACGGTGAGCCGCCGTCCCGCCGGGAGGTCGTCTCGACGGAAGACCTGTCGTCGAGGCCCAGCAGCGAGAACGCGACGGCGATGACCGTGGCGATGGCCAAGACAGCCAGCAGCTGGGTCAGGAAGAGACGGGCGAGCAGCCTGACCGGGCCTGGCTCCTGGTTGTCGAGAGCGGGGTTCGGGTCGTCGGTCACGGACCCAGCCTGCCGTACCGCCCGGCTCGCCGTACCGTGTCCGTGTGATCGCCGACGTGAGCTCGCCCGCCCGGCTGACCGCGGGCCTGGACGCGCAGGGCTACCTTGCGGACGAGGGCGTGTCCACAGCGGCCTACCTCGCGCTCACCATGGGCCGCCCCCTGTTCTGCGAGGGTGACGCGGGGGTCGGCAAGACCGCCCTCGCGGGTGCGCTCGCCGGCGTGCTCGACGCCCCCTTGATCCGGCTGCAGTGCTATGAGGGCCTCGACGCGGCGCAGGCTCTCTACGACTGGGACTTCCCCCGCCAGCTGCTGCACCTGCGCGCTGCCGAAGCGGCCGGTGTCGCCGACGCGGACCGGCTGGAGGCCGAGCTCTACGACCGGCGATTCCTCATCGCCCGACCGCTCCTGCGGGCACTGGAGGAGAGCACCCGCACGCGCCCGGCCGTTCTGCTGGTCGACGAGGTCGACCGCGCCGACGACGAGTTCGAGGCGTTCCTCCTCGAGGTGCTCAGCGACTTCACGATCACGGTGCCCGAGCTCGGAACGATCCGCGCCGAGCGCCCTCCGGTGGTCGTGGTGACCAGCAACCGCACCCGCGAGGTCCACGACGCCCTCAAGCGGCGCTGCCTCTACCACTGGCTCGAGCACCCCGACCTGGAGCGTGAGGTGGCGATCATCCGCCGCCGCCTCCCGCAGGCGACCGCCACGCTGGCCGAGGCCGTCGCCCGGGTGGCCCGCGCCGCCCGCGCCGAGGACCTGCTCAAGCCCCCGGGCATCGCCGAGTCGCTGGACTGGACCGAGGCGCTGCTGGCGCTGGGAGCGGACGGGCTCGGCGACGCGGACCTCGACCGGGCGTGCGCCAGCCTCGGCGCGTTCCTGAAGTACCGGGAGGACCAGGAGCGGGTGGCCGGCCGGATCGCGGAGTGGGCGGTAGCCGGATGACCGGGGCGAGCGACCTGACCCGGACTCTTGTCGGCTTCGCTCGCACGCTGCGCGCGGCGGGAGTGCCGGCCTCGGTCGACCGCCTCCACCAGACCGTCACGGCCGCCTCGCACCTCGACGTCGCGCGTCGCCGCGACCTCTACTGGGCGGGTCGTCTCACCCTGTGCGCCGGCCCGGACGACCTCGAGCGCTACGACCGCGCGTTCGCGGCGTACTTCGCGGGCGAACAGGCCCCGCCCGTACGCCGGGTCCCTCCGGTGCAGGTGGTCCGGCCGGTGGCCGTCCCGGGCCCGGAACGGGACCCCCGCAACGACGACCGCGACGACCCGGATGACCCCGACCGTCCACCGGCCGCGACGTCCAGTGAGCTCGAGGTGCTCCGCCACCGGGACCTCGCCGCCCTCACGACGGCCGAGCGCGACGTCGTACGCCGGCTCATCGCCGCCATCGACCCGGTGGGGGAGACCCGCCTGTCGCGACGCCACCGCCCGTCCTCCAGCGGCGTCGTCGACCCGCGGCGGACCGTCCGCGCGATGCTGCGCCGCGGCGGTGAGCCGGTGCGGCTGGAGCGGCGGGTACGCCGGGTCCGGCCCCGCCGGCTGGTCCTGATCGTGGACGTGAGCGGATCGATGCAGCCGTACGCCGACGCCTTCCTGCGCTTCGCGCACGCGGCCGCCCGGCGCCGGGCCGGCACCGAGGTCTTCACCGTCGGCACCCGGCTGACGCGGGTCACCCGCGAGATGCGCGGGCGCGACCCGTCGACGGCGCTGCTCGCGGTGTCCGGGGCCGTGCCCGACTGGAGCGGGGGCACCCGGCTGGGCGAGCTGATGAAGGCATTCCTCGACAGGTGGGGCCAGCGGGGTGTCGCGCGCGGTGCGGTGGTGGTCGTGGCCTCCGACGGGTGGGAGCGCGGTGACGCCGGCCTGCTCGGCGAGCAGATGCAGCGGCTCTCCCGCCTCGCGCACCGCGTCGTGTGGGTCAACCCGCACCGCGGGCAACCGGGGTACGCACCGATGACGGCCGGCATGCTGGCCGCCCTGCCCTCCGTCGACGACTTCGTCGACGGACACTCGCTGGCCGCGCTCGAGCGCCTCGCCGCTGTCGTCGCGGGGAACCGGGCGACCTCGTCGATCACGTCCCGCACGACATCAGGCAGGACGGAGCGCCGTCGTGCATGACGTCGTCGGCGAGGTCGTCCGGCTGCACGCTGCCGGTGAGCGGTTCGCCCTCGCCACGGTCGTCGGGACCTGGGCGAGCGCACCCCGTCAGCCGGGCGCCGCGATGCTGGTGGCGGCGAACGGCGAGGCCACGGGCAGCGTCTCCGGGGGTTGCGTCGAGGGTGCCGTCTACGAGCTCGCCCAGGAGGTGCTCGGCGGCAGGGAGGCCGCCCTGCAGCGGTACGGCGTCAGTGACGATGACGCCTTCGCGGTCGGGCTGACCTGCGGGGGCATCATCGACCTCTTCGTCGAGGCCGTCGACGCCACGACGTTCCCGGACCTCGGTGAGGTCCTCGCCTCGGTGGCGGCCGCCGAGCCGGTGGCCGTGGCGGCCCGGATGATCGGCGCCCGCGGCCGACCGGGCCCCGCCCCGGGGTGGGCGGGGCGGGGGGGGGGGCGTGATAAGCACGGCGGCCGCGCGCCCGCCCCGCCGTGGTGAGGG
>JAJAZD010000048.1 GCA_026785945.1 Pseudonocardia sp. | reverse complement strand
GCGCGGTCCCGGCCTCGGCGAGCGCGCCGACGCGCGGCGCCTCCTCCCCCGCGCCCCCCGCGCGGCGCCGCGGGCGGGGGGGGGCGCGGGGGGGGGTGGGGCGGCCGCGCGGGCGGGGGGCGCCCCCCGGCGTGGTGGGGGGGGGGCGCCCCCCCCCCCGGCCGGCTGCCGTAGGGGCGTTCGGACGGGCTGGACAGGCGGAACAGGCACAGCTGCCCGATCTTCATTCCCGGCCAGAGCGTGATCGGCAGGTTCGCGACGTTGGACAGCTCCAGCGTGATGTGTCCGGTGAAGCCCGGGTCGATGAAGCCGGCCGTGGAGTGGGTGAGCAGACCGAGCCGTCCCAGCGAGCTCTTACCTTCGAGACGCCCGGCCAGGTCGTCGGGCAGCGAGACCGACTCGAACGTCGACCCCAACACGAACTCGCCCGGGTGGAGCACGAAGGGATCGTCGTCGGACGGCTCGACGGCCGAGGTCAGCTCGTCCTGCTGCTCCCTCGGGTCGATGTGGGTGTAGCGGGAGTTCTGGAACACACGGAAGAAGCGGTCCAGTCGGACGTCGATGCTCGACGGCTGGAGCATCTCGGGATCCCACGGTTGCAGCACGAGACGCCCGGCTTCGAGCTCCTTACGCAGGTCACCGTCCGAGAGCAGCACGGCGTCACCCTACTGGCGGGGCTTTCAGATCTCCGTGGTGGACGGAAATGGCGAGCTGAGCAGCGGGGAGGGGCACAGACCGAACATCCACGCCACGGCCTGCTCGACGCGCATGGCCTCCAGCCCGTCGGACGGCACGGGCGGTGGGGCCTGCCGGGCCGCGAGGAACTGGCGGACGGTCGTCATGACGTCGGGGCTGACGATGCTGTGGATCGAGTCACCGGGGTGAGGCACACCCGTTCCGTCGACGAGCACCGCCGGTGTACCCAGCCCCGGAGCGTCGGCGACCAGCTCGGGGTCGTCGGACACCAGGACGGCGCTGGCTGCGATGAGCCCGACCAGCTGCCCGAGCGGCAGGTTGCGCACCACGGTGGCTCTTGGGTGCTCGAGGAGCGGGTAGGCGGCCCCGTGCACGGCGAGCTCGCCGTGGACGACCAGCTCGATGTCGGGCTCGCGCTCCAGGAGGTCGGGGAGCCCGGCGAGGACACCGAGCGAGTCGGGACGATCCAGCCCGACGAGCACCAGACGCGGCAAGCCGTTCCGTACGCGCCGGAGCAGGCGGGCGAACCGCAGGTCGGCGGGCTGCGGATTGGCCGCCATCGTGTCGCCGACCGGGATCGCGTTGGGCCCGATGGGGCTGCCCATCGCGGTGCCGCCGGTGGTGAGGAACAGCGACGCCAACTGGCCGATGATCCGGCGGTTGGCCTCCTGCGGGAACGGACACAGCAGGTCGTCGCTGGCCACCCCGGCCTGGAGGTGGACGACCGGGATCTGCCGCCAGAACGCGACCTGCGCGGCCATCGCGGCCGTCATGCCGCCGCCGTAGACCAGGATCGCCGACGGGTCGAGGTCGACCAGCAGCTCGTCGAGCCGTGTCATGAGCAGTGCACCGATGGCGGCCGGGTTGGGGTCCGGCCGCTCACGCAACAACTGGGTGATGTCCGCGGGCACACCGAGCGCCTCGAAGGCCTCGTGCACCGACATCGGGTCCGGACCGGTGGCCACCGTGAGGGCCTGGATGCGGTCGGCGTCGACGAACGCCGTGGCCACAGGGGCGAGTCGTGCGACTTCGGGCCGGCTGCCTGCGATCAGGAGCACATCGTGGTCGTGTTCGTGATCAGGGAGCGGGCCCAGTGGCGGTTCGAGATCCGTCATGCTGGGTCCTTAGCGGCCGGGGGAGCTGGCCTTGCGGGGCCTCACCAGTGTGAACCGACCCATGACCGCCCGTCGACCCTGCATCCCACCAGGCGGTTCCGGCGAGGCAAGAACCACTCTCTTGGGTGTACCGCCGCGGTCGGTTCAGTGATCCACAGTGAGCTGATACCCTGGCCCGGCACGCTGCGGATGTAGTTCAGTGGTAGAACATCAGCTTCCCAAGCTGAATATGCGGGTTCGATTCCCGTCATCCGCTCCACCACGAAGGCCCAGTTCAGAGGATGTTCCCTCCGGTCCTGGGCCTTCGTTGTGTCCCGGCCAAGCCGTGTGCGTGCGATTCACACACGATCAGCCGACCGGGACCAGCGCCGCCGCGCCGCCGTCGTCCTCCCCCTCGTCGTCGGAACCCGTGCGACGGTGCTCGTCGAGCTCGAACACCTGGGCCACGGTGAGGACGGGCCGTTCCCCCCGGAGTCGGGCAGCCCAGCGCGCCACTGCTCGCCTACGTCGGCTGGGCAACAACCGCAGCGGCGCTGGTCTTGTTGACCAGCGCACCGACGCAGCGTGCCTCCGGCCAGCGGTGGCAGAACCACCCGAGTCCGGGTACGCACAACTCTGTCGATGAGCGCAGGATCGCCTGAGGTGATTGTTGGGCTTGGCCGCCGGAGTCTACGAAGCGCTGGTGATGCGCAGCAGGACGCGTGGTTTCTTCTGGCGGTCCCGGAGTCGTTCGACGGCCATGATGATGCGGTACTCCAGCCCGTACTTCCTGGGGATTACCGTCGCCAGGGGTCCGGCCGACGCCTGCGCGCTGAGGATCTCGGCGGTGCCGCTGACGGGAAGTGCACCCTCCTTGACCTTCCCGAAACGGCTGCACGACCGCATCTCCACACGAGGGTTGTTGCGGAGTCGCTTGATCTTGCCGCTCTCCTGGGGGGTCGTGACGATCAACGCCTCGCCGTCGCGGGCGATCCACACAGCCGTCGCCACAGCCTCGCCGGTCTTGCGGAACGTGCTGAGGGACACGAAGGCCTCGTTGCCCAGCGTGGCGAAGGCTGACTCGTCCGGCCCGTCAGAGTCAGAGGGCTGATCGGTCACGTGTTCGCTCCCCAGCTGGTCGACGGAGTGACCTCGGAGTGGCCAGCCTCGGTACTACCAGCCATCGTGGCATCCGCCGGTCCGGCTCGCGCGTCCGGTCTGGGGATCAGCCGCGATCATCGACGGTGCGCGCACGTCGTGCGGAGTGCCGCTGCCGCCGCCGGGTGCGCGGAAGATGAAAGATGGCTGCCTTCGTTCGAATCGCCTGCAGCGCAACACCCGGGCCTGCCGGTCCGTGGGTGTCCCGGTGGGGTTCCTCTTTGTGCGACGCACTCTGTGGACATCACCGGCCGGACGCTTGGCTTCCGCGTTCGGGACGAGGTGCTGGTGCCCTCGCCGGGCTAACAGCAGGTCTCGGAGATGACCGAGTACGGCGGGTGCGCGGCGGTTGGGTGGGAGCACGCCCACGGATCAGGGCCAGGCGCGATCCCGACCGCACGAGAGCCGTCAACGTCGTCCCGACGTCGGGACCGCGGGTACGGACCGCGGAGGCGGCGTCGCGGACGGCGTCGTCCAGGACGTTCAGGACATCGCCCGCCGTCACGTCGAGGCGGGCCAGTGCGGCGACGGCCGCCCTCGCGGCGAGATCGTCGTTCGCGCCGGAGCCATCGGCGACGGCCATCAGTGTGGCGTCCGCGAACGCGACGTCCTGGTTCGCGGAGCGTGCGGGGCCCCGATCGCAGGCCGTCGCACAACGCAAGGTCAGTGTCATGTCCGTGCCCTCCCGGGTCAGGTGGTCGATGAGGGTTGCGGCAAGGTCCCGACGCGTGGCGATCCCCGTCTCGACATGACGCCAGTACGCGGCCACCGCGATGGCGGCCTCACCAGACGGCAGCGCAACGACCGTCGCGATCCCGGCCAGCGGCATTCCCAATCGGCGCAACCAGGCCACCAGCCGGGCGCGGTCGAGCTGTTCGGGCGCGTAGTAGCGGTATCCCGAGCCGGGGTCGACCTGCGCCGGGCACAGCAACCCGAGCCGGTCGTAGAGCCGCAGCGCCTTCGGCGACAGTCGCACCGCGCGGGCGAACGTCCCGATCGTCAGCAGTTCCACTCGTCCTCCTCGGTCCGGAAGATCGTGCGGTCTGCCCGAGGGCAGGGTCAACCGCGCGGCCATGAGCACGAGCCCGCCCTCGGCCTCGGTGCGCAGCCGCGCGAAGCTCTTGTCCCTGACCTTCAGGGACGGGGTCCGGTAGGAGGTGGACACCGTCACGGCCGGCAGCGCGGTCCCGATCGCCACGACGTCGTCCCAGGTCGGCATGGGGACGATTCTCCCTCAGCCCGCCCGCGCACGGCGTCTCGGTTTCGGCGCCCGGCCAGCACCACCACCCCCGCGACGGCCACGGTGAGACCGACCACGAACGGCCGGCCCCAACCCGCCCGAACATGGTCGCGGAGCAACCTGATCCCGAACAGCCCGGGCAGGACGACCTCGGTCACGGTGAACACCGCCGTCACCGACCCGACATCGCCGCAGGCCAGCGCCACGCAGTAGCCCACCGTTCCCACCATCCAGAACCCGATGACGAGATAGGTGGACGGCCTGCCCAGCAGGAGCATCGGTGAGAACCCGTTCGCGACCTCGACGTGCGCGGCCCGGACCGCCAGCGCGGTGCGGCCGAAGCCAAGTCCGACACCACCGCCTGCGGCCATGCCCTGCGGTACTGACGCGGCACCATGACCACCACGCCGAGCACGAGCACGGTGCCGATCAGGATCACGTCGACGGTGCCCGCCTCGACCGGCGCCGGCTCGCCGCCCGCGCTGGCCGCGACGAGCGCGAGACTCGCGACGCACACTCCGACGGCGACGCGGGTGGTCCCGTCCAAGTGCGTGTCGGTCATCCGCGCGCCGGCCACGGCGGTGACGGCGATCGTCCCCCTATCACTGCCTGCACCGCGAACACCGGCAGATGGCGCAGCGCGACGACGGCGAACAACCAGGCGATCAGGTCGAGCAGCAGGACGAACAGGTACCGCGGCTGCACCGCGATCGGCCGGGTGTGTGAGGCCCGACGGGCCGCGTCGGCCGCCAGGAGGGCGCCGACACTGTTGAGGACCATCGCCACCAACGCGACGAGCAGCCCGACCACCACGGGCTCAGCATGCCCGGTGCCGGATCAGCCGGGCGCGGACGCCCGGTCGAGCGCCAGCCGCATCACCGGGAGAGGGCGCCCCAGCGGGGAATCGACCCATCCCGTGATCGCGCCGCCCATCCGCTCGTAGAAGCCCACCGCGTACGGCTCGGCCTCCCACTCGAGGTCGCGCGCACCGCCCGCGCGTGCCCGGGCCGCCGCGTGCTCGAACAGCAGGCGGCCGTATCCACGCCCGATCACCGCCGCGTCGACCCAGAGGTCGTCCAGGACGCACACCGCACCGCGGTGCAGCACCGTGCTGAAGCCGACGGTGGCGCGGTCCCGTTCCAGCACCCACACGTCGTTGGCGCCCACGACGTCCGCGGTGAACCCGAGGTTGCGGGCGAACTGCGCGACGAATGCGGGCGGGTAGGGCCAGTGCGCCTTGGACCGCACGGCGAGCGCCGCCAGCTCACCTGCCTCGGCGGTGCGAGCGGGACGGATCACCACGGCACACTCAGCGCCGCGGGCTGGGGATCTCGAAGAAGCCGCTCATCAAGCCACCGGGCAGCGTCGCGTCGGCGTCCCAACGGGTGGCGCGACGCTCCTGGAGCCGCCGGCGCGGCCCCTCCGACAACCGGACGACGACGAGCGCGACCACCGTTCCCACGAGCAACGGCCCACCGACGAGCAACGCAGGCCACCCGAACGCGAGGAGCGCGACGATCAGCGCCATCGCCTCCATCGCGAGGACCGCCATTCCCAACCGAACCAACACTGGTATCCCTCTCCCCACCCCGACGCCCGACGCGTCATCCTTCCATCGTCGCCCGTCGTGCTGCGGTGACAGGGCATCCCCTGGTCCCCTAACGGTCACGATCTCGCATCCCCGTACGAGGCGCCGTCACGACCCTGCCCGATCCCCGATGGCCTCGCCGCCCCGGAGTCCTACCTTTCGGTCGACGCCGACTCCCCAGGTCGGCACATCCCCGACACGATGCGATGGAGCCTCCACATGTCTGACACCTACACGCTGCTCGACTTCATCCACGAGCTGTTCAGCAGCGTCGAACTGCGCGACTACTTCGCCGCCGAGCCGGAGAAGGCCCTCGCGGAGTACGGCCTGAGCGACCTGACCCCCGAGGACGTGCAGGACGCCCTCGTGCTGTCCGACGAGGCCGACGCCTACGCCGAGCTGCGCGCACAGGACACCGCGGACGACGAGGACCACGAGGACACCGGCGGCGACGTCGCCGTCGACATCTCCGACGACCAGACCGGGGACTTCAGCCGCGACTACAACACCGGTACGAGCGTCGAGCTGCCGGCCCACGTCACCGACCACCACGTGGACGACCGCGACACCATCGTCGACAACTCGACGAACCAGCAGATCGACACCGGTGGCGGCGACTTCGACCAGGAGGTCGACGTCGACTCGGCCGTCGCGTCGGGCGACGGCGCCGTGGCCGCCGGCGGTGACATCAACGGTTCCACGATCGTCTCCGGCAACGACAACCAGGTCGGCGACGGCAACGTCTCCGGCAACGGCAACGTCGTGGGCAACGGCAACCAGGCCGTGACCGGCGACGACAACACCACCTCGTTCGGTGAGGGCGACGCGAACAGCCTCGATGTGGACGGCCACCTCAGCGTCGGCGACGGCGCCGCGTTCGCCACCGGCGGTTCGGCCACGGCCGACAACTCCGACAACTCGCAGGACAACGTCGGCAACGACTACTCCGACAACTCCCAGCACGACGTCGGCAACGACTACAGCGACAACTCGCAGGAGAACGTCGGCAACGACTACAGCGACAACTCGGACAACAGCGACAACTCCCAGCACGACGTCGGCAACGTCCACGCCGTCTGAGCGCACGCCCGCCGCAACTCGCCGGTTCGTCCGGCCGCGGTCGACACCCCCCCGAACCCGGAGACGATCACGATGTCGGACACCCAGGAGAGCCTGTCGCTGATGGAGTTCCTGCAGGAGCTCATCGCGAACGTGCAGCTGCGCGACTGGTTCACGATGGAGCCCGAGGCCGCTCTGGAGCACTACGGTCTCGACGACCTGACCCCGGCCGATGTCCACGACGCACTGGTACTGATCGAGGACAACCAGACCGCCGACTTCTCGCGCGACTACGACACCGGGTCCGGTTCCGTGGCGTTCACCGCTCCGAGCTACTCCGGTGACGACCACGAGGCCGCCATCGAGTACCTCAACACCTACATCACCAACAACTACGTCGACGACCGCGACACGACCGTCGACAGCTCGCTGAACCAGCAGATCGACACCCGCGGCGGCGACTTCGACCAGGACCTCGACATCGACCAGGTCACCGCGTCCGGCGACGGCGCGATCGCCGCCGGGCGCGACATCGAGGACTCCACCCTCGTCACGGGCGACGGCAACCAGGTCGGCGGCGGCAACGTCAACGGCGACGGCAACGTCGTCGGCGACGGCAACCAGGCCGTCACCGGCCACGGCGACACCACGTCCTTCGGCAGCGGCGGCGCCGACAGCACCGACGTCGGCGGCCACCTCGACGTGGGCGACGGCGCGGCCTTCGCCACGGGTGGTGAGGCCTCCGCGGACAACTCCGACAACTCGCGCTACGACGTCGACAACGACTACAGCGACAACTCGGTCGTCGACTCCGGCAACGATCGCGGCGACAACAGCCAGCAGGACGTCGGCAACGACGTCAGCGACAACTCGGACAACTCCGACAACTCGCTCGACGACGTGGACGACAACTACTCCGACAACAGCGACGACTCGCAGACCACCGTCGGGAACGTCGACGTCGACTTCTGACCGGCGCTCGTACCCCGCACGATCTCGAGACCAGACCCGGAATCCCCGATCCCCCTAGCCCCCGCCCCGCCGAGCCCCGCACGGGCGGGGGACGAGGACCCTGAACGATCCCCGATGGCCCGGGCGTCCCGCCGCTCTAACTTTCTCCTCAACGCCGGATCTCCGGCACTCACCACTCCACCACCACCCAGGAGTTGAACCGCGATGACGACCTCGACCTCGCTTCTCGAAATGATCCTCAACCTGCTCCGCAACCCGAGCGAGCAGGCCGCCTTCGAGGAGGACCCCGATGGCTACCTCGCCTCATGCGGCGTCGGTGACCTCACCTCGGCCGACGTGCAGGACGCACTGGTCCTGCTGAGCGACGACCAGGACGGCGACTTCAGCCGCAGCTACAACACCGGCAGCAACGCGGCCCACGTGCCTGCCCCGGCCACGCCGGCGCACCCCGAGCCCGACGAGTCGGAGCACGAGGCGGCCGTCAAGTACCTGCAGACCTACATCACCAACAACTACGTCGACGACCGCGACACCATCGTCGACAACTCGACGAACCAGCAGATCGACACCGGCGGCGGCGACTTCGACCAGGACATCGACATCGACTCCGTCGTCGCCTCCGGCGACGGCGCCGTGGCGGCCGGTGGCGACATCGAGGACTCCACCATCGTGACCGGTGACGAGAACCAGGTCGGCGACGGCAACGTCAAGGGTGACGGCAACGTCGTCGGCGACGACAACCAGGCCGTGACCGGCGACGGCAACACCACCGCGTTCGGCGATGGTGCCGCCAACAGCACCCAGGTGGGCGGCGACCTGTCCGTCGGCGACGGTGCCGGGTTCGCCACCGGTGGCGACGCCACTGTCGACAACAGCGACAACTCCCTCGACAACGTCGGCAACGACTACAGCGACAACTCGCAGGAGAACGTCGGCAACGACTACAGCGACAACTCGCAGGAGGACGTCGGCAACGACTACAGCGACAACTCGGACAACAGCGACAACTCGCAGGACAACGTCGGCAACGACAACAGCGACAACTCGGACAACAGCGACAACAGCATCGAGCACTCGGGCGACCTGCCCATCAGCTGACCGTGCCCGCCACCGGTCACCGGAGCGCGCCGCCCGCCGGAGTAACCTCCTGGTGATGCAACCCGCCGGCCCCGCCACATCTCGGGAGACCCCGAGTGGCGGGGCCGGCGTCGTGCGGTGATCTCGGAAGTCAGTGATCTCGGAAGTCAGCAGGCCCGAGGAGCACCCGCCCCCGCGGGCGGTAAGGAGGCAGGGACGCCGTGGCGGTTCCGGCAGCGGTCGAGCTCGTCGACCTGGCGCTGAAGGCGACGTCTGCCTACCAGCGTCCCGACCTCGGCTCCCGCCTGCAGCACACCCGCCGCCGGCTCGCCGATCCGGACGTGCGTGTACTGGTGGTCGGCGAGTTCAAGCAGGGAAAGAGCCAGCTGGTCAACGCACTGGTCAACGCACCGGTCTGCCCGGTGGACGACGACATCGCGACGGCCGTGCCCACTGTCGTCAAGCATGCGGAGACGACATCGGTCACCCTCGTCCGGGAGAGTTCCCCCGACACTCCCCCCGAGCGCACCGAGGTTCCTGTCGCACGGTTGGCGGAGTACGTCTCCGAGGCGGGCAATCCCGGCAACCGGGCGATGCTCACCTACGCCGAGGTCGGCCTGCCGCGCAAACTGCTCGCGGGCGGGCTGGTGCTCGTCGACACCCCCGGCGTCGGCGGTCTGGGGTCGGCACACGGCGCCGCGACCATGTCGGCGCTCCCCAGCGCCGACGCGGTGCTGCTCGTCTCCGACGCCGCCCAGGAGTACACCGGCCCCGAGCTGGAGTTCCTCGACGCGGCCATGAAGCTCTGCCCGAACGTGGCCTGCGTCATCACCAAGACCGACCTGTACCCGCACTGGCGGCGGATCATGGAGCTCGACCGCGGTCACCTCCGGCACGCCGGGATCGACACCGAGATCTTCCCGGTGTCGTCGATGCTGCGGTTGCACGCGGCCAAGACCCAGGACCCGGACCTGATGGACGAGTCGGGCTTCCGCGAGCTGGTCAACTTCCTGCTGTGCAAGGTCGTCGCCCAGTCCGACGACCTCGACCGCCGATCGACCAGCCAGGACGTGCTCGCCGTCGCCGAGCAGCTCGCGTCGGGAATGAAGGCCGAGCTGGCGATCCAGGAGAACCCGGAGCGCCTCGACGTCCTCGTCGGCGAGCTCACCCGCGCGAAGGCCCGGGCCGACGAGCTCCGCGAGCGATCGTCGCGCTGGCAGGTCACGCTCAACGACGGCACGGCCGACCTGCAGTCCGACATCGACTACGACCTGCGCGACCGGCTGCGGTCGATCGGCCGCGAAGCCGAGCAGCTCATCGACGACGCCGACCCCGACAAGGTCTGGGAACAGTTCTCCGAGTGGTTCCACCAGCAGGTGTCCTCGGCGGCGTCGGCCAACTTCGTCTGGGCGGCCGAACGCGCGCGCTGGCTGGCCGAGCGGGTGGCCGAGCACTTCGCCGAGGGCGCCGACATCGCCCTCCCGGAGCTGCGGTTCGACGAGCGGGGGATCGCCGGCACCGTGGACGCTCTGGAACGGCCCCGGACCGAGAAGCTCGGCGCCGGGGAGAAGGCGCTGAGCGGGATGCGCGGCGGCTACATGGGCGGGCTGATGTTCCTCATGCCGCTGAGCCTCATCCCCGGTGTGGGTCTCGCCGCGCCGATCGTCGCGGGTGGTGCGGCACTCCTGCTGGGCCGCAAACAGCTCAAGGACGACATGAAGCGCTCCCTGCAGCGCCGCCAGAGCGACGCGAAGACCGCGGTGCGCAAGCACATCGACGAGGTGACCTTTCAGGTCGGCAAGGACTCGCGCGACATGCTCCGCCGCACCCAGCGCCAGCTGCGCGACCACTTCGGCACGCTGGCCGAGGAGGTGAGCACCTCGCTCGCCGGGTCGGTCGCGGCCGCGCAGAGCGCCGTGAAGACCACCACCTCGGAGCGGGAGCGGCGGATCCGGGACCTCAAGGCCGAGCTGGCCCGGATCGGGGGTCTCAGCGACCGGGCCCGCGCACTGCTCGCCACCACCACCGCACATGCCGCCGTCAGGTCGGGCAAGTCGCTGTGAACCAGCCGGGGCACCCCGCACCGCCGCTCGGGTCGGTCGTGCGGCTGCTGCTGCGTCGCACGATCGAGACCTACCACGACAGCCCGCAGGCGGTGGCCTGGATGCAGCACAACCTCGACCGTTTCGACGAACCGCTGCGCGTCGCGATAGCCGGCAAGGTCAAGGCCGGGAAGTCCACGCTGCTCAACGCCCTGGTCGGCGAGGAGATCGCGCCCACCGACGCGGGCGAGTGCACGCGTGTCGTCACCTGGTACACCGACGCGCAGGTGCCGCGGGTGACCATGTACCCGCGAGCCGCGCCCGCACGGCAGCTGACGATCAGCCGCAACGCCGGCGCGTTGGCCTTCGACCTGCAGGGCGTGCCCGTGGAGGAGGTCGACCGGCTCGAGGTGCAGTGGCCCTCACAGAGCCTGCGCACGCAGACCCTGATCGACACGCCCGGCATCGCGTCGCTGTCGAAGGACACCTCGGCGCGGGCGGGCGCTTTCCTCGCGCCCGAGGACTCCCCCAGCCAGGCCGACGCGGTCGTCTACCTGATGCGCCACCTGCACGCCACGGACGTCCGGTTCCTGGAGTCGTTCTACGACCAGGGCGTCGCGCGGGCCACGCCGATCAACACCATCGCGGTGCTGTCGCGGGCCGACGAGATCGGGGTCGGGAGGCTCGACGCGCTGAGCTCCGCGCGCCGGATCGCGCGGCGGTACCGGGCCGACGAGAAGATCCGTGGCCTGTGCCAGACCGTCGTCGCGGTGGCCGGACTGCTCGCCCAGACCGGTCGGACGATGCGCCAGAACGAGTTCACCGCGCTCACCGCGCTCGCCGGGATGCCCCGCGCCGACCTCGACGCGATGCTGCTCTCGGTGGACCGGTTCTCCCGCACCGACCTGGGCTCGGCCACGGACGTGCCCGGCTCCGACACGCGCGCCCGACTGATGGAACGCTTCGGGCTTTTCGGGGTGCGGCTGTCCACCACGCTGATCCGCCAGGGCATGACCGACCCCGGCACGATCGCCACCGAGCTGGTCAAACGCAGCGGGCTCGACGAGCTGCGCGCGGTCCTGGCCACACAGTTCAGCGAGCGCCGCGACCTGCTCAAGGCCCGTTCCGCGCTGCTTGCCGTCGACCTCGTGCTCAGCCGCGAGCCGCGGCCCTCCGCCGCCCCGCTGGTCGCGGAGGTGGAGCGCATCCTCGCCGGCGCCCACGAGTTCGCCGAGCTGCGGCTGCTGTCGACGTTGCGCTCGGGCGCGGTCAAGCTGCCCACCGACGCTGTCGCGGAAGCCGAACGCCTCCTCGGCGGGGAAGGCGGGTCCGCCGCGGCGCGACTGGGTCTGGAGCCCGAGGCGGACCACGGCCAGCTCCGCGCGGCCGCGCTCGACGCGGTCGCCCGCTGGCAGCGCCGGGCCGAGAGCCCCATGTCGGGCCGCACGGTGTCCGACGTCGCTCGGCTGGTGGTGCGCAGCTGCGAAGGTGTACTCGCCGCACTCGGAGGCGGGCGGTACTGAGCCGGTGCTCACCCGTCGTGCGCGGCGCTGCCGACGACGTGACGGAGGTGGGCGAACAGCTCGCCCCGGCTGCCCGAGCCCAGGCGCTGCCGCATCCGGGCCACGTGGTGCTCGACCGTCTTGGCCGAGATGAACAGCTGCTCGCCGATCTGCTTGTAGGTCATGCCCTCCAGCACCAGCGCGGCGACCTCGCGCTCCCGTTCGCTCAGCGCCCCCTCGCCCGCCTCCTCGCCGACGGACTCCGGGTCGGACCGATTCGGGGCGGGCGTCACCGGGATGCCGTCCGGACCGGTGGGGGTGGCGCGTGCGGGGCCACTGCTCTGCAGTGCCCGCGCGCAGCCGAGCAGCTCACTCATCGCCTTGCGGTCCCGCGTGCGGATCGCGGCCTGACCGGCCAGCTTGCCGCCCTCCCACGCCAGCCCGACGGCGTGCAGCCCCCGGGCCGCGGCCTCGACGGCCGTGGCGTCGACGTCGGAGTCGAGCAGGCGCACCCAGTGCGGCGCCGCGGTGGCCATCGCCGCGGCGTACCGGCTGCCGCCCGCGGACGCCTCCAGGGCCGACGCGTGGTGCTGCGCCGCGTCCCGCGACTCGACGAGGATCGCGGCCTGCAGGCCCGACCAGTGCAGCGGGGCCGCCCAGAGAGCGGGGTCCCCGAGCCGGCGGAGCAGCGCGTTGGCCTCGTCGAGGTGCGGGCGGACCCAGCTCGACTCCCGCAGCCGCGTCGCCGCGATCGACAGCTCCCCGAGTTGCTGCAGCACGAAAAGGTCCACCGGATGGCGCACGATGGCCTCCCGCGCCCGGCCCCAGGCCGGCATCAGCGAGGCCAGGTCACCGGTGCGGCGGGCCAGGGCCACCTCCAGCGCGGCCGCGAGGAACTCGTCCCTGGGCTCCAGGGTCCGCCCGGGCGGCGACGCGGTCTGCAGCGCGGACCGTGCGGTCGGCGTGGCGCCGCGGAACAGCGCGATCCAGCCGAGCAGCAACCGGTGCCGGACGCTCGCGCCGTGCCCGCCCAGCCGCACCCGGACCGCGCGTTCCAGCACGGACTGCGCGACGTCGAGCTCCCCGCAGTGGACGGCCACGAGCGCGGCCAGCGCGGCAGGGGTGTCGGGCAGCAGCGCCGCGCGGTGGCTCGACTCCAGCAGGGCAGCGGAGCGCGTCAGCTCCGAGAGCGCGGCTGTGGGCGAACCGGCGACCGAGTCGTAGACGCCTTGCGCCATCAGCTCCTCGGCACCGGCCAGCATGGTCGGAGGGCGCTGCGGCGCACCGGGCACCGGTACGGGACCGCGCAGTACCTCGCGTGCCTCGTCGAGCGCGCCGGTGCCGATCAGCGCGGGCACCGCCAGCGGCGCGGCGTTGCCCAGCGCTGAGCCCAGCCACCGGTACAGCTCGGCGCTGCGCGCGAGCATGCCGCGCCGCGCGAGCACGGCCGCGGCCACGGTGCCGGCCCGCACGACGTCGGGCTCCGACACCTGGTCGGGCGCGGAGAGCACCTGGTCGGCCTGCGCGAGCGCCAGGTCGAGATCGCCGTGGAGCATCGCCGCCTCGGCACGGCGGGCCGCGAGCACCAGGCTGGGGGTGCCCGCGAGCACGGCGGCCTCGTAGAACTCGGCCGCCGCCGTGCCCCCGGTGCGCACGGACTCCTCCGCGGCGGAGGTGAACACCGCAGCCACTCGTGCACCGCTCGCGCCCGTACCGATCAGGCCGCGCGCGGCGTCGAGCACGCTGCTGCCCCGGCCGAGCTGCAGCTCGGCGAGCGCGCGGCGGGTCTCCCGTCGCGAACCCGGC
>JAJAZD010000047.1 GCA_026785945.1 Pseudonocardia sp. | reverse complement strand
TCAACAATCTGGCCGGCGGCTACACCGTCAACCAGGCGGTCAGCCAGGCCGGGCGTCGGCTGCAGGACGAGGTGCAGCGCAACGGGCTGCTCAACACCGTCCTCAAGGGAGCGACCGGGGTCTTCCGCTGAGGTCGAGCAGGCGTCAGATCAGGCAACCGCCGCAACCGAGCATTCTCCGCCCGCAGCACCGCCAGCTCTGCCTCCGGCGAGGGGAACAGCGCTTCCATTGCAGTCCGGCGTGCCCGAGAAGCTCGACGAACGTCACCTTGCGGCCGTGCTTGCGTCGCAACCAGTCGAGCCGGCTCGCGAACTCGACCGGGTCGCACACCTCGCGCAGATCCACCAGCAGATCCACCGCGATGTCGCAGCCCGACGGCTTCTTCTCCGCGATGCGGAGCGTCTCAGCGCGCAGATGAGGATCATCCCCCCGCAGCAGCCCGACGAGGAGCGCGGCTCTGTCGATCTCGATCCGCAGCAACTCCGCCGGCGCGGCCTGCGAACCGGTCAACGCGGTTCACCCCGGCACCGGCGGCTCCACCACGTCCTCATCGACCCCGCCGATCTGCACGCTCTCCGTCCGACGGTCGAGTCCATGGCCGAGGAGATCACCCACGTCGGCGGCCACGGCATGGCGCCACAGCCAAGCTGGCCATGAACCTGCTGATGGGCGTGCAGATGCAGGCCATGAGTGAGGCGATCGTCTTCGCCGAACGGGCCGGCCTGGCGCGCGACACGTTCATCTCCCTCGTGGCGCCGAGTGGCTACAGCTCACCTGTGGTGCGCTTCAAGAGCGGGGTGATGCGGCGGGCGTTCGAGCGGGCCGACTTCAAGCTCGCGCTGATGCGCAAGGACCTCGGACTCGTACTGGCCGAGGCGCTGCGTCTCGGGACATCCGTGCCGGCGGTGGCCGCGAGCCACCAGATGCTCACCTCGGCGGTGAACGCCGGGCTCGGTGACGCCGACTGCGCCGCCGTGATCGTTGAGATGGAGCGAACGGCCGGATCGATCGTGCACACCGTCCCGTAGCCATGCCGGACCCCCACCGGCCGCCGATCGGGCTGGTACTCGCGCGGACCGCCAAGGTGGTGTCCAGCGCATCCGACTGCATCGGGGGGGTCGCTGCCCGTCTGGCCGATTCTCGTATCGCTGAATGCGCATCCGCCGCCGCGACCCGCAGAACCGGCGCATCCACACCATCGAGTTCACCGGCCACGGCGATGCCACGGATCGGCCCGCGGATCGGAATCGTGCCCGACACCCTGCACGGTTGGATCAAGCGGTCCGGCGCATTACCTCCAACACATCGACCAGGTGTGGACGGATAACTGTCACCTCCCGGAAGGCGTGCCGGAATGTGCGCGCGGCCGAATACATCTCATCCACCTGCGATCGTCGTCGACCAAACTCACTGTTCGCGGGCCGGTTTCGGGTCAGAGCACGCCCAGCGTCTGTGCGGCGACGTAGCCGCCGACCAGGATCAGCATCACGGCGAACGCCTTGGTCAGGGCGTCGCCGGAGCACTTGTCGGCGACACGCTTGCCGAGCAGGCTTCCGACCACGGCGAGCAGGGTGAACGGGACGACGATCCGCCAGTCCAGGTGCAGTGGGGATCCCAGCCGGGAGGCCATCGACGACACCGAGTTCAGCGTGATGATCAGCAGTGAGGTACCGATGGCGTAGGTCATCGGTACCCGCAGAATGATCACCAGCGCCGGGACGACGAGGAACCCGCCGCCCACGCCGAGGAACCCGGTCATGAACCCGACGATCAGACCACTGAGGACGACCTTGGCGGCGGTGGCGAGCAACTGGTGCCGCTGGGTGGCCACCTGTGCCGCGGTGCGCGAGGTCATCGACGTGGCGGCGCCACTGGCGCTCCCCGGTGAACCGGGGTCGGCAGGCATGATGTCGGGTTCGGGGGCACCGGATCTGTTGTTGAGCAGCATGGCGATCGCGGCGACGATGGTGATCGTGGCGAAGGCCAGCAGTAGCACCCGCTGTTCGACAGCGTGGTTGAGCAGGGTGCCGAGGTAGGCGGCGGGGATACCGAGGACCCCGAAGATCAGTCCGGTGCGCCAGTCGATCAGTTTGCCGCGCAGCCGCGCGAGGGTGCCGAACAGGGCGGTGATGCCGACGATGATGATGCTGCTGGTCGTGGCGCTCTGTGCGGTGAGCCCGAGGACGTAGACCAGCAGTGGGACGGTCAGTACCCCACCCCCGCCACCGAGTGCTCCGATGACCAGGCCCATCACCAGGCCGAGCGCGGCCGCCAGGACCATCATCAGCCGACCGTGTCCGGTGTGCCGTCGTCGGTGGTGATCGGCAGCCCGGTCTCGGCCCAGGCCTTCATGCCGCCGGCCATGTTGCGGACGTCGACACCGGCGGCCGCGAGCTGGATGGCAGCCTTGCCCGATCGGTTGCCCGACCGGCACACCGCGACCACGATGCGTGGCACGGAATCCGGCTGCAGGTCGCCGAGGGGCATGTGCACGGCGTCGGCGATGAGCCCGACCCGCCACTCCTCGGGCTCACGGACGTCGAGCAGCAGCGCGCCGCTGTCGGCCAACTCGCTCGCCGTGGTCGGGTCGATCTGGGCGATCGGATCGGTGCTGGTCATCGGGGTCCTTCCGGAGGCGGTCATCGGGTGTCGGTGCGGTCAGGTGTTCGCGAGGCCGAGGAGACCGCCCTCCACCTGCTGGAGGCGGTAGCCGTCGTGGGCGGCGATGTCGGCGGTGACGGTGAACCTGTCGCCGCGCACCAGGGTGTGGCGCCATTCGACGGGGCGGCCGTGGGAGCAGCCGACGCGCTCGATCGCGAACAGCGCGACGTCCGGGGTGATGCCGAGCAGCCGCTGCTCCGCCGGTGTCGGGACGACCGCCCGGATGTGCTCCTCGCCGGTGGTCATCGCCACCCCGCACAGCCGGGCGTACTCCGTGTAGAGGGCGGTGTGGGTGAACTCGACGTCCAGCAGCGGTGCGGCGATCCGCTCGGGCATCCACACCTTGTCCAGGGTCAGTGGCTCGGGCCCGGCGAGCCGGAGCCGTTCCAGATGGACGAGGGGGGTCGATTCCTCGAGTCCCAGCCGGGTCGCCATCAGCCCGTCCCGACGGACGTCGAGCGCACAGATCACGCCGCGCTGCTTCTGCCCGCTGGCCTGGACCGACTCGAAGAGGCTGTAGATCGACCCGATCCGCTGGGCGATCTCGACCGGCTCGACCACCCGAGGGGCCCGCCCACTCCCGGCGACGAGAACGCCCTCCTCCCGCGGGACGCGCAACGCCTGGCGAACGGTGGCCCTGCTGACCTGGTACTCCTCGACCAACTCCAGCTCGCCGGGGAAGTGGTGGTCGAACGACCGACGCTCGAGGCGGCGGCGCAGATCGGTGAGCAGCTGAAGCCACAACGGGCCGTCGCCTCGCAGCAGAGCCTGCGGGCTCGCGTCGTTCTCCAGTCTCGCGCCGCTGCTCTCACCCACCGTCACCCGCTCCTCTGCCACATATTGGACACTACCCCCAAAATGTACGGTCATTTTCTGGCGGCAGCAAGAAACTGCGACGCGGACGGCGCTGACACGTTGCATGCCGGTCGCCGCAGGTGGTCGAATGACATCGTGACGGCAGCGCTCGCCTCGACGCGACACACGTTCTGCGTGTGCCTGCTCGCGACGGATCAGCTGTCGGTCGACGACCGTCGCTGTCGGACGTGCCCCCGGTCCCGCTGACCTCGCGGTCCGCGCCACCCTGCGCCCAACACGTCGTCCGACAGGAAGCACCCGCACTCATGAGCACGACCGGCACCCCACACGACGCCTCCGCCACGTCCCGCACACAAGACCACCGGACTCCCGCCGAGGACCAGGACAGCCGCCTCGGCGAATCGACGAGACCTCCCCGTCGTCTCCTGGACCGGATCTCCGAGGCCGTGCGGGCAGCACACACGGCCTCTGTGCCGTTCTGAGCGTGCAGGACCGCTGCCCGTTCAGGCGACCCCGCGGAGCATGCCCTGCCAGTAGAGCGCGGGGAGCCCATAGCGCTTGAGGTACCACATGTCCCGTCGCTCGAACGACATTGAGTCCACGCTGGGCTACGACGTCATGCACATGGTCCCGCCGCAGTCCGCGCCGAACTGGGTGAAGAAGACTCCAGGTCGGCGATGGTCACCTCGCGGGCGTCGGGGTTCACGCTGATCGCCTCGCTCTGCAGGTGCACCGTGATGCCGTAGCGTTTCGCCACGCATACCAGGACGTCGGAGAACTCCTTGACCCCGAACATCCCCGGAGTGGGCAGCACCAGGTGGATGTCCACCTTGTCCAGCACGCCCTGCTCCCGCCAGTAGTCCGCTGCGAGATACGCGATCTTCTGCGGCGCACCCGCGCACTTGATCGGCCCGGACGGCATCGTGAACGTCGCCGTGCCCGAGCGGGTGTCGCGGATGAACTTCCAGGTGGCCGGGGCGAGCTCGTAGAGGTGGTTGCTCGACACCCCGTCGCGTCCCAGGGTCTGCCCAGGCCGGTGATCTTCTCCCGGTCCAGCTGGATGCCCGGGCACATGACCAGGTACTCGTAGCCGACGTTGGAGCCGTCGTCGAGCATCACCTGCTCGGCGTCGGGGATCGACGCCGACGGCGGCCCGCTGAATCCAGGCCACCCCCTTCGGCATGACCTTCGACTGCGGCTTGACACTGGCCTCGACCGGTGCGCGGCCGCCGCCGACCAACGTCCACAGCGGCTGGTGGTAGTGCGTCGATGCGGGGTCGATGACCGCGACGTCGGTCCGCCCCTGGCGCTTGAGTCGAGCGTCGTCGGTGAGGCCCGCACTGCCCCCCCCACCGACGACGACGATCTTGTGCCCTGCCATGGCCGCTCCTATCGGTTAAATGTACGGACATCTGAACGTAGCTTCCGGTGAGTGAGACCACAAGGTCGGATACCGTCGAGCGTCCGGCCCGACCGCGGCGATTTCGCCCTCGCGCGGTGCCGATCTGGTTGACCTCGTCACTCCGTGCGCCTACCTTCGACAGCGCTATGTACGGACATTTACTCGGAGGGTCCGCATGCTGAATGTCGAAGTGATCGCCACCGAGGAGCTCGGGGACCGCAGCTACCTCGCGCACGACGGTTCCGTCGCGGTGGTCGTCGACCCGCAGCGCGACATCGACCGCATCGACGCGCTGCTGGCCCGGCGTGGCCTGAGGCTGGAGATGGTGGTCGAGACCCACATCCACAACGACTACGTCACCGGCGGCTACCAGCTCGCAGCCCGCACCGGCGCCCGCTACGTCGTCAACGCAGAGGACCCCGTCGCCTTCGACCGGGTCGCCGTGCACGACGGCGACGAGCTGCACGCCGGGACGATGACCGTGCGCGTGATCGCCACCCCGGGCCACACCTTCACCCACCTCGCGTACGTGTTCAGCGACAACACACCCGACGCGACCGCGCCCCTGGCTGTGTTCACCGGCGGGTCCCTGCTCTACGGCAGCGTCGGGCGCACCGACCTCGTCGACCCGGCCCGCACCGACGAGCTCACCCGCGCCCAGTACCACTCCACCCGCCACCTCGCCCAGACCCTGCCCGGCGACACCGCGGTCTACCCGACCCACGGGTTCGGCAGCTTCTGCTCCGCCGGACCAGCCGTCGGCGGACCAGGCGGCACCATCGCCGACGAGCGCGCCCGCAACGACGCCGTTCTCGAACCCGACGAGGACGCCTTCGTCACCCGCCTCGTCGCCGGCCTCACCGCCTACCCCGCGTACTACGCCCACATGGCCCCGGCGAACCTCGCCGGGCCCGGCGAGATCGACCTCTCCCCCCTGCCCATCCTCGAACCGCGTGAGCTGGCCAAGCGCATCGCGGCCGGGGAATGGGTGGTGGACCTGCGCGACCGCACCGCCTACGCCGCCGAGCACCTCACCGGCAGCGTCGGGATCGGCCTCGGCCCGCAGTTCGCCACCTGGCTCGGCTGGGTCATCCCCTGGAATACCCCGCTCACCCTCATCGGCGAGAACCCGGACCAGGTCGCCGAGGCGCAGCGCCAGCTCGTGCGGATCGGCATCGACCGCCCCGAGGGCCGGGCCACCGGCACCATCGACGTCCTCGCCGACGGGCGACCCACCCGCAGCTACCCCACCGCGACCTTCGAGGACCTCCAGGCCGGGCGGGGCGACCGCGGTGAGGACCCGGTGATCCTCGACGTCCGCCGCGACGACGAGTACGCCGCGTCGCACATCCACGGGGCCCTGCACATCCCGCTCCCCGAGCTCGCCGACCGCCTCGGCGAGATCCCGGACCGGCAGCTGTGGGTGCACTGCCAGAGCGCCTACCGCGCCTCCATCGGCGCGAGCCTCCTCGACCGCGCCGGCTTCGACGTCGTCCTCCTCGCCGACGAGTTCCCCCACGCCCAGGAGCTCGGCCTCGCGACGCGGGAGACCGCGAACTGACCCGTCCCGCATCGACGCGTCCAGATCCGTTCGGGGAAGGAGCTGCATGCCATCCCGACCACGACCGACCGGAACCGACAGAACCAAGGTTCGAGTCGATGAAGCCGGCGGATAACGGCGCATGCCCGACTCGGTCCACGTGGCCCCGCCGTCCCGGGTGCGGGGCCTGGGGCGGCTGCTCGGCGTACGCGGCGACGCACGGCTGCTCATCGGGGTCGGCACCGGCATCTGCGGTGCGTCGGCGATCGCCGCAACCCAGGCCGTCGTCAAGGCGAAGGAGTCGCAGGTCGCCTACGCGATCGGCACGATCTTCAGCTTCAACATCGTCGCCGTGCTCGCCTTCCCGCAGATCGGCCACCTGCTCGCCCCCCACGCTTTCGGACTGTGGGCGGGCACGGCGATCAACGACACCTCGTCGGTGGTGGCGGCGGCGGGCTACGCCTACGGCGGCGACGCGGGCTCCTACGCCGAAGTCGTCAAGCTCACCCGCAGCCTCATGATCATCCCGATCGTCAGATGTGGTCGGTCAGGAACGCCGGAACAACCGGCGCCACGCACCGCCCGAAGGCGGCGCCTGCGCAGCCGTAGCGCTGTGTGACACGCCTCATCCATATACCCCCCGGGCATGGAGAAGCTCGTACCCGTGCTGGATCCGAATACGCCATGGGGGTATTCACGCTGGAGATCAGGGACGCGCGTACCGTAGACCAGATACGCCTAGGGGTATCACCGGAGGAGCAGGAATGAAGATCGAGGACGATGTCGTCGGCAGCGTGGTCAACCGACTGCGCCGCGCGGAGGGCCAGCTCGGCGGCGTCATCCGCATGCTGCAGGAAGGCCGCGACTGCAAGGACGTCATCACCCAGCTCGCCGCCGTGTCCCGAGCCCTGGACAAGGCCGGCTTCGCCATCATCGCCGCCGGTCTCGAGCAGTGCATCAGCGCCGGCGAGGAGGGCAAGCCGGACCGCGCCCAGATGGAGAAGCTCTTCCTCTCCCTCGCGTGACACCCCACCGACACAGGAGATCACCATGTCCGCTCACACCGTCACCCTCGATCTCTCCCAGGCCGACGCCATCGACGCGGTCACCGCGGCTCTGGCCACCCAGGGATTCGGCGTCCTCACCACCATCGACATCCGGGCCACCCTCAAGGCCAAGCTCGGCGAGGACGTCGAGGACTACACGATCCTCGGCGCCTGCAACCCCGCCCTCGCCCACCAGGCCCTGTCCACCGACCCCGAGATCGGCCTGCTGCTGCCCTGCAACGTCACCGTCCGCCAGGCCGGCGGCCACACCCTCGTACAGGCCGTCGACCCCGCCGAGCTCCTCGCCATGGCCGGCGACGGTGGCCCGCAGCCGGCCGAGCTCGCCGACGTCGCCCGCGACGCCTCCGGCAAGCTCCGGGCCGCACTCGACTCCCTGACCACGATCTGATCGTCGGAGATCCTCCGACCCTGCACGACGGGCCCAACGACCCTCGCCCTCGTGGCGCGCGCCGAGGACCGTCGACACGGTCGGCGAAAGGACCGCACCATGATGGGCACTACAGCAATGAGCTGGTTCTGGATCTGGCCCGCCCTTGTCCTCATCGGACTCACGTTGCTCGGCTACCTCGCCTACCGGATGACCCGGAGCCGGGCACCCGACAGGTCCCCTGCCGGGACCGGAGCTGCACGCCAGATCCTCGACGAACGCCTCGCGCGCGGCGAGATCGACGCAGACGACTACCGCCGCCGCGTCGACCTCCTGTGACACCGGCACCGATCAGCCGCCGCCGCGCGCTGGCCCTCGGCGGCCTCGGCACGGCCGTGGTGGTCGCCGGAGCCACCGGGTGGATCGCGAGCGCCACCGCGAGCACCGGCGCCTTCGACCCCAGCGGCACCGGCGCGGAACTCCTCCAGCCGCCGCTGCTCGACAGTCGCGACGGCCGGCTGGCCGTCGAGCTGACCGCGGCCGCGGGCGTCCGCCTGGCCGGCCGGGACACCTCCGCACTCGGCTTCAACGGCGGCTCCCCCGGCCCGACACTGCGGGTGCGCCCCGGCGACGAGCTCGCCGTGCTGCTGACCAACCGGCTCGTGCAGCCGACGAACCTGCACACCCACGGCCTGCACGTGTCCCCGCAGGCCAACAGCGACAACCCCTTCGTGAGCATCGAACCCGGGGCGTCGTTCGACTACCTCTACCGGATCCCCGCCGACCACCCGGCCGGCACCCACTGGTACCACCCGCACCACCACGGCATGGTCGCCGACCAGCTCTTCGGCGGACTGGTGGGCGGGCTGATCGTCGACCGCGGCCCCGACCTGCCCGTCACCACCGACCGGCTGATGCTCGTCACCGATATCACCCTCGACGGCGCCGGAGCCGTCGTCCCAGCCAACTCCACCGACCGCGCCATGGGCCGCGAAGGGCGGCTGCTGCTGGTCAACGGCCAGCACCAGCCCATCCTCAGCGCCGCACCCGGAACCGCGGAGCGCTGGCGGATCGTCAACGCCTGCACCTCCCGGGTCCTGGCGCTGCGCCTCGAGGGCCAGCAGCTCGTCCAGATCGCCCAGGACGGGTCGTTCCTCTCACGGCCGACCCGCCGCGACACGCTGGTCCTCGCCCCGGGCAACCGCGCCGACGTCGTCGTCCAGCCCACCGGCACCGGCCGGTTCGCGCTCCTCGCCGACCCCTACGACCGCGGCTCCATGATGGGCAGCAGCACCGGCGACACCGGGCCCACCACCCTCGCCACGCTGATCACCTCAGGCCCGCTCCGTGCCTCCACGCCACTACCGGCCGTCCTTCCTGCCGAGACCCTCCCCACCACAGCGATCTCCCGGACACGGCAGACGGACTTCAACATGGGCATGGGCGGCATGGGCGGCGGGATGGCCATGTCGATCGACGGTCGCACCTTCGACCCTTCCCGCGACGACCAGATCGTCGCCTTCGGCAGCACGGAGGAATGGACCGTCACGAACACCAGCCCGCTCGCCCACCCGTTCCACATCCACGTGTGGCCCTTCACCGTGACCGCCGCCAGCGACGGCCGTGCCACCACCGGCACGCCGCAGGACGTGGTGCTCATCCCGCCCCGCGGCTGGGTGCGGCTGCGGATCCCGTTCACCACGTTCGCTGGGCGCAGCGTCTACCACTGCCACATCCTCGACCACGAGGACGCCGGGATGATGGCCACCGTGGTGGTCACCTGAACCGGCGAGCACCAGGTGCCGACCCGGGCAACCAGGTCGCCAGGAGAAGTACCGACCTCCGGCGTCCGGGAACGGGACTTTCGGCTCTCGGCGAGCCGCGGGGTCGGCCCGACACTGGGGATCGTGACGAACCGGATCGTGGTACTCGGCGGTGGCACCGGCGGCACCCTCGCGGCCAATCGGCTGCGTCGCGACCTCGGTGACGAGGTCGTGATCACGGTGGTCGACCAGGACGACGACCACCTCTACCAGCCCGGATTGCTGTTCGTGCCGTTCGGGCTGTCCCGGCCGCAGGATCTGGTGCGGTCCCGGCCCGCGCAGCTGCACGACGGCATCACCTACCGCACGGCGGACATCGAGCGCGTGGACCTCGGCGCGGAGCAGGTGCTGCTGTCGGACGGCGTGACGCTGGCATACGACGTGCTGGTCGTCGCCACGGGTGCTCGGCTGCTGCCGGAGGAGACCGAGGGCCTGACCGGGCCCGGCGCGCGGGAGACCGTGCACACCTTCTACGACCTCGACGGTGCGACCGCCCTGGAAGGGGCGCTGTCGCGCTTCACCGGTGGGCGGCTGGTGGTGAACGTCGTGGACATGCCGATCAAGTGCCCGGTCGCCCCTCTGGAGTTCTGTTTCCTGGCCGACTGGTACTTCACCGAACGTGGGATCCGCGAACAGGTGGAGCTGATCTACGTCACCCCCTTGGATGCGGCCTTCACCAAGCCCGTCGCCGCCCGCACGCTCTCGGGGCTGCTGGCCGAGAAGCACGTCGAGCTGGTCACCGAGTTCAACACCGGCGAGGTCGACGGCACCGGCGGCCGCCTGGTCGGCTACGACGGCCGGGAGGTCCCGTTCGACCTGGCCGTCGTGGTGCCGCTGCACGGTGGCGCCGCCTATGTGGACCGCTCACCGGGTCTGGGCGACGAGTTCGGCTTCGTCCCCACCGACAAGCACACGTTGCAGTCGACGGCCGCCCCGAACGTGTTCGTCATCGGCGACGCCGCCGCGATCCCCACCTCCAAGGCCGGGTCGGTCACCCATTTCGAGGGCGAGACCATCGCCCGCAACGTGGTGCGGTTCCTGGCCGGAGAGGCGCTCGACGCCTCCTTCGACGGGCACACCAACTGCTTCATCGAGAGCGGCTTCGGCAAGGCGATGCTGATCGACTTCAACTACGACACCGAACCGCTGCCGGGCCACTACCCCTCCGGGGTCGGGCTGCCGCTTCTCTCGCCGTCGCGGCTCAACCACCTCGGCAAGCTGATGTTCGCCTGGTTCTACTGGCACAGCCTGCTGCCCGGACGTGACGTCCCCGGGCTCACCGCCGCCATGCCCACGGCCGGCAAGCACATGCCCGTCCCCACCCGCAGCTGAGACACCTGCGCCACAGAACCTGGAGCCTGCCATGCCCACTGCCGTCTACGCCGGTACACCCGTCACCGTCACCGAGGAGGGCTTCTACCTCGACCCCGACCAGTGGCGGGAGGACATGGCTCCGGAGATCGCCCGCGACGCCGGCATCGACGTGCTGACCGACCGGCACTGGCAGGTCATCATGCACATGCGCAAGGAGTTCGCCGGGAAGGGCACCGGCCCGACCGTGCGCGCGCTGGGTCGCACCTCCGGCGTGAGCATCAAGGAACTCTACCTGCTCTTCCCCAAGGGACCGGCCAAGCTCGCCGCGAGGATCGCCGGGATCCCCAAGCCCCGCGGCTGCATCTGACCCCGACGCGACAATCGTGAGGACGCCACCATGCCGGACACCGGCAAGATCGAAAAGGTCTCGATCGTCATATCCAAGGGTTCCTTGGAAGGCATCTACCCAGGTTTGATCATGGCCAACGGAGCCCGTGCCGAGGGCATGGAGGCCAACTTGTTCTTCACCTTCTTCGGCCTCGACGCGATCCATCGGCAGCGCCACGAGCACATCAAGCTCGCCACCGTCGGCAACCCCGGCCTGCATCTCGCAACGTGGGCCGGCGGCCTGCCGGGCGTGTCCAGCGTGATGACCCAGTACATGAGCCACCGGATGGAGAAGCTCGACATCCCCTCGATCCCGGAGTTCGTCGAGATGATCGCCGACACCGGGGCCGGGCTCTACGCCTGCAAGGCCTCGGTCGACCTGTTCGAGCTGTCCAAGGACGACTTCGTCGACCAGGTCAAGGACATCATCACCGTGGGCGAGTTCTACGACCTCGCCGCCGGCGGCCAGATCATCTTCACCTGAGGCAACCAGGGATTCCGGCGAAGTTGCCCGCTGCGTGACCGGCAGGACCGACCCCGGGCGCCGCCGGGGGCGACACTCCCCCGATGAGCGCTGCTTGTGATCTACCTGGTCGTGCAGGTCGCCGTTGTCCTCGCCACCGGGAGCAGGCCCGCGCCGTCCCCGGCGGGTATCGGCTGGACCGCGGCGACCTTCCTGGTGATGCTGGCGCTCGCCGCCGCCAAGACCCGGACCGGGGACGGCACTGGGCAACCCGGTGCTCCTCACGGAGGGCCTGGTCACCCTGGTCGATGCGCTCCTCGCCGGATCGGTTCTCATCGGACTCGTCCTCAACGCGGCCCTGGGATGGTGGTGGGCCGCCATCAGCTTCCGGATCGACGCGTACAGCATCTGGCCCAGCTCGTGGGCGGTCACGCCGATCGAGGCCAGCAGGTCGGGGCGGCCCACGTCGCCGATGAACAGCGCGTCCCCGGTCAGGATGCCGTAGGGCACCTCGTCTGCGGCGTGCTCGAACACCGCGGCACTGATCGACTCCGGCGTGTGCCCGGGAGTCTCCAGGATCTGCAGGACCACGTCACCGAGCACGACCCGCTCCTCGTCGGCGAGCGCGCGGATCGGGTGGTCGGCTTCGGCCCGCTGCCCGTGGCCGATCCACGCTCCGGTGGCCTGCGCGAGCTCGAGATGCCCGGCCAGGAAGTCGGCGTGGAACGGCCTGGCCGGTGCTCTCGTCACCGACCAGGTACGAAGCCTGCGACAGACAGTCCAGGTAGTACTGCGTGAAGGACATGGCGCCCTCCTCGTCTCGTCCGACGGTTACCTCCACTGAACCCCCGGGGGGTATTTGTTCCTGCGTGCCGAAGGACCCGTCTCGTGGGGCCTTCCGGCCTCCATCGGCGCCGAGGGTTCGATGCGGACCAGCGCCGCGAGAGAGTGACGGACACACGACCGAGCGCTCGACCCGTCTGCGCGCCGGTCCGACGAAGGGCACGGTGGACTCCGATGAACGCCAGCGATTGGGACCAGCGGTACGCCGGCCAGGACTTCGTCTGGTCGGTCGAGCCCAACCGCCTGCTGGCCGACGAGGTCGGTCGGCTACGGCCCGGCCGCGCCCTCGACCTCGGGGCCGGCGAGGGGCGCAACGCCGTCTGGATGGCGACCCGGGGATGGCAGGTCACCGCGGTCGACTTCTCTCCGGTCGGCATCGAGAAGGGCCGGCGACTCGCCCAGGAGAATGCGGCGACGGTCGAGTGGATCGTCGCCGATGTGTCGGGGTACCGACCGGCAGGATCGTTCGACCTGGTGGTCGTGGCCTACCTGCAACTCCCCTTCTCCGTCCTGTCACCCGTGCTCACCAGGGCCGCCGCAGCCCTGGCGCCGGGCGGCACCCTGCTGCTCGTCGGCCACGACCGCGCCAACCTCAGGGACGGGGTGGGCGGCCCGCAGGACCCCGCGGTCCTGCACACGGTCGATGAGGTCAGCGGGCCGTTGGCAGGACTGGACGTGCAACGCGCCGAGCAGTATCGGCGGCCCGTCGAGGTCGACGGCGTCGAGCGGCTCGCCGTGGACACCGTAGTCCGGGCGGTCCGCCCCGTCGGCTGACCAGGGCACCGGAGCGGGAACGACACGGACGGGACACGCGTTGGCAGATACCGGGGGGGTATCCGAACGTCAGAGGTGGAATCATGGCGACGATCGAACCGACCACCGAGAACCTCAGCGACACCGTCGACGACGGCGGGATCGTGCTCCTCGACTTCTGGGCGTCGTGGTGCGGGCCGTGCCGCATGTTCGCCCCGGTCTTCGAGAAGGCCGCCGATAGGCACCACGACGTTGTGTTCGGCAAGGTCGACACCGAGGCCCAGATCGAGCTCGCTCAGGTAGCGCCGCACGGCCGCCGGTCGTTGGCGCCGGTCGGCGGCATGTCGACCTTGGTGACGGTGCTCCGAATGTGCTGTGCGAGGCACTGTTGGAGGTCCGTCTCGACCGCCGCCGGAGACCGCGTCGTCTGCCACCTGGGCGCGTGCCTGATTCGCACTCCTGAGCGTACCGATGGAAGGACTGCAGGGGCGATGACGAGTACGCTCACCTGGTGGCGAAACAGAAGGTGTCGGTGACCCTCACCCCGGAGCGTGTCGAGCGGGCCCGCGCGGTGACGGGGCGATCCAGTCTGTCCGAGTTGCTCGACGATGCGCTCGATGCGCTCGTCGATCGCGAGCTCGAACGACGCTGGCTGGACGCGCACGAACGAGCAGCCGTCGGGGAGACCGACCTGCCGGGCGAGGTCCCGGTCGACCTCGCCGACGTCCCGTGGGAGTCGGAGTGAGCACGCCGGTTCCGCGTCGCGGGGACGTCTGGTGGGCGGATGTGCCGGGCGACAAGGTCAGACCCGTCCTGGTCCTGACCAGGGAGCGATTCATCGACCGGCTGAGCTCGGTGATCGTCGCACCGGTCACCACCCGGGTTCGGGGCATACCGACCGAGGTCGAGCTGAGCGAGGCCGACGGCCTGCCGCGCCGATGTGCCGCGAACTTCGACAACGTCTTCACCCTCCGACGGGACAGGCTGCGCTCGTACATCACCGCACTGCCCGCAGCTCGGCTCGACGAGGTGTGCCGCTCCTATCGCTTCGCTGTCGGTTGCTGACCGCGGGGACCGCTCCGAGGACGCCGCCGCTTCCCGGATCGGGAATCCCGTCCGCATCTCGGTGATCTCAGCCCGCGCGGTCGGCATCCGCACGCCGGGCCGGGACTGCTTGCGGATGCGCGGGGACTGTCAGAACACCATCTTCCGGCCCCGCGCCCAGGCACGTCGATCGCCGCCCCGGCGGCGTATGCCCGCAGCGCCGTCCGCCAGGCCACGTCGGGCGGGTCCGGCCCGTGATCCCTGATGGGATGGTGACCCACTACGGTGCCGGCATGTTCACCGTGCTGGCGGCAGCCCAGCAGTGCGCCGTCATGACCAGGTCCCGGGCGTTGGCGACGTGGGTCGGCGCCGGCAAGGACCTGACCGCGAAGGGTGTCCTGCGCCGCGCCGACGTCGCACGGGCCGCTGACGCCATCGGCATCGAGGTCCCCAGCTGGGTACGGACGGCCGCCGACATCGACGCACTGCACCGGCCGTGGGTGGTGGCGACCGCCGCGGGCTGGCTGCGCCTGGACGCGAACCGCGCCACCGCGACCGGCCATGAGCACCCCGACCCGGCCGAGCAGTGGCTGCGCGCCCTGCGCGCGGTGCTGAACGAGGAGTCGCACGACGACGAGCGGGTCGGGGCACGGATCCTGTGCGAACTCGTACTGCGCCACCTGCCCGGGGATCCGACGCCGGAGGCCCTGCAGTCCGCCGTGCACCTCGAGTTCCGAGCCCAACCGATCGGTCGGGCGGACGCGGCATACCGGGCGTTCCGGCACGGCGAGACGGCGGTTGCGGCCGCCGTCGACGTGCTCGTCGAGTTCGGCGCGGTCGACCGGTCCGGAGGGGTTCCGAGCGTGACGTCGCTGGGCCGGTGGGCGCTGTCGCGGCTCGACGACGATCCCACTGCCGACACGGCCGGCCCCGTCGACCACGTCCCCGAGTTCGGCCCGGACCACGTCTACCAGCTCAAGATCGGCCTGCGTGGGTTCCGCCCGCCCGTGTGGCGTCGCGTCCTGGTGCCCGCCGACGCCGACCTCGGAGCGTTGCACCTCGTCATCCGGGCCGTCCTGAACTGGGACGACGACCACCTGCACGTCTTCACCGCGGATCGGCGCTGCTACTCCGATCCGTTCTTCGAACTCGATGGCTGCGCCGACGAGAACGGGGTCACCCTCGCCGCCGTCGCACCCCGGGCCGGGTTGTCGCTGGACTACCGCTACGACCTGGGCGACTGCTGGGACCACACGATCACCGTCGAGAAGATCGTCGACCGGGACCCGCACCGCGCGTACCCGATGTGCGTGACCGGGCGGGGCGACGCTCCCGTCGAGGACTGGGATCCCGACGGGGAGGGACCCGGGTCGGTCCCGTTCGACATCGACTCCGTCCACCGCGCGCTGACCGAACTCCTCCCCGCCCGAGCCTGAGGCCCCCCCGCGCCCGACCGGGGCAGCGTCAGCGTGCTCGCGCGAACACCTGCTCGACGTCGACCTCCATCGCCGCCCACGTGATGCCGGGTACCCCCCGGAGCGGGGCGCCGGGTTCAGCGGCCCAGTGCCCCACGAAGCGCAGCGCCACCGCCCCGCCCTCCAGCAGCGCCGCCATTCCGGCGGTGGGTTCCAGACACCATTCGAGCGCGGCGGCCGAGCTGGTGAGCACCTCCTCGCGGGGATCGGGCAGCTCCTCGTCGCCGTCCTCGCCGGCGCCCCAGCCGTCCAGGACGATCCCGCCCTCCAACAGGCGCAGCGCCTGCGCCCGCAGCGCGCCCGCGTCCTGCACGGTCACGTCCGCGACGACCCTGCGCAGGAACGTCTCCCGCGCCCGCCCCCGACCCGGAGATCGAGCGTGCGGCACCCCGACGGGCTCAGGAAGATCGAACAGTCCGCATTGATCGGTCATCGGAGGCCGCTCACGCCGACACCGCGGCGGGCAGGCACACGGTGCACCCGAGCCGGGTCTTGCTCGCCGAGAGCGTGGCCGTCGAACCGCAGTGCGGGCAGCGTTCCTGGGCGAACGCACCGAGCGGGGCGAGCCAGTCGACGGTGAGCGGGTAGCGCCGCGGGCCGCGCTGGACGTCGACCGGCACCCGCCATCCCGGGACCAGCATCGCGTGCAGCCGGTACGGGCGGATCTCGTGGCGCGCCTGGTACTTCTCGTCGATCTCCAGCAGGCGCCGGGTGCGTTCCTCCTTCGTGCTCTGCGCTCGGGCGGCGAGCAGCTCGGCCCGGTCGACCTCGGCGCCTGCGCGGCGACGTTCCAGCGAGCGCAGGACGTCGGCGTAGTAGTCGCGGGCGTGGGCGCGTTCGCGCCGGTGGGCGTCGGAGGCCTGACCCGACAGTGCGGTGCGACGCCGCTGCGCCGCGTCGTCGAGAATCCCGTGGGCGGTGTCGAGCGCGCCGGCCACCGCGTCGAGCACCGGTGCGCCGGGCGCCGCCGGGGCGTCGGCACGCGGTGCGGCCTGCAACCGCGCGACGACGTCGGGGGCGAGCCGGAGTCCGGACCCCGCGTCGACCCAGCATTCGAGCCTCTCCTGGTAGGTCTCCTCGGCCGAGACCGTGTAGGTGGCCAGCGCACCCAGCCGCAGCACCGGCCGGACGATCCGGGTCGGCAGGCCGCTGACCTCGATCTTGCCGTGCTCCACCGGGAACTGGTCGCGCACCCGCTCCTCCAGGAACGCCGAGCCGGGTGCCGGACCCGACGGTGTGGCCAGGCCCATCACCCCGACGTCGCCGTCGCTCAGTGTGGCGTCGGCGGCCTGGACCAACACCGGGTGACCGGTGGCGAGCAGCACCACCCCGTCGTCGCGCGCGATGTCGGGCTCGGCGGTGACGACCAGCTCGTCGGGCAGGTCGAACTGGGCGGCCACCGACTCCGGCAGCATCACCAGCGTGCTGTCGCCCGCGGGCTCGGTGAGCCCGCCGCGGTCGTCGACGTAACGCAGCCAGAACCGTAGGCCGGGATCCACGTTGCCGGGGTTCACCAGTCAGTCCTCCCCGACGAGCTGGTCGACGGCCCCGCGGGTGCGCAGGTAGTCGGTACGGGCACGGGCGAGGTCGGCACCCAGGTCGTCGAGCGAGGCGGCGAACTCGGCGTCGTCGGCGGCGGTGACGTAGGCGGAGAACACCGAGGTCTCGAAGTCGAAGTCGTCGGTGACCCGGCCGAGGATCATGTCCAACTCCCCCACCACCAGCTCGAACAGGTTGATCTTGGATTCGAGGACGTGCAGGATCCGTTCCTCGATCGTGCCGCGGGAGACGAGGTTGGCCAGCAGCACGTCGTGTTGCTGGCCAACCCGGTGCAGCCGGCCCAGGCGCTGCTCGATCTGCATCGGGTTCCACGGCAGGTCCATGTTGATCATGACGTGGCAGAACTGCAGGTTGCGACCCTCCCCCGCCGACTCGGTCGACAGCAGCACCGGCACGTCGCCCGCGAACGCGCTCACCGCGGCGTCCTTCTCCCGCCGCGACAGGCTGCCGTGGTAGCTCGCCGCCGCGATCCCGGCGGCCGCTACCTCGGCGGCCAGGGCGTCGAGGGTGTGCCGGAACGCGGTGAACACCAGCACCTTCTCGCCGCGCTCGACGTGCGTGCGCAGCCGGGCCAGCAGCTCGTCGGTCTTGCGGGGCCGCCCGATCGCCCGCGCGCGGGCGGCAAGATCGGGCCACCCGACCTTGTCCAGGGTGGGCGCCACCGCCGCCGGGCTGGACCCGGCCAGCCGGGTGAGGCTGCGCAGGGTCATCCGGTGTGAGGACGCCGCGTCGCGGGCCTGCTCGCGGATCCGGGCCACGATGTCGGCGTACACCGCACGCTCGGCGTCACACGGCGTGACCAGCACCGTCTCGGCGAGACGCTGCGGCAGCAGCACCGACACCTCGCTGCGCCGGTGCCGCACCATGATCTCCCGGGTGCGGGCGCGCAGCGCCGAGACGTTGCGCAGGGCGTCGACCCCGGTGTCGGCGTTGCCGTGGGTGCGCCGGAAGTGCGCCGCGGTGCCCAGCAGGCCGGGTGCGACGAGATTGACGAGCTCGTAGAGATCCTGCAGGCGGTTCTCCACCGGGGTCGCGGTGAGCAGCAACAGGTAGCGGGTGCGCAGCGCGCGGGCGAGCTTCCCGGACGCGCTGGCCGGGTTGCGCAGCCGGTGCGCCTCGTCGACGATCACCACGTTCCAGCGCTGCTCGAGCAGCGCCGATTTCAGCGGATCGCGTCGGGCCGCGGCCAGCGACGCCAGTACCACCGGCCGGTCGGCATCGGTCGCCCAGCTACCGCGTGCGGCCACCGTGGTGGGCAGCGCGAACTTGCGCTCCAGCTCCTCGCCCCACTGCCCGACCAGCCCGGCCGGGGTGACCACCAGTGCGCGGTCGGCCAGCCCCCGCATCCGCAGCTCCGAGAGCACCAGCCCGGCCTCGATCGTCTTGCCCAGCCCGACCTCGTCGGCGAGGATCGCCCGCCCCCGCATCCGGCGCAGCACCGTCTGCATCGTGGCGAGCTGGTAGTCGAACGGGGTGAAGGTGAGGCGGGACTCGCAGAGCACCGTGTCGAAACCGGGTCTGCTCCACACCGCGCCGGCCTCGTCGACCAGCGCCGACCGTCGCTCGTCGACCGAGCCCGCGCGCGCCAACCTCGCCAGCAAAGGGGCGTAGAGCTCCTGGACCGACCGCTCCGCCGCGGACGTGACCGTCATCGACACCCCTCCCTCAAACGCGCCCAACGGTATCGGGAACCACCGACAGTCTCGCGAAGGGTGTGCGGCGGCGTGTCGCGATCCTTCTGCCCGCTGTCCTGGCCACCCGGGCCGAACACGGCCACGCTCGTACTGGCGAAGGACTTCGCGGACGCGGCGAGCCCGGCCGCAGACGGTGCTGCTCGCCGTCGCCGTCGGGCTGATCGGCATCGCGACGGCGGCCTGCCTGCTGCAACGCGGGGTGGAACTCGCGCCACGACTGACCGTGTCGACCTGCCTGGCGCTGTCCCCGCTGGTCGTGTTCGCCATCGGCGCACTACGCCACCGTCGACCCGATCGTTTTCTTACTCATCGCGGGGATTGTCCTCACGTCGCTGACCTCTATCGTCCACGACGGGATCCGCCGGCGCCCCGCCGTCCCCGCGCCGGCCAGCGGCTGACCCGGCCGCGTCACCCGGCCGAGGCGCCGCAGCCCGGCTCGGCGACGCGGCCGCCCGCCCCCAGGCCACACGAACTCGTCGTCGAGCTCCTCACTCAGATGTCGGACCTGCACCTGGATACGCACGCCGTGATCGTGCAGGTCCTGGTCCTCGGCCTGCGCAACCGATCTCATCGGAGCACTGACGAACCACGTGAGCTGATGGATCTACGGTAGGACCAGTCGTGTTCGGCGACGTAGCGACGGCCTGCGATGGGTATCCGAAGGCGAACTCGTTGCTCGCGTACACCAGCCGCAGCGGATGGTGGCGCTGGGCGGCCCCCGCCGGCGGCCCAGCGGGCGGCGTGCAGAGCGGAGGTCTAACCGTCCACCCCGACGAGGATCGTGGTTCGGGTGGGACGGCTCATCGCTGGGTTCCTTCGCCGGTCATGTGGACGACCGTCACCCCCTGGACCGCTTCGGCGAGCACGGTCGCGACGTGTCGGTCGGTCTGGTTGTCGAGCGCGTCGGTGATGGTGACGGCGCCGCCATCGACCTCGACGGTCCAGCGGCCGCGGCCGCCGTAGATCTCGAGCTGGTTGCGCACATCGGAGGCCACGACCCCGTCGTCGCGGGTCAGGGTGCGCACCATGTCGCGTCGCGTGACGATGCCGACCAGCCGAGGGCCGTCGACGACCGGCATACTGCGCAGCCCGTCGGCCTGCATGATCGTCACCAGGTCCACCACGTCGTCCCCGACCCGCACGCTCGCGGCCGGTGAGGTCATGACCGCGCCCACTGTGTACGCCGGTTCTCGTGGTGGCTGTTCCGGGCCCTGGATGCTGCCCTCGTCGGAGCAGTGAAATCGGGGGTCGTGGGGGAACCGGTCCCGAAGGATGTCGGCTTCGGTGAGGAGGCCGATCAGCGCCCCGTCGCGGTCCACCACCGGGAGGGCGGTGAAACCGCTCGACGCCAGCAGCGTCGCCGCCTCCTGGATGGTGGTGGTGGCCGTCACAGTGACGACGCTCCTGGTCATGATGTCACTGGCACGCATCGACGTCCCGGCCTTTCCTGTCGGTCCCGTCGACGCTAGGCGCGATGCCGGGTCCGGCGCTGCGGCCGTTGGTCCCCTCGACCCGGGACCTCCACCCGACCCTGGAGCGCCGGCCGTTCTGCCCCGACTGGACGCGGGTCCCGGGGACGGAAGCGAGTCATGACGCAGACAGAGGTGCCGTGAGGGCTGCGATGACGTCGCCACCGTCCGATCGTCCTCGGGGTGGCCGCGCACGTCGCGGCGCTGGAGCTGGTGCGCCTACCCGTCGCCGGGCCGACCGTCGACGGCATCCACCTCGACACGACCGACGGCATCGTCGGGTTCGTCACCGGCCGGGGGTTCCACGGCCTGCTGCTGGTGGTGGTGCCGGCTGCTGTCGGCGTGGTCTACGGAGCCGGGGCGGCCCGCCGGTCGACCGGGCGTCGATGGGCGGCCGACAGCACACCGCTCACCGGCAGCATCGCAGAGTTCGGCACCGCGCGGGTGGGCGGTCACGACACAAGCCTGCTGCTGCGCGGCCGCAGCGCCGCCGCACCTGTACTGCTCTACCTGGCAGGTGGTCCTGGCGGCACCGAGATGGGTTCCATGCACCTGTTCGGCGAGCCGCTCGAGCGCGATTTCGTCGTTGGGACCTGGGACCAGCGCGGCGCCGGCACCTCCTACGGCGCCCTGGATCCCACCTCGACGCTGACGTTCGACCAGGCCTTCGCCGACACGATCGAGCTCACCGAGCAGCTGCGCGTCAGGTCCACCAGGAACGCATCTGCCTCATGGGCCAGCCGGCGCGACACCGAACGCGCCCTGCTCGCCACCGAACGCGCCGAGCTCGAGCAGTGTCCCGAGGAGGAGCTGGCCGAGCTCGCCGGCCTCCACCGCGCGAAGGGAATCAGCGCGCGTCGGCGGGCAACAAGGCGAGCGCGGTGTGCACGTCGAGGTGCGCGAAGCTGACGTAGCTCGCGACCTCACCGGACAGAGCCACCGCACTGTCGTTGACCGCGACCCCGACGTGCGTGCCGTCCACGCTCGGCGTCCAGCCCAGCTCCTCGACCACCGCCGACTTCAGCTGGCGTCGGATCTGTGCAGTGTCGACGTCATGGGCCGATCCGGTCCCACCACAGTGCAGAAGGTCCCACGTCGGGCGGTATGACGGGCTCAGTTGGTGGAGGGTACGGCCGGCGTGCCGTTGGTGGTGATGACCGGGGTGGCGACGGGAGCCGCGGCAGCGGCCGTCTCGCGAGCGAGGAACGAGCCCAGCTCGCCGATGGTGCTCATCAGCGGGGCCGGGAACACGACGGTGGTGTTCTTGTCGACGCCGATCTCCACGAGGCTCTGCAGGTTGCGCAGCTGCAGGGCCAGCGGGTGCTCCATCATGATGTCCGAGGCCTGCCCGAGCGCCTCAGCCGCCAGCGACTCACCCTCGGCGTTGATGATCTTGGCGCGCTTCTCGCGCTCGGCCTCGGCCTGCCGGGCCATGGCCCGCTTCATGCTGTCGGGCAGCTGGATGTCCTTGAGCTCCACCAGGGTCACCTCCACGCCCCAGTCGAGCGTGGCGACGTCGAGGATCTCGCGGATGTCGGAGTTGATCCGGTCGGTCTCCGACAGCGTCTCGTCGAGCGTGTGCTGCCCGACCACCGTCCGCAAGGTGGTCTGCGCGATCTGGTCGATGGCGACGTAGACGTTCTCGATCGCGACCACCGACTTGACCGCGTCCACGACCCGGAAGTAGGCGACGGCGGAGACGTCCACGCTCACGTTGTCGCGCGTGATGATGCCCTGGGACTGGATCGGCATCGTGACGATCCGCATCGACACCCGGTGCAGGACGTCGATGATCGGGATGATCAGGCGCAGCCCCGGTTCCTGGGTGCCCTGCACCCGGCCCAGCCGGAACAGCACGCCCTGCTCGTACTGCTTGATGATGCGCACCGCAAGGCCCAGCACCAGCAGGACGACGACGACGACGAGAACGGTGACGGTCGTGTTCATCGGTCGATGCTGCGCGCGCGGGCCGCGGCGCGGGCAGGGGCCAAGGTCTCGAACGGACCGGCGACGTGCCCGTCCTCGGCTCCGACGCCGCACGGCGAGGGATGTCGAGGATCGCCACTACCGTGGGTCAATGCCCGCCGACCCTTCTCGGACATCCCCGGCCCGGGCACTGCCAGCGCCCGGGTGGGCACGACTGCGGGCGTCGGGAGGGGACTACGTGGTGATCGTCGGCTGGCTCGCGGTCATCACCGCGGCCGGCTTCGCCATCCGGCCGCTCCTGCCGACCCAGGCCGAGCCCCTGCCTCCGGCGCTGACCGATGTTGTCGCGTTCACCCTCTCCGTACTGCCGGTCGGGGTCTACCTGTCCGTGACCGAGGGCGGAGCCCGGCACGCGACTTGGGGAAAGCGCTGGACCCGGTTGCGGGTGATCACCGCGGATGGCGGACCACCAGGCCCGGGTCGGGCCGCGATCCGCAACGCGGTCAAACTCCTGCCCTGGCAACTCGCCCATCTGGCGGTGGGGCGGCTGATCCTGGGAGTCGATCAGCCGGTGACGATCGGGATCACCTACGCGCTGTCGGTGCTGATCGCGGTCGCGAGCATCGTCATGGTGGCACGCGACCCGCTGCGCCGAGCCCTGCACGACCGGGCGGCCGGCACCCGGGTCGTGCAATAGCTGTCCGCCTGGACGACCGAGTCGACCGCATATGTGGAGGCCTCCGCCCTCTCCTGCTCACCGTCGCGAAGCTGCGCTGAGGCGAGCCGTCGCGAACTGTCGCTGAATCGCCGCCGTCGCGGTCACACCTACCTGGGCGCCACCGGACCAGCACCCTGACGTCGATCACACGGCGCCGATCACCCCGGCGCCGGTCTCGTCGCGCCGGCGCCGCACGGCGAGCAGGACCAGGGCTCCACCGGCGACCAGGCCGATGCCGGCGCCCATGTACATCCCGATCCACACCCACCGCAGCCACGGTGCCGTCGCGCCGGCCGACAGGTCGACGACGACGGGCCTGGAGCCGTCGGCGTTCATCACCACGACGGCCCACTCACCCTGCGCCACCGTCCAGGTCAGCTGCTGCGGTCCCGCTCCGGCCACCGACGTGGCCCAGAACGTCTGCTGCGCGGGCGCAGTGACGGGCGCCCCGCCGAGGAGGACCTGCTGGTTGGCCTGGTGGCCCACGCTACATGAGCCTTCCTTTCGTGTTCAGGACACAACAACACCGTGGCTTGCCAGCATCACCGAACCGGCGTCCGGGTATTCGACAACCGATGAAGCTCTGCGTGCACCGGCAGCGGAGACCCGTCCCGGCGATCTGGCCCTCTTCGCGTCCGGGGCCGCGTCGCCGACGTCGCTCATCGAGCCTTGAGCACGGCGGGTGAGGGCAAGCCGCACCGGCGCAGCCTGGTCGGTCGGGTTTGTGCACGGCTCGTCCAGGCGGTGAGCCTGCGTGCCTATGCTCACGCGCGTGCCTGTATCGCGGAAGCGGAAGAAGAAGAAGTCCGGCAGCTCTGGTCAGTCTTCGGTGCGGTCTCGGTCCCCCATGATCCAACGGGGGTCCGAAATTGCCACGCCTGCGCGCAACGACCACGAGCTGGTGCGAGCCTTCCGTGGTCTGATGGAGTATCGAGACCAGGTCCACATGCAACGGGCGTCGCGGGCCGCCACGATGGCGACGGATCTGATCGCGGACCTCGCCCAGGCGGTGGCCGAACAGCCGGACATCGTCGTGACCGACGCCCTGTGCGAACGGCTGGGAGCCCTGCTCGCCGATGACGAGCGATCACCGGGGGATGTGCGGATCGACCCGCACCACCTGGCTGAGGCCGCGCTGGTGGCGGCCGAGGCTTCCGTCGTGGCGGCGTTGACGGCGACCGTCGAGCAGGCCGACGCCTGGCGCGGGCCGTGGCGGGTGCTCACTGCAGTGACGGCCGTGCTGCCCCATCCGTTCCACGATGCCGTCGATGAAACGATCACTCGGCTGCGGGCCCTGCCTGCCGGACGGATGCTGCCCAAGGTGCCGCGGGGCCCCACGGTGACCGGGCAGGTGCTGTGGACCGCGGACCGCTACGGCAGCCGGTTCGCCTTCACCGCCGCGATCATGACCGCCGAGGAGGCTGTGCGCTGGTATCTGTGGGACATCGACGCCTGCGGGCATGAGGCGTTCACCGTGCACAGCGGCTACTACCCCTCATCCGCAGCGGCGTTGACCAGCTGGCAGAACGGAGTGGGCCCGACCTCGTCGGCCGGGACCGTCCTGGCCCCGGTCGACGACCCGGGACTGCTGGCCGACCTGCTCCCGGTCGAGGCAGGGTTCATGCGACCCGGCGGGGAAAATGTCGAGCAGTTCGCCGAGTACCACCGCAGCAAGCGGTTGGCCGAGGCCGTCAAGCGGGCAGGACCCCGACCGGAAGCCCGATCGGACTCCGGCCTGACGGCGGCCACCGCCGCGGTCGAGTTCGCCGCCTGGCTCCGTGCCCACGAATCCGGCCAACCGGAGCCGACGCAGGACCTGGACGAACTGGTCGAGGAGTTGGCCGACTCCTGGAACCTGAACGGGATCGACGCGGTCTACGCCACGTGTTCCCCGCACCGGGTCGCCCTGTGCGCGCTGCATATGCGCAACTACTACCTCCACGACTACGCCGACCAACTGATGGCGCTGCTGCCCGAGTGGGTCCGATGGCTGGCCGCACGGAACACCTCCGAGCCGGAGCTGATCGACCGCTGCCTGCCCTACGCACTCGGCCGACCACATCCGCAGCTCGGCGACGACGACACGAAGGTCGACTACCTCGCCCGCATCATCGAATAGGCCAGAGAGGTCACCTCGCTGTGGTGATCACATGATGAAGTCCGAGGGCCACTGGTGGGGGCAGTGGTGTACTGGTGGTGGGTGCGGAACGGTCGGCGGCTAACGCGTCGATGAGGGTCGTCCCGGGCGGGATCATTGATGATCTTGTGGGCGCGTTTGCGCGCTGCTTCCTTGATGGCCTTCTGGAACTCGTCGTTGTCGAAGTAGAGCTTCATGAAGTCGGTGTTGCGCTCGGCATCCCTGCCACGATGTCGTCGAGGCGGTCGTCGGCGACCTGCCCGAAGCGCGCCTCGTCGTTCATGAGCGCGATCTGCTGCATCGACGTGTCCTCCACCAGCCCGATGACCTGCTGGTAGACCGGGATCTCGTCGGAGGTGCCCAGTCCCAGCCGGAACCGGTCGTTGAGTTCGGCGATGACCTCCGCGAGCGGCGTCATCTCCGGTTCCCGCACTCCCCCACCGTCGGCCGCGTGGCCGCGCACGTCACGGTCGCCGACGGCGGAGTGGGAGACGTTGTGCTGACCGGTGAACTCCAGCCGGAAGTGACTCAGGTCGGCGTCGCCGATGTCGACCGACGCCGACGGGCGCCCGGGCAACCGGATCAGCAGGGGTCGGGCGTCGTGGTCAACTCCCGTTCAGCACAGACCGCAGGCGGTGGGCGAAGACGTCGGGGGCGTCGACGAAGCCGGTGTGACCGCCGGGGAACATCGTCGGCTCGGTGTCGAGGGCGCTCGCCAGTGCACGAGAGGTGTGGTCGCAGGCCTGCCCCGTGGAGTCCGCGCCGAGGCCGACCACGATCCGGGACGGCACCGAGCGGAGGGCGGCGAGGTCGGGTCGCCACCAGGTCGAGGGGCGCAGCTCGTGTGCGAACCAGAACCGCTCGTCGGTGACGACCTGGGCGACGCGCTCCCCGCCGAACATCTGCTCGACGACCTCGGCGGGGATGGCGATGTTCGCCTGGTCGAGGAACTTCGTCCACGCCCCCACGACGTCGCCGGCGAGGTAGGTTTCGCAGCAGTCCTCGGTCCGGGCGCGTTGCTGCTCGCGGTCCTCCAGCAGCTCGTCCAGCGGCGGCTCGTGGGCGATCACCGTGTGGACCTGCTCGGGATGGGCCTGCACGAGCGCCAGTGCGGTGACCGCGCCGCCGCTGGAGCCGAAGACCACCGCGGGGCCGGCGCCGACGTGGGCGATGAGTGCGGACAGGTCGTCGGCGCGCAGCTCGGGGGTGGAGTCCGCCTCGGGGTTGTCGACCTGGCTGCGGTGGATGCCGCGCGGGTCGGTGGTCAGCACTGTGTGGTCGGTGGCGAGCGACTCGGCCAGCGGCGCGAACGCGGCGGCGTCCATCGGCGCCCCGACGAGCACGGCGAGCGAGCCCGCGCCGCGCAGCTCGTAGTGAAGCCGGGCCCCCGGCACCTCCAAGGTCGCGCCCGTGCTGGTCATCACTCCGGTGGTGCTCATCAGATCCTCCACGTCATCGACCGGTCTCGGAACTAGACGGCACAGTACGGACACAAGTACTGATCCGTCCAGTACTCTTGACGTTGAGGTGGATGACGAATGAACAGAGGTCGCCCGAAGACCATGCCCGAGATCCCCGGATCGGTGACTCCGGCCACGCTGGGAGGCGACGAGCCAGGCCGTTCCGTCCGGAAGCAGCGCGCGATCCTGGACGCCGCCTTGGGGCTGTTCCTCCGGCACGGCTACCTGGGCACGAGCATGGACGACGTCGCCGCCGCCGCGAAGGTGTCCAAACAGACCGTCTACAAGCACTTCGGTGACAAGCGACGGATGTTCGTCGAACTCCTCACCGGATGTATGGCCGGCGCCGACGCCACGGTCGCCGCCCTCGCAGAGGCCGTGCCGGACAGCCAGGACCTCGAGACCGATCTGCGCGCCTTCGCCCGCGCCTACCTCGCCGCCGTCATGGCGCCGCACCTGATCCGCCTGCGGCGCGTCGTCATCGGCGAGGCCGAACGCTTCCCCGAGCTCGCCGCAGCCTGGTACACCAGCGGACCGGCGCAGGCGTACACCACCTTCGCCCACTGGTTCGAAACACTGGACCAGCGAGGGCTGCTGCGCGCCGATGACCCCGTTCTCGCAGCTCAGCACTTCAACTGGCTGATCCTTTCGATCCCACTCAACGAGGCCATGGCCCGCCCGATCGACGACTCGTCTCTCGCCGAAGGCGACCTGGACCGCTACGCCGACGAAGGCGTGCGGGTCTTCCTGGCCGCCTACGGCGCGCCCAGGCACACGTCCTGACTCGCCCGTGGCTGTCTACGCGACCGAGCTGCGACACTCCGACGATTGAGTTCGCGGACCCCGAACCGTCAGACGAGACGGATGACGCCGAAGCGCAGTGACGCGCGCCGGTACACCACGCTGGGCAGCCCGGTGCAGGCGTCGACGAACAGGTAGAAGTCGTGCCCAACCAGCTCCATCTCGTGCAGCGCCTGGTCCACAGGGGTCGACTCGGCCGAGTGCTCCATCTCCCGCACGATCCTTGGTGTGGGGTCCACGCCGGAATCGTCCGGCCGATCAGCATCGCTCCCGGTACCCGCGTCGCTGTCGGTACCCCAGTTCGGAGCACCCAGGTGCGCGGTGACCTCGGCCGCGGAGGTGGGCGTGCGGTGCCCGTGATGTACCCGGCGACGGTCGCGGCTGCGGCTCAACCGCGACTCCAGTGTGGTTATCGCCGCAACCTACGTCGACGCCGGCGACGGCAGCACCCCGGTGTTGATCATTCGGTGAGACCGAGCCGGGTGCCCAGCCACGGCAGCGCCGCGGTGAGGCCGGGTCCCCACACCTGCCATGTGTGCCCGCCGGGCAGGATCTGCAGCTGCACGTCCATGCCGGCCGCGCGGCACGCGCCGAGCAGCTGCCGCGCCTGGGGCAGGTACTGCGGATCCTGCTGACCGGCCACGAGGAATCCGGCAGTGCCCGGGAACCGACGGGTGGTGAGCACGTCGAGCGGGTTGACCGCGGTGAAGCTCGCCGCGTCCCCGCCGAACGCCGCCGCCACGGTGCTCGCCCGGTCCCCGAGCGTGGGTTCGGACTCCCCGGAGATGGCGACGAACGTCGGGTACACCTGCGGGGCGTTCACCGCCATCTGCAACGAGCAGGTTCCCCCGCTGGACAGCCCACCGATCGCCCACGCCGCGGGGTCGCGGTCGACCTGCAGGGTCGCCCGGATCCAGGCCGGCACGTCGACCGCCAGGTACGTGGCCACCTGCCCGAGTCGCGAGTCCATGCACAGCGGGTTCGACAGGGGCGCGCCGAGGTGGTCGACGACCACGACCACCGGAGCCAGCCCATCGTGCACGGCGGCGTAGGCGTCCATCCGGGCAGCCAACATGCCCGCGTCGACCCAGTCCTGCGGCGAGCCCGGCTGGCCGGCCATCAGCACCAGGACCGGCAGCTGCGCCCGCGGCGAGGTCAGGTACGACGGCGGCAGGTACACCAGCGCCGGGCGGGCCACGAAACCCGAGCCGGTACCAGGGATGTCCACCTGGGTCACCACCCCGGCCTGCGGCATCCCCGCGGGGGCCCGCCACACCTGCGCCAGCGGGCGACCAGCGCGGGCCGGGACCAGCGGCGCCTGCAGCGGGACGTCGGTGAACGGGACCTGGTCGGCGGCGGGCAGGCCCAGCACGGTGCGGACCGTCGGGTACTCCCGGTACACCCCGTTCATCGACTGCGCCGCCGCGGCGAGCACCGCGACCACGGCCACCACCGAACCCACCCGTCCGGGCCCCCCGCGGCGGCCGAACCCCGCGACCGCAAGGCCGATCGCCGCGAGCACCACCCCCGCGGCCACCAGCGCCGAGACCGGCAGCGGATCGGGGAACGGCCGCCACACCCGGTCCACCACCAGCGCCGCCCCGGCGGCGAACAGCACCGCGGCGACCAGCACCAGCGGCACCAACCGCGTCCACCACCGCCGCGACGACACCGCGAGCAGGACGATCCCGCCCGCGGCCCCGGCGGCGATCAGCACCCACGGCAACGGTCCGTCGAGCAGCGATGCGTCAAGTATCCGGTTCACGCCTCAACCCACCACGCGGCGCACGAGCCGACCGAGCTGGCGGGCACCGGCGTCGGGCAGGTACGCGCGCCCGATCGCGCTCCCGATCGACGCCAGCGCCGCAGGGTCCTGGTAGGCCAGATACAGGGGGCGGTACTCGGGCTGGAACTTGGCCTTGAACGCCAACAGCGAACGGAAGCCGTACACCGGCTCGAGCGACCGCCCGGCCAGATCGAGCAACCGCTGCAACCCGTCCGCCGGCACACCGCGGTCCAGGCGGGCCAGCGGCGCACCCGACAGCGACAGGAACTCCGCCCCGTCCTCCTGCACGCGCAGCGCCGCCGACGCGATGAGGAACTCCATCACCCCACGGAATCCGTCGCCCCGGCGGCGCATGAAGTCCAGCGTCCAGCCCACCACCACACCGTCGCGGTGCACCGGCAACCAGCTGGTCACGCCATGCACGGTGCGGTCGGCGTCGACGGCGAGCAGCAACCGGACCTCGTCGTCGGCCAGCTCCTCGAGGCCACCGAGGGTGAACCCCATCTCCGGCAACCCCTTGTCGGCCACCCACTCCTCGGAGATCGCCCGGATCTGGTCGGTCAGCGCCAGCGGCGCGTCCCGCCACGCCAGCCACTCGGCCGTGATCCCGGCCTTGTCCGCCTTGTTCAACGCCGTCCGCACGTCCTGCCACTTCTTCCCGGTGAACGCCAGGCCCCCCAGTGGCACCACCGTCTCCTCGGCCACCTGCACCGTGCTCCACCCCAGCGTCCGGACGTGTCCGGCCAGCACCTCGCCGACGCTGTACAGACACGCCGTCCAGCCCTGCCGCTGGCACAGCTCGACGAAACCCCGCACTGCGCGCTCCCGGTACCGCTGATCCCCGACCGGCTCGCCGGTGGTGATCGCGACCCCGCCGATGACCCGGAACGCGACGACCGCGCCGTCACCGGGCTCGGCAGTCCCGTCGTCGGCGGGGGTGAACGCGTAGGAATGTCCCGGCCAGGTCGCCATGTGCGCCAGCGACGAGCCGCCGGTGCCCGCGAGCACCCGCCGGACCCGGACCGCATCCGTCTCGGCGGCGGCCGGCGGCGTCCGGGCGAAGGTGGCCAGCCCCGCGACCAGGACCACCGACCAGAACACGATCCCGGTCCACTCGAACAACAGCGTCGCCACGAACCCCTGGGGCAGGAACGCCGCCTCCACCTCCCCCAGGTATCCCGGCGGCAGGAACCGGGTCGGCAGATCCAGCACGACGTCGACGAATCCGGGCGGCGGCACGTACTGATCGGCGACGATCAGGCTGCCCAGCACGTACACCAGCGAGACCGCCACCCCGGTCACCCCGATCACTCGGACCCACCGCCGATAGGTGCCCGTGAGGGCGCGCACCGTGAACCGGCCGCGCACGAGCACCAGCAGTGCGGCGACCAGCAGGGGCTGCAACGCCGGCAGCGCCAGCGCCAGTGCGCTGTGCAGGTGCACCCCCGGGCCGAGCACGACCCGCAGCTCGGCCGGGGTCGTCGCCAAGTCCGCGGCCAGGAACAGACCCAACGCCGCCAGCGCGAGGTTCAGCGCCACCGCGGCCAGCCACGCGGCCCGCCGCCCCCGCCGCAGCCCCTCCGCCGCGACCAGCAGCAGCAGCACCGGCACCACCGACATCACCGCCGGACCGACCCCCGACAACCGCAGCCTGGCCCGCAGGTCGGTGCACTCCTGCACGGCGGCCGGATCACCGCACAGCTGGTCGACGGTCGCGGCATCCGGGGGCGGCGAGGCGAACACGAACCGCAGCACCGACAACGGACCGACCCGGGTCTCCGCCAGCACCGCGATCAGCGGGCCCACCGCCGACGCCGCCACCACCAGCGCGATCAGTACCCGGGCCTCCCGCCGCGACGGGGCGGCGGAGTCGACCCCGACATCCCGACGCCGCGCCCGACCGAACCACACCGCACCCACGACCAGCCCCACCAGCCCGGCCGACATCCGCAGCACGTCGGACAACAGCCCCGAGTACAGCACCAGCATGACCAGACCGATCACCAGCACGACCCGCAACCGGCGGCGCCACAGCGCGGGCAACGCGGCGCTCGCCGCCAGGCCGACCCCGATCGCCAGCGGCGCCGGCCCGACCGCGACAGCGCTGCGCAGCTGCTCCCCCCAACGGCCACCCACGCCGACGACGACCGCGACCACCCCGAGCGCCACCACCGTGCCGACGACCTGCACCACCAGCCCCACGACTGCGGTACGGACCCTGCCGATGCGGCGCTCGGCCACACCGACCAGCACCGCGACCACCACGGTCGACCCGAGATACCCGGCCAATCCCGACGACCACAACGGCGCGGTGAACGGCACCCACCATCGGCCCTGGACCACCGGGCCGAGCCCGACGCCGACCGACGACAACAGCTCCGCCGACGGACCCGACACCAGCGAACCGGACACCGCGCCGACAGTCCACACCACCACGATCATCGCGACGGTCAGCGGTGTCCGACGCAGGGTCCGACGAACCACGGTCCGCACGCCGATCAGCGCGCGCGGCCCGGCGGACGAGAAGCCCTCGCGTGACCCGGGCGGTGACGGGCCGTCCAGGCCCCGCGTTCGAATCATGACCGTCCGTTCCGTCGCGAGAATGGCGGCCCTCGCCCTGCTGGTGACCGGGCTCTTCTGCACCCGGAACGCGGCCCGCACCGACGGCGTCCGCGCGTCTCTGCTGCTGTGGGGCGGCTGGACCGTGGTCACGGCGGCCGTGTTCAGCTTAGCTGGCGGGATCTTCCACGAGTACTACACGGTGGCGCTGGCACCCGGCATCGCGGCACTGGTCGGGGTGGGCGGGGCCGAGCTGTGGCGGCACGAAGCGTCGTGGCCGGGGCGGGGGGGGGGGCCGGGGGGGGCCCCCCCGGCCGCGGCGGGGGGGGGGGGGGGGGGCCCCCCCCCCCCCCCCCCCCCGCCGCGGGGGCGGGGGCCCCGCCACGGCCGTCGTGTGGGACTTCGTCAGCCCGCTAGAAGGGCTGCGGCGGGGTGGTGCCG
>JAJAZD010000046.1 GCA_026785945.1 Pseudonocardia sp. | reverse complement strand
GATCCGCGCCGGGGCTCCGCACGGTGTGTCGGGCACGGTGTGTCGGGCACGGTGTGTCGGGCACGGTGTGTCGGGCACGGTGTGTCGGGCACGGCGACCCGGGCACGATGGATCCATGACCGAGCCGCCGTCCGGCGCCGTCGTGCTTCCCGACGGGACGGTCGTCCGCGGTCGGGGTCGTCGCGAGGCCCTACCGACCGGACCGCACCCGGAGTTCGGGCTGTACCTCGGCCGACCACCTGACCGCCCGTGCCGAGGAGTCCTCCGCCGCACGCCGCCCCCACCACCCCCATGGCCCATGGCCTGGATCGACTGGCCGGACTTTCGCACTCCACGTGACGACCAGCAGGCCGCCGCCCTGATCGGCCACGGCTACCGTCTCGCTCGAGCCGGTCAGCGTGTCGAGGTGGTCTGCGCAGGGGGCACCGGACGGACGGGCACCGTGGTCGCGTGCATGGCAGTACTGGCCGGCCATCCGGTCGAGGACGCGGTTGCGTGGACCCGCCGCCACTACCGGCCGGGCGCCGTCGAGACACCCGGACAACGTCGCTGGGTCACCTGGTTCGCCACGAATGTCCCTGGCGCGGCACCGGACGGGGCATGACGCCCGAACGGAACTCGCAGTTGGGTCCGGCGTCGGGCCGAATGCGCCACCGGCGAACACCGGCACCGCTGCTCCCCAAGCCATGCGGTGCTCCCCGTTCGCGCTCGCGCCCCCCGTCGACGGGGGGCAGGGGGCGCAGAACGGGGGCATGAGCGGACGGCGAGTGGGCTGTGTTGCGGTCCCACCGGCGGCGAGGAGATCGGGCACCGTCGACGCCGAACGAGACTGCGATCCACACCGGACGACGACGCCGGGCTCACCCCGCCGAGGGACGACCCGGCGTTCGTGCTGGTTACGCTGCGGAGGATAGGGGATTCGAACCCCTGAGGGCTTGCACCCAACACGCTTTCCAAGCGTGCGCCATAGGCCACTAGGCGAATCCTCCGTGGAAGAACTTCGTGCGCGAGCATAGCCGGGTCGCATCGACCGCCGCCGCCCGCACTACACTTGTCCATGGACCCCGCGCGGCGTCCATCCTGTGAACTCCCCCAGGGCCGGAAGGCAGCAAGGGTCAACGGGCTCTGGCGGGTGCGCGGGGTCCGCCTCATGTCGCGGGCGCCGACCCGCGGCCCGACCCCGCCCGGCCCGTCGGGTCGAACCGTCGGTGCCGGTGGGTAGCCTCGCGACCGTGGCGCTTGCTCTGTATCGCAAGTACCGCCCGGCGACGTTCGCCGAGGTGGTCGGGCAGGAACACGTCACCCAACCGTTGAGCGTCGCGCTCGGTGCGGGGCGCATCAACCACGCCTACCTGTTCTCCGGCCCACGTGGCTGCGGGAAGACCTCCAGCGCCCGGATCCTGGCGCGGTCGTTGAACTGCGAGCTCGGGCCGACCCCGGATCCGTGCGGCGTGTGCACGTCGTGTGTCTCGCTGGCGCCGGGCGGGCCGGGCAACATCGACGTGACCGAGCTCGACGCCGCGTCCCACGGCGGTGTGGACGACACCCGCGAGCTGCGTGACCGCGCGTTCTTCGCGCCCGCCGAGTCGCGCTACCGCGTGTTCATCGTCGACGAGGCCCACATGATCACCACGCAGGGCTTCAACGCGCTGCTGAAGATCGTGGAGGAGCCACCGGAGCACCTGGTCTTCGTGTTCGCCACCACCGAACCGGAGAAGGTGCTGCCCACCATCCGGTCGCGCACCCACCACTACCCGTTCCGGCTGATCCCGCCGGGGACGTTGCGCAAGCTGCTGGAACGCATCTGCACCGACGAGAGCGTCACCGTGGCTCCCGCGGTGTACCCGCTGGTCATCCGCGCGGGCGGTGGGTCGGCGCGCGATTCGCTCTCGATACTCGATCAGCTGCTCGCCGGCGCCGGGCCCGAGGGCGTCACCTATGAGCGGGCCGTCGCACTGCTGGGGGTCACCGACGTCGCGCTGATCGACGATGTGGTCGACGCCCTCGCTGCCGGCGACCGGGCCGCGGTGTTCGAGACGGTCGACCGGCTCGTCGAGGCCGGGCACGATCCCCGCCGCTTCGCCGCCGATCTGCTGCAGCGCCTGCGCGACGTCACGCTGTTGCAGGCCGTGCCGGCGGCCGTCGATCGGGGGCTCGTCGAGGCGGCCGACGACGAGCTCGCGCGCATGGTCGAGCAGGCCGGGCGACTCGGGCCGGCCACCCTGGCCCGCTACTGCGAGATCGTGCACACCGGGCTCACGGAGATGCGCGGCGCCACCGCTCCGCGGCTGCTTCTCGAGCTGCTGTGCGCCAGGATGCTGCTTCCGGCGGCGACCACGGCCGAGCCCGGGCTGTTGGAGCGGCTCGAACGGCTGGAGCGCCGCAGCGCGATCTCGCCAGCTCCTCCGGTTGCCGGCGAGTCGTCGGCAACCGGGCAGCCGGCGGACGCCGCCGAGCAGCCCGGCCGGCGCAGCTTCCAGCGCGCGAGCGGACACGGCAGCGGGACGACAGCGCCGGTCGCCGCGCACGACCCCGCCGGTGTGGCCGCCGGTCTGGAGACGCCCCGCCCTCCCGCAGCCGAGCCCGCCGTCGACGCGGAGCGCACGGCGCCTCACACACCGGCGCCGCCGGTACGAGAGTCGATGCACCCGGCACCGCGGTCGCCAGCACGTCCGGCGCTGCGGCGACGGTGGACCGACCCGACCAGACCCGGCGCCGGTCCGCACCCGCCGCTGAACCGCAGTCGGCGCCCGCCGCTGAACCGCGGTCCGCACCCGCCGCTGAACCGCCGGCCGCGCCGGCCGTTGAGGACCCTTCCGGGCCTGTCCTTGCCGCGCCCCCTGCCGCGACGGCGCTGGATGCCGCCGCGGTGCGCCGGGTCTGGCCGGAGGTGCTGGCGGCGGCCAAGGAGCGCAAGAAGCGGACGGCGGCGCTGCTGGTCAGCGCCACGGTCCGGGCGGTCGAGGGCGACACCCTCGTGCTCAACATCGGGACCGCGCCGCTCGCCCGGTTGCTGTCCGAGCAGAGCAACACCGATGTGATCGGTGAGTCGCTGCACGCCGTGCTCGGTGTCCGGTGGCGTATCCGATGTGAGCACGGCGACGGGACCCCACCGCCG
>JAJAZD010000045.1 GCA_026785945.1 Pseudonocardia sp. | reverse complement strand
GTGCCCTCGGCAGGACTCGAACCTGCGACCTAGAGATTAGAAGGCTCTTGCTCTATCCAGCTGAGCTACGAGGGCTGAGACGGCACAGACCCACCGCCTGCGCCGAGGGTAGCGAAGGCGCCGGCGCGACGCGCACCGTCCTCGACCCGAGAACCGTGCGGAGGACCCAGGTGAGAAGGTTGCGCCATGTCACCGACGCTGCGCTCCGCGGCGGGCTCCGATATCGGCCGCCGGCGGTCGATGAACCAGGATTCCGCTGCCACCCGCCCGCGACTGCTCGTCGTCGCAGATGGCATGGGCGGGCACGCCCACGGCGAGGTGGCCAGCACCACCGCCGTCGAGGCGCTGCTCGACATGGACGAGCGGCTGCGTGACGTCGATCTTGCCGATGTCGACCTGCTCGCGACCCTGGGAGAGGCCATCGAGGACGCCGCGGGGCGGCTGACCGCGCTCGCCCACGACGATCCGGACCTGCGGGGTACAGGCACCACTGTCGTCGCCTTCCTGTGCGACGGGGCGCGGATGGGTGTCGCCCACATCGGGGACTCGCGGGCCTACCTCCTGCGCGGCGGCGCGCTGTCACGCCTGACCCGCGACCACACCCTGGTCCAGACGCTGGTCGACGAGGGACGTCTCTCGGCGGAGGAGGCGGCCGCGCACCCTCGCCGGTCCTGGTTGATCCGGACGTTGCAGGAGGACACCACGGCGGAGCCGGACCTGTTCCTGCTCGAGGCGCAGATCGGCGACCGCTACCTGGTGTGCTCGGACGGTCTGACCGCCGTGCTGGACGACGACGCGGTCCAGCAGTCGCTCGCCGCAGAACCGGAGCGCGCGGCCACGGTGACACGCCTGATCGAGCTCGCGAACGCCGGTGGCGGGCCCGACAACATCACCTGCATCGTCGCGGACGTCGTCGAATCGGCCGATTACCCGGCAGATGACGAGACGCCGTTGATCGTCGGCGCTGCGGCCGCGCTGGACAGGGGTTCGGTACCGGTCGGGTCGGGCATCACGCCGACCGCGGTGCCCGCCCAGGAGTGAACGACCGCCGCCGCCGGCCACGGCCCCGCGGTGGGACGGCGCCGGGGACGGCGCGGTGATCCCCCGCTGGGTGTTCAGCGTCGCGCGACGAGCCTGCGCATCGGGACCGGCAGCACCGCACCCGGGCCGGCGCGCTTCGTGAGGCCTTCGACGAGCCGCGCGCGCACCAGCGGGGACAGGTCGGGCGGCCACAGTCCGGCGCGGGGGAGGTCGTCCACCAGCGAGCGGGCCGCGTCCCCGTCGGGCAGCGGGAGCGTGAACGGGACGCGGTCGTCACCGAGCACCGCGAAGTCGGCGGCGGCGAGCAGCCACCCGGCCTGGTCCAGCGCGGATCGGTTCCGCCACCCCGTGCGGTGCAGCGGGACCACCAGCGGCGCGAACCGCAGTTCGGTGAGGGTCCGGAAGCTCGCCGACGGCCCGAGCGCCACCAGCGTCCCACCGGGACGCAGCACCCGGCGGAGCTCGGCGAACACGTCGTCGACGTCGCGCAGTCGGGGGAGGGTGAGCAGCAGGCAGACGGCGTCGACGGCGTTGCTGCGCAGGGGGATGGCGCTCGGCGCGCCGCGGAGCAGGGGACGGCCCGTGTCGGAGCTCACGTCGACACCCACCCAGCGGCCCGGGGCGAGCTCCTCGGACAGGGCGCCGGCGCCGCAACCCAGGTCCAGCACGCGTCGGGCGTCGAGCAGCGGTCCCGCGGCCCAGGCCACCGGGGTGCGGCCGTGCCGGGCGACGGCCGCCCCCAGCAGGCGTGCGGAGGGGTCGTCGGCCGGGAGCTCGGCCTCGGGCGGCGGGAAGGGGTGGACCACGGGCGCAGTGTCGACCATCGGTCGATGACCGGCGCCGCTCGCCTCCCGCGTGACGCGGACCGGGCGCGCGGCCCGCCGCGACGGGCTTAGCCTGGGGTCATGGCGAACCCGACCGTCGCGCCGGAGCGCGAGCGTCCCTCGTCCGGCATCGCGGGCCTCGTTGGTCTCGGCACCGGCGTCGCCGTAATGGTCGCGGGCGGGCTCACCGCACTGTCCGGCGCACGTCCGATCGCCGCGCTGGGCCTGCCCGACCCCGGCGCCCTGACGGCCATCGGGTTGCCCGCCGCACGTGCCGCGGCCGAGGTGTTCATGGTTCTGACGATCGGCGCGGTCCTGCTCGCGGCGTTCCTCGTCCCGCCGCAGAGATCGGGCTATCTCGACGTGGCCGGTTACCGGGCCCTGCGGGCGGCGTCGTGGACGGCCGCGGGCTGGGCGGTCGCGGCGCTTCTGCTTGTCCCGCTGAACGTCGCCGACGCCCTTGGTCGCCCGGTCGCCGACGTGCTCGACGTCGGCCTGCTCGTCGATCTCGTACCCCGGCTCTCGGCGGCGTCGGCGTGGGGGTTGACGGCGCTGGTCGCGGTGGTCGTGCTGGCCGGCTGCCGGACGGCGCTGACCTGGGGTTGGACCGCCGTCCTGTTCGGACTGTCGCTGATCGGGCCCCTGCCGGTGACGTTCACGGGTCACTCCTCGGCCGGTGGCTCGCACGACATCGCCACCGACAGCCTGGTGCTGCACGTGCTCGCTGCCTCCTTGTGGGTCGGTGGGCTCGTCGCGCTCCTCGCGCTGGCCGCGAGCAGGGGACCGGCCCGCGACACCGCGCTCGGCACCGCGGTCCCGCGCTTCTCCCGGCTGGCCCTGCTGTGCTGGGTGGTACTGGCCGTCACGGGCGTCGTGAACGCGATGATCAGAGTCCCGCCGGACGCTCTGCTCGGCTCGACGTACGGCCTGCTGGTGCTCGCCAAGATCGGCGCGCTTCTCGTGCTGGGGGCGTTCGGGGTCGCACACCGGCGGGCCTCGGTCGGAGAAGCCGCGGCCGGCAGACCGGGCGCGCTGCTGCGTCTCGGGGGTGTCGAGGTACTGATCATGCTCGCGACGATCGGACTGGCCGTGGCACTGGGCCGGAGCGCTCCGCCGGACACTGGTGCGGGGGTACCGACGCGCAGCGAGGTGATCCTGGGCTACGACCTGAGCGGGCCACCGACGCTCGCGCGGCTCTTGTTCGACTGGCGGTTCGACCTGCTGTTGGGGTCTGCTGCCGTGGTGCTGGCGGTGCTCTACCTGGCCGGGGTCCGCAGACTCCTGCGACGTGGGGACACCTGGGCGGCCGGGCGGATCGTCGCGTGGCTGGGCGGATGTGCTGCGCTGCTGGTGGCGACCAGCTCGGGTGTCGGCCGCTACGGCCCCGCCATGTTCAGCGTGCACATGGCCGAACACATGATTCTGGCGATGCTCGTCCCGATCCTGCTGATACTGGGAGCGCCGGTCACGCTCGCGCTGCGCGCCCTGCCGCCCGCCGGACGAGCCGGGCCGCCGGGGCCCCGCGAATGGCTCCTCGCCGGGGTCCACTCGCCGCTGTCGCGCTGGCTGACGCATCCGTTGGTGTCCCTGCCCTTGTTCGTGGGCGGGTACTACGCGCTGTACTTCTCAGGCCTGTTCCCTGCGGCACTGCCCGAGCACTGGGCCCATGTACTGATGAACGTCCACTTCCTGGTCGTCGGAGGACTCTTCTTCTGGCCGCTCATCGGGGTCGATCCCGCGCCTCGCAGGCTCCCGCCGGCCGCGCGCCTGGGCGTCGTGTTCGCCTCGGTGCCGTTCCACGCCTTCTTCGGCGTGGCGTTGATGAGCTCGAGTTCGGTGATCGGAGGCGACTTCTACCGGGGTCTCGCCCTGCCGTGGGTGCCCGACGTCCTGAGCGATCAGCAACTGGGCGGGGGTCTGGCCTGGGCAGCGGGGGAGCTGCCGATCCTGCTGGTGGTGATCGTGCTGTTGGTGCAATGGTCGCGCCAGGACGAGCGGTCGGCCAGGCGCGACGATCGACGAGCTGACGAACACGGCAACACCGATCTGGACGCCTACAACGCGATGCTCAGCCGGCTGGCCGCTGGAGACCGGCCGTCCGACGCCGGAAGTGCGGGAATCGATTGTTCCGCAGCTCACATGAACGGCGCGGGTCGGGCCGCCGACGTGCCTGCCGGGCAGGTTGCGCAGGCGCGTGACGTCAGCGTCACCGCAGGTCAGGACCCCTCGACGGAGACGAATCCGGTTGCCAACAGGCCTGCATCCGGGTGACCGCTCGTCGGAGCGAGTGGTCACCCGGACGCGGGTCGGAGCATGTTCCTGCAGGTCAGGCGCCTGCACGGGGGTCGATTTGACTGGCCGCGACGCCATCACGTAACTTCCTCGTTGTCAGCGGGACACCGGACAGAACGAAGCCCGAACGGGCCCGGTCACCAGGTTCCCGCTGATCGGCCCCCCGGTAGCCTCGGATCCAGTGAGATCCACTAGGTGTACGGTGGGACAACACAGCCCTTGATCCTGCTTCGTGGTGGGTGATGGTGTGCGGGTGTCTTTTGAGAACTCAACAGTGTGTCGAGCTATATTGTTCTTGGATTGGTTTTTGTGCCAGTTTGTTTGTATGGCCTGCAGTGTTTTGTGGGTTTTGTTGGGCCAGTTTTTGTTGGAGAGTTTGATCCTG
>JAJAZD010000044.1 GCA_026785945.1 Pseudonocardia sp. | reverse complement strand
CCCTCGCCGGGCGGCGCCGGCGCCTTTTTTCAAAACCCCCCCCCCGGGGGGGGGGGCGGCCCAAACCCCCCCCCCCCCGGCCAGATCCACTTGATGACGGCACAGCAGGGGCCGAGTGCCTCCCGGCGCCGGGGGGGCGACACGACCCCGGGAGGCACTGCCCCCGGCCGGAGCGGACCGTGAAGATGGTCCACCGGCAATCGGGTGCCGTGGTCCGTGATGTCCGCACCTTCGACCGCGGGGCAGCGATCTCGGTGACGAACACGCGATCCGGACAACGGACATTCGCAGGTGCGGGCACTATGGGTTCGTGCAGACATCGCAGTCCCCCCGACCGGACGTGACCGGGCCCGGCATGGTCGGAACGCGTGACCGGACGGTCCCGCGCAGTCGGCCGATCGTGGAGGTCGGTCTCGGTTTCGGACGTGTCGACGAGACGACCCGGGCGAACGACCTCCGTCGAATGAAGATGTTCGCGACGGGCCTGCTGCTCGTCGCGACCGCGATCTTCCTGCTGTCGCGGTGGTGGGAGGTCAGCGACGGCCCTGTGTGGATCTCCTATGTCCGGGCGATGGCGGAGGCCGGCATGGTCGGGGCGCTCGCCGACTGGTTCGCGGTCACGGCCCTGTTCCGGCACCCACTCGGGTTGCCGATCCCGCACACGGCGATCATCCCCAACAAGAAGGACCAGCTCGGCGACAGCCTGGGCGACTTCGTCGGCGAGAACTTCCTCGCCGAGGACGTGGTTCGCGACAAGCTCGCGCGCGTCGAGGTGTCGTCGCGGGTCGGCGCCTGGATCGGCCATGAGCCCAACGCCGACCGGATCACCGCCGAGCTCGCCACCGCCGCCCGCGGCGTCGTCACCGTGCTCCGCGACGACGCCGTGCAGGAGGTCATCGAGCAGGTCTTGGTGCGCAAGCTGATGGAGCGCCCGGTCGGGCCGCCGCTGGGCACGGTGCTCCAAGGCGTGCTGGCCGACGGCTCACACCATCGCATCGTCGACATGATGATCGACCGTGCCTACGACTGGGTGGTGGCCAACCACGACATGGTGCTGTTGATCGTGCACGAGCGTGCGCCGTCGTGGTCGCCGCGGTTCGTCGACGACCTCATCGCCGACCGGCTCTTCCTGGAGGTCCAGAACTTCGGCTGGGCCGTCAAGACCGATCCGGAGCATCCACTGCGTCAGGCCATCGACACGTTTCTCGTCGAGTTCGCCACCGACCTGCAGAACGATGCCGACACCATCGAGCGCGCCGAGCGGATCAAGCACCAGATGGTCGAGCACCCCGACGTGCAGAAGTTCATCGGACAGGCCTGGAGCACCGTGAAGGGCCTCATCCTGGACGCCGCCGCCGATCCCTCGAGCGCGCTGCGGGCCCGGGTGCGGGACGGGCTCGTCTCCTTCGGGACACGGCTGAGCAGCGACGTCGAGCTGCGTGGCAAGGTCGACGGCTGGCTCGGTGACGCCGCCGGACACATCGTGCGGCACTACCGCGCGGAGATCACGACGTTGATCACCGACACGGTGTCCCGCTGGGACGCCGTGGAGACCTCGCGGAAGGTGGAGCTGCAGGTGGGGCGGGACCTGCAGTTCATCCGCATCAACGGCACGATCGTCGGTGCCCTCGCGGGGCTGGTCATCTACACGGTGGGGCAGGTCGCGTTCGGGGGCTGACCCTTGGTGCGACCCGGCGTTCCTCCTGCCCGGCTCAGCTCCCCAGCGCCACGCCGAGCCCGGCCGCGCCGAGACCGGCCAGTACCGACCCCATGACGTTCAGCGCCGCGAGCAGCTTGTGGCCGGCACCGAGCTGCAGGGTCTCGTGGCCGAACGTCGAGTACGTGGTGAGCGCGCCGCAGAACCCGGTGCCGACCAGCGCGACGACCTCCGGTGACGTGGTAGCCGCGAGCACCAGCCCCAACACGAACGAGCCGGTGACGTTCACCGTGAAGGTGCCCCACGGGAAGCCGGTGTCGTGGCGGGACTGGACGAGACGGTCCGTGGCGTAGCGCAGCGGTGCCCCGACGGCCGCGCCGAGCACCACCAGCAGCGGGATCACCGCCGTGCTCCCGGCCGTGCGGCGCGGGCCAACCGGATGCCCAGCCAGGTCGCGGTCACCGCCGCGAGCAGCGTGCCGGCGAGGTAGGCACCGGCCGTCGCGACCCGTCCGGCGCGGAGCAACTCCTGCGCCTCGGCGGTGTAGGCGGAGAACGTGGTGAACCCGCCGAGGACGCCCGTGACGACGAACGGCCGCACCAGCGGATGTGCCCGCGTCCACTCGCCGACCACCGCGACGAGCCCACCCAGGACCAGGCAACCCACCACGTTGATCAGGAACGTCGTGAGCGGGAAGGAGCCGGGACCCTGCGGCAGCGCCACGCCGATGCCGTAGCGGGCCGCCGCGCCCAGCGCCCCGCCCGCGGCGACGACCGCGAGGGCCGCGCCCTGGCCGGCCAGGGGTTCGAGCAACCGGGGTGGCGGGGTGGCCTCGTGCCCGCCGCCGGCGGACGGCGCGTCGCTCATGGGGGGATCCTCCCATCGGCCGCGTCGTTCCACCTGGAGGGCGCTGCGCGGCGGGCATGTGGCACACACCACCCCACCTGCGCAAGCATCGTGCTTGCAACAGCTAGCACCTCGGCGTACGTTCGGAGAAGTACGAGAGAGGTGGGAGATGGCAGGCTCGAAGAAGTCGTCTCGTCCGGTGGAGCAGATGGGCCATGTCGTCGGGCAGGCCGTCGACGACATCGGCGGTTACATCCGCAGCCAGCGTGAAGGCGCGCAGGTCTCCCTGCGCCAGCTCGCCCGGCTCACCGGTGTCAGCAACCCCTACCTCAGTCAGATCGAGCGCGGCCTGCGCAACCCGTCCGCCGAGATTCTTCAGCAGATAGCGCGCGGCCTGCGTATATCCGCCGAGGCCCTGTACGTCAAGGCCGGGATCCTCGATGAGAGGCCGGTGAGCGTCGTGACCGACGCGGTGCTGTCCGACCCGACTCTGACCGAGCGCCAGAAGCAGGTGCTCCTCGACGTCTATCAGTCCTTCAGGCGGGAGAACGACGCCGCCCCCACCGTCACCACCAGTTCAGGAGAATGATCATCATGCCCGTGTCGTTGCCCACTGCCCAGGATGTCCGCAAGGCCCGCGAGCAGGCTGCCCGCGCCGCCGCCGAGCGCGCCGAGGTGGCCCGGACGCCACTGCTCGCCGTCCTCGGCGCCGGCGAGTACACCGTCACCGCCGTGTCCCGCGCCGTGGCCGAGGCCGACCTCCGGGCGCGGGCCGCCCAGCACCGCGTGGCCGAGCTGCCCCAGCGGCTTCGCCGTCCCGAGGGCCTGCGCCGCACCGTCACCGAGCTGCGCACCCAGGCCGAGGAGCGCTACGGCGACCTGGCCGAGCGCGGCGAGCTGGCCTGGGGCCGGATCCGTCAGCAGCCGCAGGTCAAGCAGGTCATCTCGACCATCGAGACCTACACCGGGATGCTCGACGCCCGCGTCGACGTCCTCGTGGACGACGCGCACGACGCCGCCGAGAAGGCGCTGCGCACCGTGACCCGCCAGACCCGTTCCACGGGCGAGAAGGTGGCGCGCACCACCCAGAAGGCCGCCGCCGATGCTGCCGAGACCGTCACCGATGTGGCCGAGGATGTCTCCGAGGCGGTGGCCAAGGCGGGCGACGAGTTCGCCGAGAACATCACCGAGGCCGGCGACGAGGCGGCGCACGACGTCCGCAGTGCCAGCCGCAACGCCGCCCAGCGCACGGCCCCCAAGGTGGAGCCGAAGGTCGTCCGCAAGCCGGCGACCCGGCGCACCGCCAACGGCTCGTCGAACAGCACCTCGAGCTGACTCACCGCGCCCGACAGCGCGCCCGACTGTGCCCCCGAGCACGCGGCCCCCGAGGCCGCGGCCGGGGGCGCTGTCACGTTCGTGCGACGGCTCGACCACTCCAGATGTGCGCACACCGCGGTCGCCCGTAGTCTGGCCGTGTGGACCTGCTGTACAGACTTGACGACTGGATCCTCATCGGGCTCTGGTTGCTCGCGATCCCGGTGGGTGGCTACGCGTTCATCCATGCCCTCCTGCAGCGGTCCGACGCGTTCACCGCCGCCGACAAGCTCACCAAGCCGGCCTGGCTCGGGATCACCGGGGCGAGCGTTCTCGTGCTCGTCGTGTTCCGGGGACCGCAGGAGGGTGGGGCTCTGTTCTGGCTGGCCGGTCTGGTGGCCGTGCTCGTCTACATCGTCGACGTCAAGCCGGCCATCGTCGGCGTGCAGGGCGGCGGCCAGCGCTGGTGACCGGTTGGGCCGTTCTGGGGTCCCTGGTCGCGGTGCCGGCACTCGACCGTCCCGACCTGCTCGCCGATCCCGTGGCGCTCGCGATCGAGGCGCTCGACCCGGCCGACGCCGCGTTGGTCGGTGTCGCCGAGATCGATCCCTCGCTCGCCGACACCGCCGAGTTCTGCGCCGCCTACTCCGCCCCGCTCGACGGCTCGGCGAACTGTGTCGTCGTGGCCGGGCGTCGGGGTGAGGAGACCCGGTACGCGGCCTGTCTGGTGCTCGCGTCGACCCGCGCGGACGTCAACGGGCTCGTACGCAGGCGGTTGAACGCGCGGAAGGCCTCCTTCGCCCCGATGGACGACGCGGTGGCCCTCACCGGTATGGAGTACGGCGGGATCACGCCCGTCGGCCTGCCCGGGGACTGGCCCGTCCTCGTCGACGGGGCCGTGGCCACCGCGCAGGCCGTGGTCATCGGCAGCGGGGTGCGTCGTTCGAAGCTCGCCCTGCCCGGCGCGCTGGCTGCCCGGCTGCGTGGCGCGGAGGTCGTCGAGGGGCTGGCCGGGTAGAGCGGCTTCCGCTCGACCTTCCTACGTTCGCCGACAGCGCATTTTCATGAACGCTGGAACAAGTTCAACGCTGTAATAGTTGTGCTGGGCATGACAGAGACGCTGAAGCTGCCGGTGCTTCCGCTCGCCGACTCGGTGGTGCTGCCCGGCATGGTCGTTCCCGTCCGGTTGGACCAGCCGGACATCCAGGCGGCGGTCGACGCGGCCAACAGTGGTTTCGACACCGGTGACGCCGCGCCCGCTGACCGCAAGGTCCTCATCGTCCCCCGCCTCGACGGCAAGTACGCCGCCATGGGCACGATCGCCGTACTCGAGCAGGTCGGCAGGCTCCCCAGCGGGGAGAAGGCCGCCGTCGTGCGCGGCGAGGGTCGCGCGCAGATCGGCTCCGGTGTGACCGGCCCGGGTGCCGCGCTCTGGGTCGAGGCCACGCCGGTGCCCGACCAGCCCGTGACCGGGCGCACCACCGAGCTGGCCAAGGAGTACAAGGCCCTGGTCATCGGGATCCTGCAGCAGCGCGGCGCGTGGCAGGTGATCGACTCGGTGCAGCAGATCACCGACCCCGGCCAGCTCGCCGACACCGCGGGCTGGGCGTCCTACCTCGACCTGGGGCACAAGGCCCAGCTCCTCGCCGAGCCGGACGTGATCAAGCGCCTGGAGCTGCTGATCAGCTGGACCCGCGAGCACGTCGCCGAGCGGGAGGTCTCCGAGAAGATCTCGAGCGACGTCCGCGAGGGCCTGGAGAAGACCCAGCGCGAGTTCCTGCTGCGCCAACAGTTGGCCGCGATCCGCAAGGAGCTGGGAGAGGACGAACCCGACGGCGCCGACGACTACCGCACCCGTGTGGAGGCCGCCGACCTGCCCGACCACGTCCGCAAGGCCGCGCTGACCGAGGTCGGCAAGCTGGAGCGGGCGTCGGACCAGAGCCCCGAGTCGGGCTGGATCCGCACCTGGCTCGACACCGTTCTGGACATCCCCTGGAACTCCACGACGCCCGACTCCGAGGACCTGGTGGCCGCGCGGGCGATCCTGGACGCCGACCACGCCGGCCTCGACGACGTCAAGCAGCGCCTGATCGAGTTCCTCGCCGTTCGCTCACGCCGCACCCGACGCGGACTGGCCGCGGTCGGGGGACGGGGTTCGGGCGCGGTGCTCTCGCTCGTCGGTCCTCCCGGCGTCGGCAAGACGTCGCTGGGGGAGTCCGTGGCACGGGCCATGGGTCGGAAGTTCGTGCGTGTCGCGCTGGGTGGGGTTCGCGACGAGGCCGAGATCCGCGGGCACCGGCGCACCTACGTCGGCGCGCTCCCGGGCCGGATCGTCCGGGCCATCCGCGAGGCAGGCACGATGAACCCGGTCGTGCTGCTCGACGAGATCGACAAGGTCGGCAGCGACTACCGGGGCGACCCGAGCTCGGCGTTGCTCGAGGTGCTCGACCCGGCGCAGAACCACACGTTCCGCGACCACTACCTCGAGGTCGACCTCGACCTGTCCGACGTGCTGTTCCTGGCCACCGCCAACGTCCTCGACACCATCCCCGGCCCGCTCGCGGACCGCATGGAGATCGTGACGCTCGACGGCTACACCGAGGCGGAGAAGGTCGCCATCGCGCGCGACCACCTGCTGCCGCGGCAGGTCGAGAAGGCCGGTCTGGAGCCGTCCGACGTGGAGTTCAGCGAGGTCGCGCTCGCCATGATCGCGGCCGAGTACACCCGCGAGGCGGGCGTGCGGCAGCTGGAGCGGGGCCTGGCCAAGGTCCTGCGGAAGGTGGCGGTGACACTCGACATCTCCGAGGCGCAGCGCCCGGTGCACATCGACGCCGACGCCCTGGTCACGTTCCTCGGCCGGCCGCGGTTCACTCCCGAGTCGGCGGAGCGCACCTCGGTGCCGGGCGTGGCGACCGGACTCGCCGTGACCGGCGCGGGCGGTGACGTCCTGTTCATCGAGGCCACCTCGATGGAGGGCGACCCCGGCCTGACGCTGACCGGGCAGCTCGGCGACGTGATGAAGGAGTCGGTGTCGATCGCGCTGTCGTACCTGCGCTCACGCGGTCTGGCCGGGGACCTGGCGCGGCGCAAGCTCCACGTCCACGTCCCGGCGGGCGCGGTGCCCAAGGACGGGCCGTCGGCGGGGATCACCATGGTGACGGCGCTCGCGTCGCTCGCCTCCGGACGTCCGGTGCGGTCGAGCGTGGGCATGACCGGCGAGGTCACGCTGCAGGGCAAGGTGCTGCCGATCGGCGGGGTCAAGCAGAAGCTGCTGGCCGCGCACCGGGCGGGCCTGACCGACGTGATCATCCCGAAGCGCAACGAGCCCGACCTGGACGACCTGCCCGCCTCGGTCCGCAGCGCGCTGAGGATCCACCCGGTGGCGGACGTGTTCGACGTCCTGGACCTGGCCCTGGAACCGGCCCAGGTGGTGGCCGCAGCCTGACCCCCGCACGAACGGCACTCCCGGCCCGCCCAATCGTCCGAGAGTGCCGTTCGTTTCCCGGGGTGGGGGTGGTGGGGCGGGGGGTCAGTGGAAGACCACCGTCTTGTTGCCGTGGACCAGGACCCGGTCCTCCAGGTGCCAGCGCAGGCCCCGGGACAGGACGAGCCGCTCGATGTCGCGGCCCCTGCGCACCATGTCCACGGCGGTGTCGCCGTGGTCGACCCGGATCACGTCCTGCTCGATGATCGGTCCGGCGTCCAGTTCGGGCGTCACGTAGTGGCACGTGGCGCCGATCAGCTTGACGCCGCGGGCGTAGGCCTGGTGGTAGGGGCGTGCACCGACGAAGGACGGCAGGAAGCTGTGGTGGATGTTCAGGGCCCGCCCCGCCCACTCCCGGCACAGCTCCGGCGGGAGGATCTGCATGAACCGGGCCAGCACGACGACGTCCGGCGCTCCGACCAGCTCGCGGAGCTCGCCGAACGTCTTTCCCTTCTCGACCGCCCGGCTCCCGGGCGGTGGGAACTCCAGGTGGTGGAAGGGCACGCCGTGGGCGCGCACGATGTCGCCCAGCGAGTCGTGGTTGCCGATCACCGCGTCGAGCCGCATCGGAAGCTCCTGGGCCGCCACGCGCCCGAGCAGGTCGTGCAGGCAGTGGGCCTCCTTGCTGACCAGCACCACCGCGCGCTTGGGGGTGCCGGTGTCGGTGACCGTCCAACTCGCCTCGGCCCCGAGCTCGGCGGCCACGGCCCCGAAACGCGACCGCAGCTCGTCGGCCTCGAAGGGCAGCGAGTCGGCGCGCACGACCTGGCGCGTGAAGAACCAGCCGGTCCCCGGGTCGGAGTGGTACCCCGCCTCGACGATCCAGCCGCGCGCGTCGGCCAGGAAGCCTGCGATCCGCGCGACGATGCCCGTGGTGTCGGGGCAACTGAGAGTGAGCACGTAGCGACGCTCGGCAGTGGGGTCCACGGCCGGAATGGTCCCACGCCCGGTGATCAGAGCTGCTGCTTCTCCAACCACCGCTGCGTGAACGCGGTCTCGGCGGCGAGCAGGCTCATGACCTGCTCGGCGACGATGCCCTCGATCGTCCCGCCGATCAGCGGCACCTTCACGGTGACCTCGGTGCGCACGACGAGCTCGCTGCCTCCGGTGCCGACGTCGCGCAGCCGCATCCCGCCGACCGCCGAGGCCGGGGTGCCATGGATGTCCACCCGCGAGTCGCCGACGTAGCGCCCGGGCTCCGTGCGGGTCCAGCTCTCGGTGCGCTCGATGACTATGTCACCGGACAGGACGTTCCGGACGATCGCCGGCATGTCCTTCGCGTCCAGGCCGTGGCGCAGCCGGTACCGGGCGCCGTCGGGGTCGGCGCGGTACTCCAGCACGCCCGCCCCCGGTCCGCCGATGCGGGCCATTCTGGCGTCGAGGTAGTCGCGGTCGACCATCGTGGCGTACACCCTCTCGGCCGGGTGGGTCGAGGTGGACCGGTGCTCGATCTGGCGCGCCATGGTCGGAGGCTACCGTTGACGCCCGTGCCGGTCTCCGAAGTGGCGACGCCGCTCGCCCCCCTCACCACGCTGCGTCTCGGTGGACCCGCGCGCCGGCTCGTCGACGCCGACAGCGCCGACGATGTCGTGCAGGCCGTGCGCGCGTCCGACGCCGCAGGGGAGGCGGTGCTGCTGCTCGGGGGCGGTTCCAACGTCGTCATCTCCGACGACGGTTGGCCCGGCACCGTGGTGCGTGTCGGCAGCACCGGGCACCGCGTCGACCGCCTCGTCGACGGCCGCGCGATGCTGACCGTCGAGGCCGGGGAGGACTGGGACGCCGTCGTCGCGGCCTGCGTGGGCAGCGGGCTCGGCGGGCTCGAGTGTCTCTCGGGCATCCCGGGTCGCACCGGTGCGACCCCCGTGCAGAACGTCGGCGCCTACGGGGTGGAGATCGCCGACGTCCTCCACGAGGTCGACCTCTACGACCGGCGCACCGACACCGTCCGCACGCACGTGCCCGCCGGCGAGCTGGGCCTGGGCTACCGCACGAGCATGCTGAAGGGCCGTGACGACGCCATCGTCCTGCGCGTCCGGTTCGCACTCCCCGGCGACGGTTCCAGCGCCCCGATCCGCTACCCCGAGTTGGCGCGCGCGCTCGGCGTCGAGCCCGGCGTCCGGGTGCCCGCGGCCGCCGCGCGGGAGGCCGTGCTGGCGCTGCGGGGTGGCAAGGGCATGGTGCTCGACGGCGCCGACCACGACACCTGGAGTGTCGGCTCGTTCTTCACCAACCCGGTGCTCCCCGCGGATGAGGGCCCGGCCGACGCCCCCCGTTGGCCCGCCGGACCCGACCAGATCAAGATCCCCGCCGCGTGGCTGATCGAGCAGGCCGGCTTCCGGCGGGGCCACGCGGGCCCGGGCGGCCGTGTCGCGCTGTCGAGTCGCCACGTCCTCGCGCTCACCCACCGCGGCGGCGGCACCACCTCCGACCTGCTCGACCTGGCCCGTGAGGTGCGCGACGGGGTGCGCGCGCGGTTCGGAATCGACCTCCAGCCCGAACCTGTGCTCGTGCGCTGCGGCCTGTGACGGTCGGGGGCGCCGAGCGCCCCTCGACGTCCACCGGTCGAGGATTGCTCCGCCACCCGGCCGGGTAAGCGCACCGATGCGCCCCGAGGACATGAACCACCAGATCACCACCCGCACCGTGCCGCTCCCCGAGGAACGCGCGGCCGAGCAGGGCGGGGAGGACCGACGCGGCGAGGCCGCGGAGATCCTGCGCGAGTCGGAGGAGCGGACGGCGGACGCGGCCGACGCCGTGACCCCGTCCGACGCGGCGGTGGAGCACCGCCGCAGCGCGGACACCGTCGAGTCGTAGCGCCTCGCCGGACGCTCAGCTGTCCCGGTGGGCGCGTGTCGCACTCGCCTGTGCGCGGGGCTTGAGCACGATCTGGTCGAGGTTCACGTGGCTCGGACGGGTCGCGGCGAAGGCGATCACGTCGGCGACGTCGGTGGCGGTGAGCGACGTGATGCCCTGGTACACCGCGTCGGCCCGCTCCGCGTCGCCGTCGAAGCGAACCAGCGAGAAGTCCGTCCGCACCATCCCCGGCAGGATCTCGGTCAACCTCACCGGTTGCCCCAGCAGCTCGCCACGCAACGTCCGGTGCAGCATCGCCTGCGCGTGCTTGGCCGCGGTGTAACCGGCACCGTTGTCGTAGAACTCCTGCGCCGCGACCGAGGTGACCGTCACGATGTGCCCGTCGCCCGACGCCAGCAGAGCGGGCAACAGGGCCTTGGTCACGCGCAGCGTGCCGATCACGTTGGTCTCGTACATCCAGCGCCAGGCGTCCTCGTCCGCGTCGGCCACCGGCTCCAGGCCCTTCGCGCCGCCGGCGTTGTTGACCAGCAGGCGGCAGTCCGGGACGGCGCCCGCGAACGCACCGACCGACTCGGCGTCGGTGACGTCCAGCCGCACCGCGACCCCGTCGATCTCGGCGGCGATCGCCGCGCACCGGTCCACCCGCCGCGCTCCGAGCACGACCCGGAAACCGGCCGCGGCCAGCGCACGGGCCGTGGCGGCGCCGATACCCGAGCTCGCCCCGGTGACGACGGCGGTGGGTCGATCGTCGTTCATGGGCGGAACCCCCGGATGGTCATTCCACGCCCTGTTGCGCGGTGCGGGAACCCCGTCGCGCCGCTGACCGCTGCCAGGTGAAGATGCCGTACCCGATGCTTCCGAGAACTGCGCCCGCGACGCAGGTCGTGAACCAGATGTCGAGCGGCCGCGCCCCGACGGCCCACGCGCCGAGCAGCAGCACCGCCCCGATCAGCCAGAGCGCGCTGCCCACGCCCACGACGACGGTCATGTCGGCGAAACGGCGTGGCAGGGGCGGAGGATCGACCACGCACCTACCGTACGGCGCCCGCCGCCGGGCGTGCGAGGACGCGGCGCACTTCTCGGCCCGCGCCCCCCGCGGCGCTCCGGTGACGGCGACTAGTTGTGTACGCTAACGTCACGTGACCGCCGCCGCGCAGGAGACCGAGCCCACCGGAGGAACGTTCGCGTCCCTGCTCGTTCCCAACTATCGGCTGTTCGCCGGGGGCCAGGTCGTCTCACTGGTCGGCACCTGGATGCAGCGGGTCGCGCAGGACTGGCTGGTGCTCGACCTGTCGGGGGGCAGCGCGTCAGCGCTCGGGCTCGCCGCCGCGTTGCAGTTCTCACCGACGCTGCTGTTCTCGCTCTGGGGCGGCGTGCTCGCCGACCGCCTCGACAAGCGCCGCATGCTCGTGGCGCTGCAGGTCGCGATGGGCATGTGCGCGCTGGTACTCGGGCTGGCGGTCGTCACCGGCGCCGTCGCGCTCTGGCATGTCTACGTCCTGTGCGCGCTGCTCGGCTGCTTCTCGGCGGTCGACGTGCCGGTCCGCCAGGCGTTCGTCCCGGAGCTCGTCGGCGTCGGGCAGGTCGGCAACGCGGTCGCGCTGAACTCGCTGACGTTCAACGTCGCACGGATCGTCGGGCCGTCGGCGGCGGGGCTGCTCATCGTCGCCGTCGGGACCGGGTGGGTGTTCCTGATCAACGCGGTCAGCTTCGTGGCGGTCGTCGCCGGGCTGCTGCGCATGGATGCGGCGCGCCTGGTGCGTGATGCACCGGTGCCCCGGGCACCAGGTCAGCTGCGGGCCGGACTCCGCTACGTCCGCGGCCGGCCGGACCTGATGGCCGTACTCACGCTGGTGTTCTGCGTGTCGACGTTCGGACTGAACTTCTACCTGACACTCCCACTGCTCACCCGCAACGTGTTCGGCCTCGGCGCGGAGGCGTACGGGCTGCTCACGACGTTGCTCGCCACCGGTTCGGTCGTCGGTGCGGTGCTGGCGGCGCGCCGGTCCCGCCGGCCCCGGCTACGGTTCGTCACCGCGTCGGCGTTGGCCTTCGGGCTGCTCGTGGTCGCCGTGGGGCTGATGCCCACCTACGCGCTGACCGGTGCGGTGTTGGTCGTCGCGGGCTTCGTCGCGCTGACGTTCACGACGGCGGCGAACAGCGTGGTGCAGCTGTCGGTCGACCCGGCGATGCGCGGACGGGTGATGGGGCTCTACATCCTGCTGTTCCTCGGCGGTACGCCCGTCGGCGCGCCGCTGCTGGGGCTGCTCGCCGAGAGGTTCGGCGGGCGCGCTCCGCTGGTGCTGGGTGGGACCGTCACGGCGCTGTCCGTGCTGGTCCTCGGGCTGGTGCTCGCCCGCCGGAACCACACCTCGCGCCGACGACAGAGGGCAGGCTGACCTCAGCTCGTCGCTTCGCGGTGGGAGCGGTGCGTTCAGAGCCCGTAGATGCGCACCCAGTCGACCTCGAGTTGCACCTGCTCGGGAGTGGTCTCGTCCAGTGGCGGGATCCAGTCCTTGCCGAACGGGCCGATGTCCTGCTGGATCGCGAGGTGCATCGGGCGCGGCGGGATCTTCTCGGCGTCATCGGTCCGGAAGATCTCCTGACCGTCGATGAAGCCGGCGACGTGATCGGGCGTCCACTCCACGGCGTAGGTGCGCCACTGCGTGAAGTCGCCACGCGTACTCGTGCCGACCTGGCTGTTGTCCTCGCCGTAGTGCAGGACGAAATGGCTCTCGCCGCGGGCCGGGCTCGGGATCTCCATGAAGTTGATCTCGCCGCCCTCGGGCCAGTCCTCGGCGTCGGGCCACAGCAGGACGACCGGGCCGTAGCCGGTCCCGGGCTGCGTCCGCGCGCGCACCTCCCAGCGACCGTAGAGCTGGCCGGGGTTCCAGGCCATGCCACCGGTCTCGTAGCCACGGCTGGTGATCTTGAGGGTGCCGTCGGACACCGACAGGTTCCCGGGCACGTGCTGGCCCACGTCGTCGGTGGTCCGGCCGCTGTAGGGGTTCCAGAGGGCCTCGTCGACCGCGGTGCCGTCGAACTCGTCGTTCGCGATCAACGGCCAGTTCCGGCGGAGCGCGGCCTCGGTCGCCGCTCCGGTTCCCGGGTCCAGCGTGGCCTGCACCTGGGGGCGGAGCGGGTCGTTCGTGTCGCGACGCTGCTCCGACGAGGCGTCGCCCGGGCCGTCGACCGGCGCGGACCCGCTCGTCGCTGGTGGCTCCGACGCGCGGACGGCGGACACGAGCACGCCGACCGCGGCGACGATCACGGCGTAGGCGAGCAGGAGGAGCAGGACCCGTCGCCGGCTCGGACGCCGCGGTTCCGGCGGCGCGGGTGCGGGGAGCTCGTCGGTGTCGACCACGGGCGTCACCGTAGGGAGTCGGTTCTGTGCCGACGCTGAGAGGTGGTCGGGGGTCACGCGCACCCCACCGGCCGCCCTGCCTGCGTCCGGGCGCCCTGCGCGGACCGGCCACGACCTCAGCCGCCCGCACCGGAACCCTGGTCGAGGGCGTACTGGCGCACCCAGTCGACCTCCATGCTCGACTCCCGCACATCGCCTCCTGTGGGGAACCAGTCGAGCTGGATGCACAGATGCATGGGGCCGGGCGGGAAGATGCCGGTGTCGGTGGTCCGGTACCACTCCTCCCCGTCGACGTAGGCGGTGATCGCCTCGGGCGTCCATTCGACGGCCCAGTTGTGCCATTCGGTCGCGTCGATCTCGACCGCGCCGCTGACCTGCGAGTTGTCGGCGCCGTAGTGGATGAAGAGGTCGGTCTTCTGGCGCGAGGAGTCGGTCATCTCCATGAAGTCGATCTCCCCGCCGACCGGGAAGTCCTCGGCGTCGGGCCAGAGCAGGAGCAGCGCGTTGTAGGACTCGTCGCTGACCGGCGCCCTGACCCGACCCTCCCAGCGGCCGTGTTCCTGGCCCTGCCCCCAGGCCATACCGCCGGTGGTGCCCGACGAGTCACCGGTGATCGTCAGTAGTCCGTCGTCGACCGACACCGCCGACGGTGATCGGGTGCCCTTGCCGGCGTGGCCGGGGCCGTCGTAGACGTTCCACTGCTCCAAGCCGCTCGAGAAGTCGTCCTCGCGGACCGGTGAGCCCCAGCCGTGGCGCTCGGCGGCCGTGGCGCCGGAGCCTCGGTTCGCCTCGGTGGTGCCCGTGTCCGCCTCGGGCGGGACGTCGCGGCCGGCGGCGTCGCCCGGACTCTGCTCGGGGTCCCGGTCGGGGTCGGTACCGGCCGCTCCGGAACGGCCGTCGGTGGTCGAGATGGGGCCGCCGGACCCGGGGCCCGCGGATCGGTCGACGTCGCCCCGGTCGACGTCGCCCCGGGAGGATCCGGGTTCGACGGCGACCACCTCGGTGTTGCCGGGCAACGCCGGATCGGTGCCGGGCGCGACGAGGATGACCACGACCGCGATTCCTGTGGAGAGGTACTTGCGGACCAGCGCCTCGATCTCCTCGATGGTCATGTCGAACACTCCTGTCGCATCAGTCCTCCCCGGCGGGGAGATCGGGTGTTGTCGGCGAGTCGGCGGCCACGAGCCACCGACCGTCCGGTTGGCGGGCGAGCACGACCTGGGTGTCGACGAGGTCGACCGTGGCCGGTTCGCCCGGTACGGTCGTGGCCGTGCCGATCTCGGCCACGTAGCCGCGGCGGCGGTCGCCACCGGCGGACGCGACGAACTCCAGGGCCGTGACCGTGGCGGTACGCCACGATCCGGTCGGAGGCGGGTCCAGGACGACCACTCCGACCGTCGCCGGCTGGCTGCCGGGCACGGCATAGCCCGCAGCCCGCAGGTGGGTGCGGCCGGTGTCGCCGGGCGACGCGGAGTGGGCGGCGGCGAGATAGGCCCGCGCGACCGCCTCCGGATCGGTCAGGTCGACGTCGGGGTCGACCGGAGCCGCGTCGGCGCCGCGCTCGACGGGGACCGCGCCGAGCGCGGCGCGGTCGTCCTCGTCGAGGACGACACCGATCGGTGGATCGCCTGCGGGCGGGGACCGCAGCACCCCTGCCCCACCGACGAGCAGCAGCGCGATGAGTGTCACCGCGACGGCGCCGAGCGCGGCGAGCAGAGGGCGGGGCAGCATGCGGGCGCCTGCCCGGCGCGCGGCCGCACTCATGGATGCCGAGGGTTGTCGCATTGCGTCACTCCCGGAAGCTCACGTGCACGTGGTCGAAATGGCCGCCGGTGGCGTTGCGGGTGTCGTAGACCCCGCCGCCGGTGTAGCGCCTGCCCCAACCGCGCTGGTCGACGACGCCCGGATCCCAGTAGCGGCCCTGCCAGATCAGGTACTTGACCTTCAGCGGCCCGGCGTGGGCACGGAACCACTCGGCCACCCTCCAGCCGGAGTCCAGCTCACCGCCCTCGGCGAAGACCCCCGGCGAGGTGGCGAACAGGTCGCACGCCCTGCCCCGCGGATGGTCGCTGCGCGGGTTCCACGCGTGTTCGTCCCAGCAGCCCGCGCTCCGGATGACCGGCCCGCGGGCCCAGCCGCCGAACGTGGACGCCGCGGCCTCCAGACCGTGTTTCGTGGCACCTGTGACGCATCCGTCGCCGGTCGGGTCGCTGTGCTCGCAACCGGTCGCGCCGCCGGTCCACGGTGGAGGATCCGCCGCCGGGGCCGGTGCCGTGGGCCCGGGCGGCGCGGGTGGGGGCTCAGGCGGTACCGGTGCCGGGGGTGCAGCGGGGGGCGCGGGTGTCGCCGTGGGGGCCGCGCTCGGCGGCACGGAGAAGCGCTCGACGTTGCCGTGGACGGCGTCGATGTAGCGAGCGACCACCTGCGCGCACCGTTCGCCGCAGTTCGCCTCGCCGGCCGCGGGGATGCCGGTGGCGCTGCCGGTAACCCGCCCGCATCCCGCGATGTGGCAGACGAGCATCGCATCGAGGGGAGCCGCCGGCTTCCCGGTGGCCGCCAGGTGCGCGGTGACGGCGCGCAGGTTCGCGCACACCCACGGCACCGCGACGCGGAGGTGTTCCGCCGCCGACAGGACAGCGGATCCGGAGCCGGGCGGATCCGACGGCCACGGCTGACCGCCCGCCGCCCGCCAGTTGCGCTCGCCGAACTGGTAGAGGCCGGCGGCCCCGCCCGCCCGGTCCGAGCGCAGGCCGGGATCCCATCCCGACTCCGCCTGCACCTGCGCCACCACCCACACGGGCGGCAGCTCAGCGCACGGGGTGGCCGTGAGCTCGGTGATCAACGGCAACGACTCGCGGGCCACCGCCGGTAGGGAGCCGAGCTGCACCCCCGAGGAGTCCGGTGCTGCCTGGGCGGGCGCGGCACCGAGGAGCAGCAGGCCCACCGATGCCGCCACGACGACCGCGAGGGGCCCGCGGATCAGCTTCGTCGGCCGCACGTCAACCCCACGATCCGGTGGACGCGCGGCCCGCGGTCGGATCCGGAACGGCCACGAGGGCGGAACCGGTGAACAGGAGGGCCTCGAGCGCGTCGTCGTCGAGTTCGGGCGCGGGGACCACCCGCGACGTGCCCATCCCCGACGTGCCCATCCGCGGTGAACCTTGCCGCGCCACCGGCGCCGGCCGGGGTGGGGAGGTCCGCGCCGGACGGACCGCGGCACGGACCACCGGATACGGACCACGGCACAGTTCGACCGGGCTCGGTCGCGACATCGCCGGCGCGGCGGGGTGTTCCAGCTGACCCGATGCGAGCACGGCCGTGGTGATGGCCCGCAACGCGCTGGCGTAGGCGCGCAGGGGGAGGGGGAGATGGTCGGACGGCTGTCCGAGCAGCGCGCCCACGTCGTCGAGCGGGTGGCCGAGGTCGTGCCACCGCAGGACCTGCGGCATCACCACGACGGAACCGAACCGGGCGTCGAGCGCGTGCAGACGTGCCCGGACGGTGTAGCCGGCCACGGCGAGCACGGGTCGCGGCCCGGCGGGGGCGAGCACCAGCGACCCGGCGCGCGCCAGCGCGGCGGCGGCGGACCCGCAGACGACGATGTCGGCCGTGGCCGCCCTGCGTCCGGGGTCGCGTTGTGCGGGGTCGCGCTGTGCGGGGTCGCGTGGTCCGGGGTCGCGCTGTGCGGGGTCGCGTGGTCCAGGGTCGCGCTGTGCGGAGTCGCGTGGGCCGGGGTCGAGGTGGCCGGCGTCCTGTGCGTGCAGGCCCGCGGCGACGGTGGTGGTGCCGACCCGACGATCGAGTCCGACGACCACCGGCACACGCATCGGGCTCACCACGCGCCGCTCGTGTGGGGCTCGGCCAGCGGGTCGTCGTCGGCGAGCGTGTGGTCGTCGGGGGTGGGTCGGACCGCGGCGGGTGCCGCGGCCTCCTCGCCGAGGGTCTCCTCCCAGGCGTCGACGACGAGCCGCCCGCCGTCCAGCGCGACGGGCACGCTCAGCCGGATCCAGTACGAGGCGAGGCTGCGCCAGCCCCGGCCGGTGGGGGCGGGCGCGGCGGCGGGCACGCCGGCGATGTCGGGTTCGGGCTCGGAAGGCGCGCTCGCGTCGACCCCGTGGTCGCCGACGGACCGGTAGGGCGTGACGCGTACCCGCACGTCGACGAGCAGGCGGCCGTCGCCGTCGGGTCGGACCCGCCCGGGCAGCGCGAACTCGGCACGCTGGCGACCACGGCCCGACCAGCCCAGCCGGGCCGGGTCGCTGCCCGGGGTGGGCAGGTAGTCGAGCAGGACGCGGCCGCGGCGCTCCGGATCGTCCTGGTCCCACGACAGGTAGTCGACGGCGAACGCGCCGGCGAGCGCGGCGGCCTCCGCGGCGTCGGGCACCGGATCGGGGCGTGAGGGCCGGCCCGGCCCGGACGCGGTGACCGGGGGGAAGCCGAACGGGTCGGTGGGCGGGTCGTCGCTCACGGGGCGGGACGGCGCCGGTCGCGCGGAACGCGTGGCGGGCCCGGCGTCGGAGCTCGGCCAGGGGGCGCCCGCGCCGATCGGTGGGGGACCGCCCCACCGGGGCGGCGGACCGTACGGCGACGAGGGGTGACCCGGGAACGGAGCCGGCCCGTCGGCGCCGGCCGGGGCGGGCCTGCCGAAGAGGCGGAAGCGCGCCATGGGCGTCACCGCTCGCCCGGCCACAGGCCGGATCCGGGGGGCCGGGTGTGTGTCTCGGGCATGGTTCCCCCGTCTGCGGGCGTGCGGAATCGCGGCCCGCGGCAGGCGCGGCGGGCGCAGGACGACTGGCTGAGATCCCCGGCGGTGTCGCCACCGGCAAGGTGGAGCCGACTGTATGAGCCGAGGGGGTCGCCCCGTGGCCGAACGAGGAGACGGTTTGCGAAGGTGAACGGCGGGCCGGTGTCAGACCGGGATCAGAGCTGGTCCCAGGCGTGCACGGGCTCGTTGGCCGTCGAGAATCGGAGATAGCGGTCGAGCATCCCGCGCAGTGCGGCCGGGCGGTCGGCGCCGCGCTGCTCGAGCGCCGCAACCGTGTCGAGCTGCCACGACGCGCCGGTCCGGCGCGTGATGCAGCGCTGCTCGATCACCGACAGGTAGCGGTCGGTGACCTCGCGCGCCACACCCCAGCGGGCGAGCCCTTCGGCGGCCTGCGGCAGCAACTTGCGCAGGACCAGCTCGTCGGGCCGGATCCAGCCGCTGCCCGGCCAGTACAGGGGGCCCTCCATGCCGTGCCGGGCCGCGGTGGTGAAGTTCTCCTCGGCGGCCTCGAACGACATGGAGCTCCACAGGGGCCTGTCGGCCTCCACCAGCACGCGCAGCAGCCCGTAGAAGAACAGCGCGTTCGCCACCATGTCGACGGCCGTGGGCCCGGCCGGCAGGACACGGTTCTCCACCCGGACGTGCGGCACACCACCGGCGATGTCGTAGACCGGCCGGTTCCAACGCCAGATCGTGCCGTTGTGCAGGCGCAGCTCGTCGAGCTCCGGCACCCGCCCGGCCCGCAGCTCCTCCATCGGGTCCGTGTCCTCGGTGACCGGCATGAGCCCGGGGAAGTACCGCCCGTTCTCGGCGAACAGGTCGAGGATCGAGGTGATCCAGCGCTCGCCGAACCACACCCGCGGCCGCACGCCCTGGTTGCGCAGCTCCACCGAGCGGACGTCGCAGGACTGCTCGAACAGCGGGATCCGGGTCTCGGCCCACAGCCGTGAGCCGAGCAGGAACGGCGAGTTCGCCCCGACGGCCAGCTGCACGCCGGCGACGCACTGCGCGGCGTTCCAGTAGCCGGCGAAGGATTCGGGGTGCAGCTGCAGATGCAGCTGCATCGACGTGCACGCGGCCTCGGGTGCGATGGAGTCGAAGTCGGCCACGAGGTGTTGCGGCGCCACGGCGTGCCGACCGGACGGGTCGTCACCGGCGATGTCGAGGCGGATCGGTTCACCGCGCAGGTGCAGCATCTGCTCGTTGAGCATCGTGTAGCGCTCGTCGGCCGAGAGCGCCTCCGGCACGAGGTGCCGGTGCTCGAGAGTGGGCAGGATACCGATGACCGCCAGCTGTGAGCCGCAGTCCTGTGCCTTGGCCTGCGCGGTGGCGAGCTCGCCGAGCAGCTGGTGCTCGAGGTGACGCCACTCGTCGCCGGGCAGCGGCCGCGGCGGCAGGTTCAGCTCGAGGTTCCACCGGCCGAGCTCGGACTGGAACTCCGATCCGTCGATGGCCCGCAGTACGTCCGCTCCGGCAAGGGAAGGCTCGAGCTCGTCGTCGACGAGGTTGAGCTCGACCTCGATCCCTGTCATCGGCTCGTCCCGGGCGAACGGATGGTCGCGCAGCATGACCGCGAGTGCATCGATACAGCGCTGCACCTTGGCCCGGTACCGCTGGCGATCTCGTCGACTGAACGTGATCCGGTCGACGTCCTGGCCCATGCGTGCGTAGCCCTCCATGACCTCTTCCCCCGGCCATGGCGTCGCCCGATCGGGTGTCCACCGTGACACGCGCGGCGATCCCGCCGCTACGGCTGACCGGATGACGGGTGCGGCCCGCGGTACGGCTGCCTGCGACGATGCCGACCCGTGGCCACCATCACCGCTGTCGTCGACGTGTCCGACCCGCGCGTGGACGACTACCGCGACCTCAGCGCCGCCGACCGTCGCCCCGACCGTCCCGGCGGGCGCGGCCTGGTGATCGCGGAGGGTGTGGTGGTGGTGCGCAGGCTGCTGGGGTCGCCCTACCCGGTCCGGTCGCTGCTGGGCGTGCCGCGACGGCTCGACGAGCTGGCAGACGACCTGGTGGGCGTCGACGTGCCGGCGTACGCCACCGACGCGGACACCCTGTCGTCGATCGTCGGGTTCCACCTCAACCGGGGCGTGCTCGCGGTCGCCGACCGGGCCGCCCCGCCGGATCCGACCGCGCTCGCGGATACCGCCCGCGTGGTGGCGGTGTGCGAGGCCGTCAACGACCACGAGAATCTCGGAGCCCTGTTCCGCAACGCCGCAGCTCTCGGCGTGAACGGCGTGCTGCTCGGACCGCGCTGCTCCGACCCCCTCTACCGACGCAGCGTGCGCGTCTCGATGGGACACGTGCTGAGGGTGCCGTTCGCCGAACTGCCGGGAGAGTGGCCCGGATCGCTCGACGTCCTGCGGGCGGCCGGTCTGCGGGTCGTCGCGCTGACACCGGCGCCCGGCGCCGTCCCGATCTCCTCCGCCGGCCTGCGCGGCGAACGGGTCGCCCTGCTGCTCGGTGCCGAGGGTCCGGGCCTGTCCGACGCCGCGCTGGCCGCGGCCGACGTGGCCGTGCGGATCCCGATGGCCACGGGAGTCGATTCCCTCAATGTGGCGACGGCCGCAGCGGTGGCCTTTCACACCATGGCCCCACCCCTAGGCTGATCGACGAAGGATCGGGGGTCCATCACGTGGTTCTCGCGGACCGGCAGCCGGGCGACCCGCCGTTGCCCGTCGAGCTGCAGGAGGCGCTGCGCGAGTGGGCGGTGTTCGCCACGGCCGTCACCCGCACGGGCCGTCCCGAGGAGGTGGTCCTGCTGCGCCGTCGCGGCCGCCAGCTCGCCGCACGGGTGGCCGACGTCCTGGGGCGGCCCGTCGATCTCGTCGACCCGGTGACGGGTGAGACGGAGCCGGTACGGGTCGGCACCACGGGACCGATCCCCGGGCTCGCCGCCGAGCCTCCCGGACCCACGCCGTGGGCGACCGGGCTGCCCGTCGCGGCGTTCTTCGCCGTACTGGTGGCGGTCGCCGACGTGGTGCTCAGCCGGACGTTCGCCGACGCGTTCGGCCCGCTCTGGCTGCCCGCGAACCTGCTCATCGGGCTGGGGCTGTCGCCGTCGCTGTACATGCTGCGGCGCGCACCTTTCTGGCGGTGGCCCGCGGTGGGCGCGCTGGTCGGGCTGGGTGCCGCCTGGACGGTGCTCCTGCTCGGGCTGCTGGGCCCGTCGGGCTGACGCCCCCGCACGGCAGCGTCAGCGCTGGCCGCGCACGCCCAGCAGCACCTCGTCCCAGGACGGCATGACGGGCTTGCCCTTCTTCGTCCGCCGGTTCGCCGCGGGGCCGGGGTCGGGCTGCTGCTCGGCGGCGGGCTCGGTCCGGGCCAGCTCCGGTTCACCGGTATCGGCGGCGGGCGGTGCCGACGGCTCCTCGTGGTGCGGCCGGGCTGCGGCCGGCGTCGTCGCCGCGGGCGCCTCGGCAGTGGCCTCGGCGGCGGGCCGGGGGGTGGCGTCGGCGGCCGGGGGAGTGGGCTCGGAGGCCTGGGGAGCGGGCTCGGCGGGCTCGGTCCTGCGCTGGACGGAGGGCAGCGGTCGGCTCGGCTCGGCGCTCGTACGGGCGGGCGGGCGGGATCCGCGCGCCGTGTCGGATACGGCGGCGCGCAGTTCCTCCACCGGGCTCGGTGCGGGGAAGGGCTCCTCGGCCCGTGCGATGCCGATCACCGGGCCGACGGTGCGCAACGGCTTGGCGGGCAGGCCCTCGACGAGGTCGCTGGCGTTCTCGTCGACGGCGGTCACGGTGCCACCGTGCGCACCGGGCTGGAACGTCCAGTGCGCGCGGTTGTCGGAGCGGCCCGCGCGCCAGGACAGGGCGACGACCCACTTGCCGTCCTCGCCCTTCCAGGAGTCCCACTCCGCTTCGGTGTACTCCTGCCCGCGCACCCCGAACGTGTGGGCGACGACGTCACCGAGCATCCGGACGTCCGGACCGTCGGACCGGACGGGATGGGCTCGCTGGGCCACGTCGGCGGTGCGGGAACGTTCGAGCAGGACGGGGTAGGCGAAGCGTTCGATCTTCTGCAGGGGCACGCCGGCGGCCGAGGCGACCTGCTCCACGGACGCTCCGGCGCGGATACGGGCCTGGATCTCACGTGGGCGCAACTGACTCTCCAACTCGATGGCGATCTGTCCGAGCCGGGTCAGGTCTCCACGGGCGGCAGCCCGCAGCTGCTCGTCGGCCGGCACGGTGAAACGCTCCCGCCGTCCGGGGTCCTCGAGGACGAGGGAGAACTCCCCACCGTCCTCGGTGATCCCGACGACTCGCAGCGCTCGCATCGACGGCCTCCCCGCTCTCTGGTCTGCCCGTCCGGGTGACGGTAGTTGTCGGATCGCAACCTGACACGGAGGCGCGCCGGTGCGGAGGACCCGTCCGCCCTCGCGTGTCCTGTGTGGGTCGTCAGGCGCTGCGCTCGACGACCCAGTCGATGCAGGCCGTGAGGGCCGAGACGTCGTCCGGCTCGACGGCCGGGAACATCCCGATGCGGAGCTGGTTGCGGCCGAGCTTGCGGTAGGGCTCGGTGTCGACGATGCCGTTGGCGCGCAGTGTCGCGGCGACGGCGGCGGCGTCCACGGAGTCGGCGAGGTCGATCGTGCCGACCACCTGCGAGCGGTGTGCCGGCTCGGTGACGAACGGTGTGGCGAAGTCGGACTTCTCGGCCCAGGAGTAGAGCCGGCCCGACGAGTCCGCCGTGCGCGCGACGCACGCGTCGAGTCCGCCCAGGCCCATCATCCAGTCGATCTGCTCGGCCATCAGGAACAGCGTGGCGACCGACGGGGTGTTGTAGGTCTGGTCCTTGAGCGAGTTGTCCACCGCGGTGGCCAGCGACAGGAACGGCGGGATCCAGCGGTTCGAGGACGGCACGGCGGCCAGCTCGGCCACCCGCTCCAGCGCCGCCGGGCTCATCAGCGCGATCCACAGGCCGCCATCTGAGGCGAAGCCCTTCTGGGGGGCGAAGTAGTAGGAGTCGGCCTGAGCCATGTCCACCGGCAGCCCGCCCGCGCCCGAGGTGGCGTCGACCACGACGAGCTGGCCGTCTACCGCCGCGTCGGGGCGCTCCACGGGTACCGAGACGCCCGTGGAGGTCTCGTTGTGGGCCCAGGCCAGCACGTCGCACGTCGGGTCGGCCTGCGGGACCGGGGCGCTGCCCGGGTCGGCCTTGACAACGACCGGGTCGGCCAGGAAGGGGGCGCCGCGGGTCGACTCGGCGAACTTGGCCGAGAACTCGCCGTAGGTCAGGTGCAACGCCCGCTCACGGACCAGCCCGAATGCGGCGGCGTCCCAGAACGCGGTGGAACCGCCGTTGCCCAGTACGACCTCGTAGCCCTCGGGCAGCGAGAACAGCTCGGCGAGGCCCGTCCGAACGCGCCCGACCAGCGACTTCACCGGCTTCTGGCGGTGGGAGGTGCCCATGACGGCCGCGCCTGCGCCGGCCAGTGCGGTCAGCTGGGCCGGACGGACCTTGGACGGGCCGCAGCCGAAGCGGCCGTCGAAGGGCTTGAGCTCGGTGGGGATCTGCAGATCCGGGTCGGACACGATCGTCATGGGACATATCCTCCCCCAGTGGCAGGACCCCGCTGTGGCCAGGAGGGACCTCCCGCGGTTTCAGGTCGATTTCAGGGTTGCTCGCTGCTTCCGCTCGTCCGGTTGATGCGAGCCCTTCCCAAGGCCGCAACACCCAGCGCGCTGGTCGCGGCCGTGACGGTCCGTGTCGCCAAGGCGGCGACCGATCTGTTGGAGGAGCACATGATCATCTCACGTCGAGTCGGGCTGGCCATCGCCGCTATCGGCCTAGATGAGTGATTCCGTGAAGTTGGTGTTCAGCGGTCGTCGACGACCGGTGTTCGTTCTGCGGTGACGTCGAGTGCCCAGTTGCGCCTGATACCTGCGGCCAGGGCGAGGAGGCGTTGAGGCGGCTGACTCACGACTCGACACGACGCCCGTGCTCCCCGTCCGCGGCGACACCCCCCGTCGAACGGGG
>JAJAZD010000043.1 GCA_026785945.1 Pseudonocardia sp. | reverse complement strand
TTTTTTGATCTTTGTCCCCTTGCCTGTTTGGTGGCCGCGGGGTGGGGCCGGTCATTGGCCGGTCTCCCGGGCGCGCGGCCCCCCCACTATATCGACCGGGTGCAGGAGATGGGCGGGGCGGTCGCCGCGGTGGAGAACGGCTACATGAAGGGCGAACTCGTGTCGTCGCTGTCGGAGCGGCGCCGCCGGATGGAGTCCGGTGAGCACGTCGTCGTCGGCGTCAACCGGTTCGACACCACCGAGCCCAGCCCGTTGCAGGCCCACGGCGCGGCGGCGATCGAGACCGTCGACCCGGCGACGGAGGCCACCGCGGTCGCCGCGATCGGCGCCTGGCGCGCCGGACGTGACGCGAGTGCCGTCGAGAGCACGTTGACCGCGCTGCGGGACGCCGCCAAGACCGACGCCAACCTGATGGCCACCTCCATCACCTGCGCGAAGGCCGGGGTCACCACGGGGGAGTGGGCGGCCGTGTTGCGTGAGGTGTTCGGGGAGTTCCGGGCGCCGACGGGGGTGTCGGCGGCGGTCGGCACGGGTGAGCCGGGCGCCGACATCGCGGCGATCCGCGAGCGCGTCCGCGCGGCGGGTGAGGAGCTCGGGTCACGGCTGCGCATGCTCGTGGGCAAGCCCGGCCTCGACGGCCACTCCAACGGCGCCGAGCAGGTGGCCGTCCGGGCCCGGGACGTCGGCTTCGAGGTGATCTACCAGGGCATTCGCCTCACCCCGGCGCAGATCGTCGCGGCCGCGGTGCAGGAGGGGGTGCACGTCGTCGGGCTGTCGGTGCTGTCGGGATCGCACCTGGAGGTGGTACCGGCGGTGGTGGACGGGCTGCGGGCCGCGGGCGCGGACGACGTCCTCGTCGTGGTCGGCGGGATCATCCCGCCCGAGGACGCGGAGACGCTGCGTCGCTGCGGCGTCGCCGCGGTGTTCACCCCGAAGGACTACAAGCTGACCGAGATGATGGACAGGATCGTCAGCCTGGTCCTGGAGTCGCACCGGTAGGGGGTCGGAGCGCGGTCGCCTCAGCCGCGTCCGCCCTACGCCCCGGTCGCCCTACGTCTCAGCCGCCGTTCGCCTCGGCCTCCGCCTCTTTGTTCTCGCCGCGGCGACGCAGCATCTTGAACCCTGGGATGCCCTGTACGGCGAGCCGGACGTCCTTCAGGACGTCGAGCAACTCGTGGACGTCGGGCCCGACGCGGTCCAGGGTGACCAGGATCGGCATGACGTCGGTCTCCACATGGTGGGTGAGCTGGGGGAGCTGGTCGATCATGCGGATCGCGGCGTCCAGCTCGGCCTGGGAGAAGTCTTCCACGAACCGTTGGGCGAGCGGCGCGGCCTTCTCGGCCAGCGGCTGGTAGAGCCCGATGAGCCGGCTGGCCGTGTTGCTGGTGGCCTCGGCCCCGGAGATCACCTCGGAGGCCCCCTCGGCCACCTGCCCGGCCCTGGTGACCAGCCCGGCCGCGCCCTCGGCGACAGTGTCCGCGCGGGCCACGAGCCCTGCTGCCCCCTCGGCCACTCCGTCCGCGCGGGCGACGAGCCCTGCTGCGCCCTTGGCGACGGTGTCGGCGCGGGCGACGAGCCCTGCTGCGCCCTCGGCGACGGTGTCGGCGCGGGCGACGAGCCCTGCTGCGCCCTCGGCCACTCCGTCCGCGCGGGCGACCAGCACTGCCGCCCCGTCGGCGACATCTCCGGCCCGCGAGATCAGCGCGGCCGCCCCACCCGCGACGGTGTGGACCTCGTCGAGCAACGGGCCGGTCCGCTCGACCAGGGTGCCGGCATCGGACAGGACGCCGTCGACCCGGTCGACGGCGGTGCGGACATCGACGAGGACCCCGTCGAGTGAGCCCACGATCGCCTCGGCCCGGTCCACCAGGGAGTCGGCGCGTTCGGCGATCCGCGACACGCGCCCGACCAGGCCCTCGAACTCGTCGAGCAGGCTCGCGACGCGCTGTGGGAGCCCGGCGACCAGTTCGACCGCGTCGTCGGTCCACCCCATCGTCGCCCGGACACCGGCGATCAGTTCCGAGGGTCCGACCCACACCGGGAGCCCCGCGATACGCAACACCATGCGCCGATCTTCTCGCATCGAGCAGGCACAAGGGGGACGGGGGCGTGCCGTGGGCGGCCCATCGCCCACGTCGCGGTGGGGCGTGGCACTGTTCCTAGGTTCGGAGGAGCTCGTGGCGGCACGAGCGGAAGCGGGCGAAGTCACGGTCCAGCGTCGCGACGGTGCAGTGGTGCTCGACGGCCAGAGCGGCGAGCACTGCGTCCGGCACGAGGTCGCCGAGCGCATCGGCCTCGTCGCACATGGTGCGCAGGAGCGTCAGGTGGCGTGGCCCGGGACCGGTGGGCAGATGGTGGGGCTGTGCGGAGGTGCTGTCGACGAACGCGAACGCTGCGGCTCGCGGCGTCGGGACCGGGAAGATCCGCTGGTTGGTGGCGATGCGAAGAAACGACGCCCACACGGTGGCCGGCACGGTGAACGGCTCCTCCCCGGCGAGCAGACCGTCGAACCAGGCGCGGACGACGCGGTGCTGCGGGTGATCGCCACGGTGGGCGGCGCGCACCACGTTGACGTCGAGCAGGTACATCCTCAGCGCAGGGCGTTGAGCTCGACGCCCTCGTCCAGCGCCTCGTGCAGCGCCCTGTTCGAGGCGAGATCGATACCGGGGCGGGGACCGGTGCCGCTCCGGAAGACGGGGACGGCCGGGCGGTCGCGCCTCGGCTCGAGAGCCGCGAGCAGCAACTCATCGGAGATCGAGACCGTGGTGCGCATGATGCTAAGACTACTGCATCACACGCATCAGCTGGAGGTGTCGCGTTCCCGGGGGCGTTCAGTCGGCCCACACCGCAGGGCGCTTCTCCAGGAACGACGTCATGCCCTCCCGCGCACCCGGGCTCTGCGACAGCGACGCCATCACCTCCACGGCGATCGCGTAGGCGTCGGCCTCGGGGCGGTCGAGCTGCGCGTAGAGGGTCTGCTTGCCGACGCCCTTGCCGAAGCGGCTGCCCCGGGTGGCACGGGCGAGCAGGTGCTCGACTCGGGAATCGAGCTCGTCGTCCGGGACGGCGTAGTTGATCAGACCCCACTCAGCGGCGGTCGCCGCGTCGACGGGGTCGCCGGTCAGTGCCAGCTCCATGAGGCGCTTGCGGCCGACGGTGCGTGCCACCGGTACGGCGGGGGTGTGGCAGAACCAGCCGCCCTTGCCGCCGGGCAGGGCGAACGCCGCCGACTCGGCGGCGACCGCGAGGTCGCAGGACGCGACGAGCTGGCAGCCCGCGGCGGTCGCGATCGCCTGGACGCGGGCGATCACGACCTGCGGCACCTCCTGGACCGTCCGCATGACGCGCGTGCACAACCGCAGCAGGTCGCGGACTCCGGCCAGGTCGCGCGCGGCGACGTCGGCGAAGTCGTGGCCGGCCGAGAACGCCCGGCCCTCCGCGCCGAGCACGATGCCCGTGGCCTCGGATCGGCCCGCGGTCTCGAACGCGTCGAGCAGTTCGAGCAGGTGCGCCTCGGACAGCGCGTTGCGCCGTTCGGGCCGGTTCATCGTGATCCGCACCGTGTCGCCGTCGTACTTCACCGCGATGTGCTCGTATCCGGCTGGGCGCCCGTGGTCGGCCATCCATCAACGGTAGCCCGGTACGCCGTGCGTGTCAGTGGATCGCCGCCGCTGTCAGCGCCGGTCGTGGAGCTGCAGCAGCAGGTAGGCGGCGAGGGTCTGGGAGTCGGTGATCTCACCTCGCACCGCCATGGCCTCCACCTCGTCGGAGGCGAACCACACCGAACGCATGTCCTGCTCGGTCGCCTCCCGGCGGGCGGGCCCGGCCGTCAGCCCGGTCGCGAGCCACACCGTGCCCCGCTGGCTCGACATCCCCGGCGCGACGTCGAGGCGACCGATGAGCTCCATCCGGGCGGCGACGAGGCCGGTCTCCTCCTGCAGCTCGCGGACGGCCAGATCGGCCGGGTCGACGGCGGCGCGGTCCGGCGCGGTGCCCGCCGGGAACTCCCAGCATCGCTCCCGCACCGGGTAACGGAACTGCTCGACGAGATGCAGCCGGTCACCGTCGCGGGGGATGACCAGCGCGTACGTCGGCTTGTCGACCACCCCGTAGATGCCGTGGGTGCCGTCGGACCGCCGGATCGTGTCCTCACGGACCGTCATCCAGCTGTTGGCGTAGACCTGGCGGCTGCTGAGCATCTCCACGACGCACACCGTGCCGGGTGGGTGGATCCGGCGCGAGCGGGGGTGCGCGCGCCGCCTGCCGGCCCGCGCGCAGATCGGGCCGCTAGGGTCCCCCGGTGCGTCTTGTCATCGCTCGCTGTCAGGTGGACTACGTCGGGCGCCTCACCGCGCACCTGCCGATGGCGCCGCGGCTCCTGCTGGTCAAGGCGGACGGGTCGGTGAGCATCCACGCCGACGACCGCGCCTACAAGCCGCTGAACTGGATGAGCCCGCCGTGCTGGCTCGAGGAGCAGCCCGGCGTCTGGACGGTCCGCAACAAGGCCGACGAGTCGCTCGTCATCACCATCGACGAGGTCCTGCACGACACCAGCCACACCCTCGGCGTCGATCCCGGGCTGGTCAAGGACGGCGTCGAGGCGCACCTGCAGGAGTTGCTCGCCGCCCACCCGACCACGCTCGGCGAGGGCTTCACGCTCGTCCGCCGCGAGTACATGACGGCGATCGGGCCCGTCGACCTGCTGTGCCGCGACGGCGGCGGCTCGTCCGTGGCCGTGGAGATCAAGCGTCGCGGCGAGATCGACGGGGTCGAGCAGCTCACCCGCTACCTCAAGCTGATGAACCGCGACCCGCTCCTCGCCCCCGTCGCGGGCGTCTACGCGGCGCAGCAGATCAAGCCGCAGGCCCGCACCCTGGCCCAGGACCGCGGCATCCGCTGCGTGGTACTGGACTACGACACCCTGCGTGGCACGGAGTCCACCGACCTGCGCCTGTTCTGAGGCCCCGCGGCATCGGGGACCCGAGCCGAGTTCGGCGTGCCGGAGTGACGTCGGGCGCTCTACGCTGGTCGGCGTGACCGCCACCGAGGTGCCCATCCCCACCACCTTCGCGTCGCACGACCCCCGCACCGGCGCCGTCGTCGGGACCCACCCGGTGCACGACGCCGCCGCTGTCGAGGCTGCGGTGGCACGGGCCGGGGATGCCGCGAAGTGGTGGGGCGGGCTCGGCTTCGCGGAGCGGCGGCGCCGGCTCGGGGAGTGGCGCAAGGCGCTCGTCCGCAGCATCGACGACCTCGCCCGCGTCGTGTGCGACGAGACCGGCAAGCCCTTCGACGACGCGCGGCTCGAGCTCGTGCTGGCGATCGACCACCTCGACTGGGCCGCGAAGCACGCCGAGCGGGTCCTCAAGCGCCGTACGGTCCCCGCCGGCCTGCTGATGAGCAACCAGGCGGCATCGTTGCGCTACGCCCCGATCGGTGTCGTGGGGGTCATCGGTCCGTGGAACTACCCGGTGTTCACGCCGATGGGGTCCATCGCCTACGCGCTCGCGGCCGGCAACGCCGTCGTGTTCAAGCCCAGCGAGCTGACGCCCGGCGTCGGCACGGCGCTGGCCGACTCGCTCGCCGAGATCGTCGAGGGCCGGGCGCTGTTCCAGGTGGTCACCGGTTCGGGTGAGACGGGCGCAGCGCTCTGCCGGGCCCCGGGCATCGGCAAGATCGCCTTCACCGGGTCGACGGCCACCGGCAAGCGGGTGATGGCCACCTGCGCGGAGACGTTGACGCCGGTGCTGATCGAGTGCGGCGGCAAGGACCCCATGATCGTCGACGCCGACGCCGATCTCGGGGCCGCCGCGGACGCCGCGGTCTGGGGCGGGATGTCCAACGCCGGGCAGACCTGCGTGGGCGTCGAGCGCGTCTACGTGCACGACGCGGTGGCCGACGCGTTCACCGCCGAGGTCGTGTCCCGCGCCCGAGCGGTGCACCCCGGGGCGGAGTTCGGGCCGATGACCATGGCTTCGCAGTCCGACGTGGTGCGCGGACACGTGCAGGACGCACTGGCCCGCGGCGGACGTGCGGTGGTCGGCGGGGTCGAGTCGGTACGGCCGCCGTTCGTCGACCCGGTCGTGATCCTCGACGTGCCCGAGGACAGCACCGCCGTCCGGGAGGAGACGTTCGGACCGCTGCTGGTCGTCAACCGGGTGCCCGACGTCGACGAGGCCGTGCGCCGCGCCAACGCGACGGGCTACGGCCTGGGCGCGACCGTGTTCTCCAAGGCCCGCGGCGAGGAGATCGCGACCAGGCTGCGCTGCGGCATGGTGTCGATCAACAGCGTGATCTCGTTCGCCGGCATACCGAGCCTGCCGTTCGGTGGCGTCGGCGACTCGGGCTTCGGCCGCATCCACGGTGAGGACGGGCTGCGCGAGTTCACCCGCCCGCAGGCCGTGACCCGTCAGCGCTTCGCCCTTCCCATCGCCGTGACGAGCTTCCGGCGCACGTCACGGGGTATGCGAGCGCTGCTGGGAGTCGTGAAGCTGCGACACGGGCGGTAGCGCACGAGGGCACCGTCACAGCCGGGCACTGTGGGGGAATGGGAGGATGCGGGTCGGTCCAACGGCGGAGGTAAGGCGTGACACGCGAGTTCCGGACGGTCGGAGTGGTCGGCCTGGGCACCATGGGCGCGGGCATCGTCGAGGTGTTCGCCCGCAGCGGGCGCCACGTGATCGCGGTGGAGATCGACACCGACGCCGTCGCGCGGGGCCGCATCCATCTGGAGACGTCCACAGCCCGCGCCGTCGGCCGCGGCAAGCTCACGCAGGAGAGCGCCGACGCACTTCTCGCCCGGATCGTCACCACCACGTCGCTGGCCGACCTGGCCGACGCCGATCTCGTCGTCGAGGCGGTGCCGGAGAGCCTGGACCTCAAGGCGCAGGTGTTGGCCGAGCTCGACAAGGTCTGCCGGCCCGAGGTGATCCTCGCGTCCAACACCTCGTCGCTGTCGGTCACCGAGCTCGCGGTGCGCACCGGCCGTCCGGGCAAGGTCGTCGGTATGCACTTCTTCAACCCCGCCCCGGTGCAGAAGCTCGTGGAACTGGTGCGCACGGTCGTCACCGAGCAGGACGTCGTCGACGACCTGCAGGACTTCGCGGCCACACTGGACAAGGTGCCCGTGGTCATCGGCGACCGCGCGGGCTTCATCGCGAACGCCCTGCTGTTCGGCTACCTCAACCACGCCGCGCAGATGTACGAGCAGCGCTACGCCCGCCGCGAGGACCTCGACGCCGCCATGCGCCACGGCTGCGGCTACCCGATGGGCCCACTGGCCCTGCTCGACCTGATCGGGCTCGACACGAGCTACGAGATCCTCGACACGATGTACCGGCAGTCCCGCAACCAGACGCACGCGCCCGCGCCCGTCCTCAAGCAGATGATCACCGCGGGGTTGCTCGGTCGCAAGAGCGGCCGCGGCTTCTACACCTATGCGAAGCCCCACAGCTCCGCGATCGTCGCCGATGCGGAGACCCCGTCCGCAACGGTGCCCGCGGACGTGACGCTGCGCGACGTGCAGCAGGTCGGTGTGGTCGGCACGGGCACGATGGCCTCGGGCATCGTCGAGGTGTTCGCGAAGGCCGGGTTCGACGTCGTCGTGCGCGGCCGCAGCGACTCCAAGGTCGACGGGTCGATCGCGGGGATCCGGAAGTCGTTGGAGAAGTCCGTGGTCAAGGGCCGTCTCACGGAGCCCGACCGGGACGCCACGATGGCCCGGATCACCGGAACCACCCGACTGGAGGACCTCGCAGACGCCGACATCGTGGTCGAGGCCGTCGCCGAGGAGCTCGACGTCAAGCGGGCGGTGTTCGGCGCGCTCGACGAGATCTGCAAGCCCGGCGCCATCCTGGCCACCACGACGTCGTCGCTGCCGGTGGTGGAGTGCGCCGCTGCGACCTCGCGGCCGTCCGACGTCGTCGGCCTGCACTTCTTCAACCCGGCGCCTGCGATGAAGCTGGTGGAGATCGTCTCCACGATCACCACCGCGGCCGACGTGGCCGCGACGTCCCTCGCGCTGTGCGAGCGCCTGGGGAAGGTGCCGGTGTCGTGCGGGGACCGCGCCGGGTTCATCGTGAACGCGTTGCTGTTCCCCTACCTCAACGACGCGGTGAAGATGCTCGAGGCGCACTACGCGACCGCCGATGACATCGACGCCGCCATGAAGACCGGCTGCGCACTCCCGATGGGCCCCTTCGAGCTTCTCGATGTCGTCGGCCTGGACGTGTCGCTGGCCATCGAGCGTTCGCTCTACCAGGAGTTCCGGGAAGCCGGGTTCGCCCCCGCACCCCTGCTGGAACACCTCGTGACGGCCGGTCGGCTCGGGCGCAAGACCGGCCACGGTTTCCGCGACTACGCGGCCCGCTGAGAGAAGCCGCGGGACGAGTTCCGACGCCGACTGCGTTCCCTGACCATGGTCCGCACGAACCGGCCCCGCCGATCCTCCCGGCGCGACGAGCACGTCCCGCTGCGGTCGGCCTCGTTCACCCGTGCGGAGACCGGGCCGGACGGCGAGTGGATGGTACGGAGCGTGCCCGGCTCGTCGTCGGCCAAGGAGTACCGCTGTCCGGGCTGTGATCAGCTCATCCCCGCCGGAACGCCGCACCTGGTGACGTGGCCGGCCGCGGAGTACGGATCGGTGGACGACCGCCGCCACTGGCACGCCCCGTGCTGGGCGGCCCGCGCACACCGGCGGCCCGGTGGCCGGCGCCGGTGATCGTGGCGGTGATGCGCCTCGTCGTCGGGCGGCGGGGGCCCCGTCCGGACGCCGTCCGTCACGAGCGGCGGGCGACTCCTGCCGCGGATCGGCGGCGCGGCGTGGGGCGGCGTGGGCCCCCCTTCGTCGTCGAGCGCCCGGGCGTCGTCGCCGCGGCGGGATCGTCGGTCTGCGTACCGCTGCCGACGTCCACCACCGAGGTGTCGGCCGCGCCGGCGTCGGCCGCAACCGTCGGGATACCGGTTCGGGTGTCGTCGACCGCCGCGTGGTCCTCAGCTGCCGGTACGTCCTCGGCCGCCGGCATGTCGCCGGCCTCCGGCGCGGTGTCGATTGCTGTGGTGCTGGTCACGGCCGGCGCGCTGGGGGCGCCCGGGGGTGCGGCCGGAGCGGCGCCGCCGCGGACGGAGCCGGCGGAGTCCGACGCCGCACCGGCGGCCGACTCGCCGGGCAGGAGGTCGAGCCCGCCGATCGTGCGGTCCAGGGCCGCCCGCGCGCTACCGAGTTGCTCCACGACGCGGCGTCGGAGCGCGATGAGCTCAGTGACGCGACGCTCGGCGTCGGCGACGATCCGCCGGGCCTCCAGCTGGGCCCGCTCGACCTCACCGCGGACGGTGGCCGCAGCGGCCTCGCGCTGAGCTGTCATCTCCCGCCCGGCGAGGAGGTGCTCGGCCTTCAACGCGGCGAGCGCCTCCGCACGGCGATGATTCATCGCCAGGAGGAAGTCCTCCTCGATCAGGGTGCGCCTGCGCTCCGACTCCTCCCAGGCGGCCGCCTGCTCCTGCTCCGCCGCGGCGATGGCGACGGAGACGCGGCGTTCGACGTCGGCACGCTCGGCGGCCAGCGCGGCGGCAGCCGCCTTGTTCGCGGCCTCGAGCTCGGCGCGGGCGCGGGCGCTGTCCTCCGCGAGGCGTTCCGCATCCAGGCGAGCACCTGCTCGGATCCCTTCGGCCTCGGCCTCGGCGTCGGCGACGGTCTGGACAGCCCTGCTCTCGGCCTCACGGACCCGATTGTTCACCTCGGTCTCCGCGTGGCCGAGCATCTCGGTCACCTCGTCCTCGGCCAGCCGCAGCATCGCGCGCATCCGCTCGCTCATGCCCTGCACGCTCTGCGGCGGGCTCACCAGCGTGCGCACCTGGGCACGCAAGCGGTCGGTGCGGTCCCGGGCCTCGTCCAGCTCGCGGGTCAACTGGTCGGCCTGGTCGACGGTGGCCAGCCGGTCGGTGGCCATGACCCGGATCTGGGCGTCCAGCCGGGCCAGGTGGGCGTCGACCTGCGCCTGGTCATACCCCCGTCGCGCGACGTCGAAGGCGGTGTCGGACCGGGACCGCCCGGAGGAATGTGACGCGCGGGGATTTCCGACCATGAAAGTCACCGTACCGGGCGCAACCTGAACCCCGGTCGCGCGTCTCAGGGTGGGCAACCTCACCATCGGGTGAGATCAGACCCCGCGGAAGCGGTTGATCGCCGGCAGGTGCCTCGCACGCTTCTCGTGATCGGTGACGCCCAGCCCCTCCTCCGGTGCCAGGGCCAGCACCCCGACCTTGCCCTGGTGGCTGTTGGAATGGACGTCCATCGCCGCCTGGCCGGTGTCGGCGAGTGCGTAGACCTTCGACACCGTCGGATGGATGAGGCCCTTGGAGATCAACCGGTTGGCCTCGTAGGACTCGCGGTAGTTGGCGAAGTGCGAGCCGACGATCCGCTTGAGGTTCATCCACAGGTAGCGGTTGTCGTAGGTGTGCTCGTACCCGGACGTGGACGCGCACGTCACGATCGTGCCTCCGCGGCGGGTGACGTAGACGCTGGCGCCGAACGTCTCGCGGCCCGGGTGCTCGAAGACGACGTCGGGGTCGTCACCGCCGGTGAGCTCGCGGATCTTCGCTCCGAACCGCTTCCATTCCTTCGGGTCCTGGTTGTGCTCGTCCCGCCAGAAGGTGTAGCCCTCCGCGTTGCGGTCGATGATCAGCTCGGCGCCCATCCTCAGGCAGATCTCGGCCTTCTCGGGCGAGGACACGACGCACACCGGGGTGGCTCCTCCGTTGAGGGCGAACTGCGTCGCGTAGGAGCCCAGCCCACCTGACGCGCCCCAGATCAGGACCGTGTCGCCCTGCTTCATGCCGGCGCCGTTGCGGGAGACCAGCTGCCGGTAGGCGGTGGAGTTCACCAGACCGGGAGCCGCGGCCTCCTCCCAGGTGAGGTGCGCGGGCTTGGGCATCAACTGGTTCGACTTCACCAGAGCCAGTTCTGCGAGCCCGCCGAAGTTGGTCTCGAAGCCCCAGATGCGCTGATCGGGGTCCATCATCGTGTCGCCGTGGCCATCGGGGCTCTCCAGCTCCACCGACAGGCAGTGGGCGACGACCTGGTCGCCCGCCTTCCACGCGTTGACGCCCGGCCCGGTGCGCAGCACGACACCGGCCAGGTCGGATCCGACGACGTGGTAAGGGAGGTCGTGCCGTGCGGTGAGCGGGGAGATGCGGCCGTAGCGCCGGAGGAAGGTGAAGGTCGAAATCGGCTCGAAGATCGAGGCCCACACCGTGTTGTAGTTGATGGCGCTCGCCATCACGGCCACGATCGCCTCACCCGGGCCCAGCTCCGGGGTCGGGATGTCGTCGAGGTGCAGGCTCATTCGTGGGTCCTTCTCACGCGACGGGATGCCGGCGAACATCTCCGACTCATCCGCGTGCACCGTCATGCCCCGGTAGTGGTCGGGTACCGAGAGCCCGCCGAGCGCGTCGTGCTCTCCGGCGAGGATGGCGTCGAGGATCTCCTGCACGGCTACCTCCGGTGGATCACGTCTGCGTGGTATCCCACTAGTTACTGCATAGTATGGTGAGCGGAACCTGTTGAGGGGAGCGTCCCCGCGAACGGTGACGAGCGCCACCGGGGTCCGGACGCCATCGGGTCCGCATGCCGACGTCGGGACGTCGCCGCGGCGGTGACGATTGCCGGTCTCCTCGTCAGCGCTCGGGTGACCGCCCGGCGAGTTCGACGAGCTCGACGAGCACACCGCCCGCGTCCTTCGGATGCACGAAGTTGATCCGCGAGCCGGCGGTGCCGCGACGCGGCTCGTCGTAGAGCAGGCGCATGCCCCGGCCGCGGAGGGCCGCGGACATGACGTCGATGTCGGCGACGCGGTAGGCCATCTGCTGGATGCCCGGCCCGTTGCGGTCCAGGAACCTGCCGATCGGCGAATCCGGTCGGAGCGGCGCCAGCAGCTGGACCGCGGCCCCGGTGTCGCCGGGTGCGGACAGCATCGCCTCGCGCACGCCCTGATCCTCGTTCGTCTCGGTGTGCGTCACGACCAGTCCGAACGTCGAGCCGTACCACTCGATGGCCGTGTCCAGATCGGCCACCGCGATGCCGACATGGTCGACCCCTATGACCCCGTGTGTCCTGGCCGCCTGCTCGCCGCCGGATCTCGCCACCGCGACCTGCGCGTGCCCTGTCTGCGCGTGTACTGCCATATCGGGAATGTAACCCGTCATCGCGTTGACATGCGGTTGTGCGCCGCGTCACGACGTCGAGCCTGCCGCAGCCAGGGCGGATGAGCCGATCCGGCGGGTATCGTCGCCGCCACCCCTCGCCACCGCAGTCGCTGGAGGAAACGTGTCCGGATCCGTCATCGTCGCAGGAACCCGCACACCGATGGGGCGCCTCCTGGGTTCGCTCAAGGGCTTCTCCGGTGCGCAACTGGGCGGCGTGGCCATCAAGGCCGCGCTCGAGCGTGCGGGTGTGGCACCCGACCAGGTGGACTACGTGATCATGGGTCAGGTCCTCACCGCGGGTGCGGGGCAGATTCCGGCGCGGCAGGCCGCCGCCGCCGCCGGAATCCCCATGGACGTGCCCGCGCTGTCGATCAACAAGGTCTGTCTGTCCGGCGTGGACGCGATCGCACTGGCGGACCAGCTCATTCGCGCGGGCGAGCACGACGTCGTCGTGGCCGGCGGCCAGGAGTCGATGACGCAGGCTCCGCACCTGCTGGGGAAGTCGCGTGAGGGCTTCAAATACGGCGACGTGACCATGCTCGACCACATGGCTCACGACGGCCTGTTCTGCGCGTTCGACCAGGTCGCCATGGGCGCGTCGACCGAGAAGTACAACGGCCGCTACGAGCTCACGCGCGCCGAGCAGGACGCGTTCTCGGCCCGCTCGCATCAGCGGGCGGCCGCGGCGACGCAGAAGGGCATCTTCGCCGAGGAGATCGCGCCGGTGTCGATTCCGCAGCGCAAGGGTGACCCGGTGGAGTTCGCCACCGACGAGGGTATCCGCGCCGACACCACCGCCGAGAGCCTCGCCAGGCTGCGCCCGGCGTTCTCCTCCGACGGCACCATCACCGCGGGCTCCGCGTCGCAGATCTCCGACGGAGCCGCCGCGGTCGTCGTGATGAGCAAGGCGAAGGCCGAGGAGATGGGGCTGACCTGGCTCGCCGAGATCGGCGCGCACGGCGTGGTGGCCGGGCCCGATGCGAGCCTGCACGAGCAGCCCGCGAACGCCATCGCGAAGGCGTGCGCGAAGGAGGGCATCGAGCCGACCGACCTTGACCTCGTGGAGATCAACGAGGCTTTCGCCGCCGTCGGCATCGTCTCCACCAGGAAGCTCGGCCTCGACGCGGACAAGGTCAATGTGAACGGCGGGGCCATCGCGCTGGGCCACCCGATCGGGATGTCGGGTGCGCGCCTCGCGCTGCACCTCGCGCTGGAGCTCAGGCGTCGCGGGGGTGGGGTCGGCGCGGCGGCACTGTGCGGTGGCGGCGGGCAGGGCGACGCGCTCATCATCCGCGTGCCCGCTGCGGGCTGAGCTCGCGCGTCCCGAATGGCAACACCCGACGTCGCAGGACTCGTCGAGCGGGCGTTGCGCGGCGAGCCGCTCGCCGTCGGCCGTCTGCTGTCGCTCGTGGAGTCCGACGCTCCGGGACGCCGCGAGCAGCTCCGGGAGGTGGCGGCCGCGCTGGCTCCACACGCGGGTCGGGCCCACGTGGTCGGCTTGACCGGTGCTCCCGGTGTGGGCAAGTCGACCATGACGTCGGCGGTGGTGGGCGTCCTGCGCGCGCAGGGCCGACGGGTGGGTGTCCTGGCCGTGGACCCGTCCTCGCCGTTCTCCGGGGGCGCGCTGCTCGGCGACCGCGTGCGGATGGCCGAGCATGCTTCCGACAGCGGCGTCTTCATCCGGTCGATGGCCAGCCGGGGCCACCTCGGCGGCCTGGCCTGGTCGACGCCCCAGGCGCTGCGCGTACTCGACGCCGCCGGGTGTGACGTGGTGCTGGTGGAGACCGTCGGCGTGGGGCAGTCGGAGATCGAGGTGGTGGCACTGGCCGACACCACGGTGGTCCTCCTCGCACCGGGCGCGGGCGACGGCGTGCAGGCGGCCAAGGCCGGGATCCTCGAGGTCGCCGACGTGTTCGTGGTGAACAAGGCCGACCGGGACGGTGCGGCACAGACCGTTCGCGACCTGCGCCACATGCTCACCCTGGGTGCCCCGCGGAACGAGCAGATCTGGAGCCCCCCGGTGGTACGCACCGTCGCGGCACGGGGGGAAGGCGTCGAGGATCTCGTGGCCGCGCTCGACGGGCATCGGAAGTGGATCGACATCAGCGGTGAGCGGGAGCGGCGCCGGCTCGCGCGCGCCGCGGCAGAGATCGAGGCGCTGACCCTGGAACGGGTGCGTGTGAGAATCGGTGACGTCCGGGGGGCCGTCGGGCTGGCCCAGCTGGCCGCGCGAGTGGTGGCCGGCGACCTCGACCCCTACGGCGCGGCCGACGAGCTGACCGGGACGGTGGGCCTGGCCTGATCCGCCGGTCACCGCTCGACCCGTCGTGACGACCCGGGCGCCCGGGCGAGACGCGCGGTGATCCGCTCGGATCCGATGCGCGCGGCCAGTGCCCGTGCCGCGTGGGCGTGCCGGGCCGCGTCCGTCGGGCGTTCGGCGCCGAGAGCGGCGGCGAGATCGGCGTGCAGCGCGGCCCG
>JAJAZD010000042.1 GCA_026785945.1 Pseudonocardia sp. | reverse complement strand
GGACGGGCCCGGCCGCACCCCCGGCCGGCGGCGTGGTCGTGGGGGCCGGCGTCCCGGGGGCCGGTGGCGTGCCGGTCGGTGGAACCCCCTGGAACGGATCAGGGCCCGCGGCCGCGCCGGGGTCGACGGCGATGGGTGGGGCCGAGCCCGGCGGTACCGGTGGGGCCGAGCCCGGCGGTACCGGTGGGGCCGGGAGTCGGTGCCCGTGCCCGGCGGCCGCGCCGGGAGGCGCTCGTAGGCCTGCAGCGGGATCGGTGACAGCGCAGGCCCGACGGACGGGCGGCCCGCGCCGAGGTAGTCGTCACCGCGCCACCGGTAGTAGGCGAGCTGGACCGGCTTGCCGAACGTGGGCGCGTTGACCATCACCCCGTCGTCGAGGTGGAGCCCGACGTGGTGCACGCACGACGGCACGCCGTGGAACAGCAGGTCACCGGGTTGCAGTGCGGCGCCCGGGGCGACGGTTGGCCCGGCGAGATACTGGGTGTGCGCGGTGCGGGGGAGCCGGACACCCGCGGCGGCGAAGGCCGCGGTCGTCAGTCCCGAACATTCGAAGCCCGCATGTCCGGCGGCGGGACCGTCACCACCCCACACGTACGGCAGACCGATCTGGGCGAGGGCGAAGGCCGCCGGTGGGGACCGGCCGTCTTCTCCACGGCCCAGTTGTGCCACGCCTCGGCGCCGATGTCCACACCTTGTGGGGTCCTGGCCATGGTGCTTCGCGTGCGGGAGCAGTCCGGCCGGTGAGCCGGCCTCGTGGTGTCGGAGCGCGATCCCGGTGTCGTTCGGTGACGCTCGACCACATCGCGCCGCTCTCACCGGGGGAGCCGCGCTCCGTCCCGATCGGGGCCGTTCAGTGGCGAGAGGTCGCCCATTCTGGACACCGTCAACCGGATGCATGAGCTGATCGCGTCCGCTAGCCTCGCTGACGAGGTGAATCCCGAAGGCTCCGACATCGACACGAGCTCGTCGACAGCCCGCCCTCTCTCCGCGCTTCCCGGCTACCTCCGTTGCCGTGTCGGGTGACCCCCGCCCCGGTGATGCCGCCCCCCGCCATGAACGAGAGGCACAGTGTGAGTTCGCCAGAAGATCAGCCTGCGGCGCCTCGGCGTGGTGAACTCAGCCATCGGGCCCGGCAGGCCCGCAAGGCGGCCATCGCCGGCACTATCGGCCTGCTCGGCCTCGCCATCGCCTCGCAGGACGCCGCGCCGGATTTCCCCGGGACCATCCACCCGGCCGCGGCCGCGGCGCAGGCATTCGTGCGGGAACCGGCCCGCCCGGCCGTGGCTCCGGGCTCGCCGTTCATCGGTCCGGTGCTCGGTGCCACCGGCGCGATCCCGCTCGATGTGCTCCCCCCGGTCGTCGCAGGCGCCGTCGCCCCGGTGGCGGTGACGCCGCTGCCCGTGGGCACCGGTTCCGGCGGGATCCCCGCGGTCGTCCTCACCGCGTACCAGCGGGCCGCCCAGCTCTCCGCCGTGTCCCGACCCCGCTGCGGCATGACATGGCCGTTGCTGGCGTCGATCGGGCGGATCGAGTCCGGCCACGCCAGCGGCGGGCGTGTCGATGCGTCGGGCACCACGCTGGGACGCATCGTCGGGCCACGCCTCGACGGCGCCCCCGGCGTCGCCGCGATCAGCGACTCCGACGGCGGAGCGCTCGACGGTGACACCGTGTGGGACCGCGCCGTCGGGCCCATGCAGTTCATTCCGACCACGTGGCGGCCCTACCGGGCCGACGGCAACGGCGACGGGGTGGCCGATCCGCACAACATCTACGACGCCGCCGCAGCGGCGGCCGGTTACCTCTGCGCGGGTGGCGGGAACATGGCGAACCCGACCGAGCTGGTGGCGGCGATCTTCAGGTACAACCGTTCGGACTCCTACGTCCGCACCGTCGTGGCCTGGGCGCAGTCCTACGCCACGGGTGTCCAGCCGACCGAGTCGCTGGTCGGCCCGATCCCCGCCCCGTCCGACGCGATCGGCACCCCACCGCTCCCCCCCACCGAGCCGCCCGCCCCGTTGCCGCCACCGGCCACCCCGCCGACCGGTGGGGCGGAGGCGGTGCCGCCGCCCACGGAGCCCGCGCCCGGGGAAACGCCGCCGCCCCCGCCGACGGCCTCGCAGACCCCGTCACCGACGTCTTCGCCGACGCCGACGCCGACGCCGACGCCGACGCCGACGCCGCCGACGCCGCCGACGCCGCCAACGCCGCCTGACGCAACGACTCCCTCGACGCCGACCCCACCGGCTGGAACCGGGCCGTCGACGACCGAGCCGACCCCGACCCCGACTCCGACCACGACGCCGGCCGCCACCACTCCGCCCTGGGCGCCCTGAGTTCTCCCGCACCGTCGGGTGGGTCCGTCGTGGCGGGCGGTGGGGGCCGACCCAGCTGTAAGCTCACGCTTACATCCCTGACGGTGAAGGAGCACGGTGACCGCCACCCTCGAGCTTTTCGAAGGCGCCTTCTGGCGAGACCCGTACCCCGCCTACGCGACGCTGCGGGCCGACGAGCCGGTCCGCAGGGTAGACATGCCCGACGGGCCGGTGTGGCTGATCTCCCGCTACGACGACGTGCGCGCCGCTCTCACCGACGCACGGTTCAGCAAGGACTGGCGCTGGACGATGCCGGCCGAGGCGCGTGCCACCACGCCGCACACGCAGATCCCGATGATGATCCTGATGGACCCGCCGGAGCACACCCGGCTGCGCAAGCTGGTGTCGCGCGCGTTCACGCTGCGCCGCATGGAGGACCTGCGGCCACGGGTCGAGCAGATCGCCTCCGATCTGCTCGACGCCCTGCCGGTCGGCGGCACCGTCGACATCATGGCGGACTACGCGTACCTGCTGCCCGTGCAGGTGATCTGCGAGCTGCTCGGCGTGCCGTCCGCGGACCGGGACGACTTCGCGGCGTGGTCCGCCACGTTGGTCGACGAGTCGAGCGCCGAGGACACGACGGCCGCGGCGGCGAAGCTCGACGACTACCTGACGCGGCTGATCGACGCCAAGACCGAGCCGGACGACGGCCTGCTCAGTGCGCTGATCGAGGTTGCCGAGGACGAGGACCGCCTGTCGCGGGAGGAGCTGGTCGCGATGGCGATGCTGCTGCTCATCGCGGGGCACGAGACCACCGTCAACCTCATCGGCAACGGCCTGCTCGCGCTGCTCACCCACCCCGAGCAGCTCGCGCTGCTGAGGGCGCGCCCGGAGCTGCTGCCCTCGGCCGTCGAGGAGTTCCTGCGCTGGGACAGTCCCGTCTACAACACGCCGGTGCGCTTCGCGTCCGCCGACGTCGAGGTGGCCGGCGTGACGGTGCCCGCCGGGTCGGTGGTCATGCTCGCGACGGGTGCGGCCAACCGCGACGGCGAGCGCTTCCCCGACGCCGACCGGTTGCGCATCGACCGCGACACGTCGGGCCACGTCGCGTTCGGGCACGGGCTGCATCATTGCCTCGGCGCGCAGCTGGCCCGGATCGAGGGACAGGTGGGGATCGGGTTGCTGCTCGCCCGCCGTCCGGAGCTGGCGCTGGCCGTCGACCCCGATCAGGTGGCGCGCCGGCGCAGCACGATGATCCGCGGACTCTCCTCGCTCCCGGTGGAGCTGGGCCCCGCCACCTGACGGCGGGCCCGCCGGGGCCGTCCGGGGCCGTCCGGGGTGGGCCGGTGGGCGCCCGTACGGTCTCGACCCATGGTCAGTGCACTGTTCGACCCGATCTTCGGGGCCGACCGGGTGGCCGCCCGGCTCGACGACGCCTCGTGGGTCGCCGCCCTCGTGGCCGTGGAGGTCGCACTCGCCCACGCCGCCGCGGAGCACGGCGTGATCCCCGTGCGTCACGCCGAGCTGATCGAGGCCGCGGCGTCCGCCCTCGACGTCGACCCGCCCGCGCTCGGCCGAGCCGCCGTGCACGGCGGCCACCCGGTGATCCCGCTGGTCAGGCTGTTGCGGAGGGCCGCGGGCGAGGCGGGCCCGTCGGTGCACCCCGGCGCCACCAGCCAGGACGTGATGGACACGGCCGCGGTGCTGCTCACCGGCTGGGCCGGGGAGATCGTGCTGGAGGACCTGCGTGGTGCCGCCGGCGCCGCCGCCGTCCTCGCCGCCGCCCACCGGGACACCCCGACGATCGCCCGCACGCTCGGCCAGCAGGCGGTGCCGACGACGTTCGGCCTGGTCGCGGCCGGGTGGTGCGCCGGGCTCGATCGGGCCCGGCACCGGTTGGAGCAGGTCTTCGCGACGCTCCCCGTCCAGCTCGGGGGGGCCGCGGGCACGCTCGGCGCCTTGCACCCGCACGGCCCGGCCGTCGCCGCGTCGTTCGCCCGGCGGCTGCGCCTGGCCGACGTGCCACCGTGGCACACCGAGCGCACCCGGATCGGCGAGCTCGCGGGAGCGCTCGCCGTGGCCGCGGGGGCCTGTGCCAAACCGGCCACCGACGTCGTCCTGCTCGCCGGCACAGAGATCGGCGAGGTGTCCGAGGCCGCCCCGGGCGACTCCTCGTCGATGCCGCACAAGCGCAACCCGATCGCCGCCGTGACCGCCCGCGCCTGCGCGCGTCGAGCTCCCGGCCTCGCGGTGGTGCTGCTCGCCGCCGACCACGAGCACCAGCGCGCCGCAGGGGCCTGGCACGCGGAATGGCAGACCCTGGGCGACCTGCTGCGCGCCACCGGCGGCGCCGCGGCCCGCCTGCGGACCTGCCTCGACGGCCTGGCCGTGCATCCCGACCGGATGTCCGCGAACCTGGCCGTGTCCGGGGCCGCCGCCGGCCCCCGCCCCGCCCCCGCCCGCGGAGACCGGCTGCTCGCAGCCCCGCTGCCGCCAGCCCCCCTGCCGCCCCCCCGCGGCCCGTGGGCCAGCGGTT
>JAJAZD010000041.1 GCA_026785945.1 Pseudonocardia sp. | reverse complement strand
CGCCGGCGGCGAGCGCGACCACCGGCAGCGCCACCAGCACGCCGAGCACGGCTGCGCCGCAGCCGCGGCGGATCCGGTCGGGCACCTGACCGACCCACCCGCGCCGGGCGGCGACCAACCCCAGCACGAACATGCCCGCGCACTGCGGCCACTGCCACAGGTGCAGGTCGCCGACCTGCCCGCTGCGGGCCGGGAACCCGAGCCGGACGACGAACGAGACCAGCGCGATCGCGGCGGCGGCCCCGAGCAGGTGCCTCGCGGTCAGGGGCCCGGGCGCTCCGCGCCGGTCGTCGCCGCTCAGGGTGTCGGTCACGCGGTACCAGCCCGCGAACGCCACCGAGTACACGAGCAGCACGAGCGCGAACCAGAGCGAGCCGGAGTCCAGCAGCGGGTCGCGATGGGTGAGGACCCACCAGAACGACACGTCGCGCCCGGCCGCGGTGTAGGCGAACCAGACCGAGGCAGGCCAGACGAGCAGCGCCGACGCTGCCCAGGGCAGGCCGAGCCGCAGGGTCCGGCTGCGGACGTAGGCAGCCGCGCCGTGCCGGGTGACCGCCGCCTCGGTCAGCAGCCCGGAGACGAAGAAGAACACACCGATCACGAACAGGCCCGTCGGGCCGAGCACCGCGACCAGCGCACGTTCCGTGGCGGGGGAGAAGGTCACTTCGCGGACCTCGTCGTAGGCCCACCCGCCCACCGCGGAGTAACCCAGCAGCGCGTGCCCGGCGATGACCCACGCCACGAGCACCGTGCGCAGTGCGTCCAGGTGTGGTGCGTGGGGTGGCGCGTCGTGGTGCAGCACCTGTCCAGCCTCTGGAGCACCGGTCCGGTGGACCAGGGCCCGTGGACCCGTCCGGTACGCCCGGAGGGCCCGGTCCCCGCCCCACGCGATCCGGGACGAACGGTCCGACCGGGATCCGGTCAGAGGGGACGGGGGACGACCAGCACCGGACACGGCGCGTGGCTCAGCGCGCTGCGAGCGACCGGGCCAAAGGGCCGCAGCGGGTCGCGACGGGCGCTGCCCAGTACGAGCAGGCCGGCACCGAGGTCCTCGCCGAGGTCCTCTCCGACGACCTCGTGCGGCCACCGGCGGACCAGGCGGACCTCGACCGGGATTCCCCGTCGGGTGAGGGTGTCGACGGCCTCGTCGAGCAGGCGCAGTCCGTGCCGCACGGCCTCACCCAGCCCTACGCTGCGCTCGCCGAACGACAGCGGAACGGCGTGCACCGCGAGCACGGTGCCACCCAGGTAGCCGGCCGCCTCTGCGGCGGCGGCGAGTACCGGGCGGTCGGCGGGCAGGTCGCGCACGGCCGCGACGACGACGGGTGACGTGGGCTGCTCGGTCCGACCGCGGGTGACGAGCAGGGCGGCACCGCCGGTCACGGCCGCGGACTGGTCACCGGGGCCCGGGGCCGCGCTCACCGGACGCCCGGAGCGCCGGCACCACCGCCGGACCCAACCCGGCACGTCGGCGGGGCCGGTCGCCACGGCGAGCGTGGTCCGGCCGGCCGGGGTGGTCGCCGAGGTCGCCATGCGGTCGTCAGCTCCGCGGACGGGCGATCGAGCGGACCGTCAGGGCGCCGACGACCAGTACCAACGCTGCGGCGCTGACCAGCCGGTTCACGTCGAGAGCCGGCAGCCACCGGACCTGCCCGTCGCGCAGCACGACGACACCGCAGGGGTGGCCGGTCCAGCCGAGCCCACCGCCCGCCCCCTCACCGGCCGGCCGGCCGGTGGTCTTCTCGCCGCCGGCCGGGAGCTCACGCCCCGAACCACCGCCCGCGCCGCCACCGACGTGGGACACCGGGATGACGGTCACCCCGTCCACCGTCACCGGTTCGCCGAACACCCGGTTCACCCGCAATGCGCCCTCGACCCGATCCGCCAGTGCCGCTGTGTCCATGACCCTCGTCCCTTCGTCGCGCCGGACCCCGAGCGTGGCGTGCGGCGACCGGTGACGGCAGGGCCGGAGGTCCCGATCCGCTCGGCCGGGGGACTCACGCCGGGCGGCGGTTCGAAGTCGAGCGTCGGGTCGTCCACGACGTGCGTGACGACCGTCCGCTGCAAGGTGTGATCGCCCACTTGGCCGCCGGTCACGGCAATGAGCATGACGGAGCCGCGATCCGGATCCTGGTCGGACGCAGGCCCGACGTGGGCTCTGGAGCGCCGATGCGTCTTGTCGCAGGTAGCCTCGTCGCCGCTTCGGTGGCTGGCAGCATCCGGTTGCCGCGGCTGCGGTACTTCGCTGGGGGCCGTCGTCGGCGGGCTTGTCGTTGCGGCGTTGACCGACTCGTGTCTCTTGGGCGACTGCTGGTGAAGCTGCTCTACAGCCGCCGCGGAGAGGTCGACATCGAGCAGGTCCCGCAGCGGCTGCGCGGCTGACGCCGACCGGGTGGTTCATGTGGGGTCTACCCGTCTGCGCAGGGTGGTCAGCTCGTCGGCGGTGCCGAGCGCGATGAGCACCGCCCCCTCCTCGATGACGATGTCCGGGTCGGGGTTTGCCTCGAAGGGCCTTCCGGGGCGGCGCAGTGCGAGCAGGAGGGCACCGGTCGGAAGGTGGGTGGCCATCTGTCCCACCGTGGTGCCGACGTGCGGCGAGTCCGGCAGCACTTCGAACTGTTCCAGCCGGAAGTCGAGGGTCTCGTCGTGCATGACGACGTCGAGGAACTCGGCCACGTGCGGCTGCAGCGCGAACGCGCCGAGCCGCCGACCGCCCATCAGCTGCGGGTTGACCGTGCGGTCGGCGCCCGCCCGCATCAGCTTGGCTGTCGAGGACTCGTCCCGCGCCCGCGCGACGATAACGATGTCGGGCCGCAGTGCGCGTGCGGACAGCGTCACGTAGACGTTGTCCGCGTCGGTGTCGAGCGCGGCGATCAGGGCCCGGGCGCGTTCGATGCCCGCCGCGAGCAGAACCCGGTCGTCGGTGACGTCGCCGATGACGTGGGGCTCGTCCAGACCCGCCAAGCGCTCCGGGTCGCGGTCGATGGCGACGACCCGCTGGCCCGTGCTGCGGAGGTAATGGCGGCTCGCCGCCCCGACGCGGCCCCAGCCGCAGACGATGACGTGACCCTGCATGCGGCTGATCGACCGATTCATCCGGCGCCTTCCCAGGTGGCTTCGCAGATCGCCCTCGACGAAAGCTTCGAGCAGCGCGCCGAGGGCGTACAGGGCTGTGCCGACCCCGGTCAGGATCAAGGCCATCGTGAAGACCTTGCCTGCCGAGCTGAGCGGGTTGACTTCGCGAAATCCGACGGTGGTGATCGTCGTGATGGTCTGGTAGAGCGCGTCGAGCGGGGTGAAGCCCAGCAGGACGTATCCGACCGTCCCCGTCGCGACCACCACCGCCAGCGCGGCCAGCGCCGTGCGGATGCGCAGAGCTCGGCTCACGCGCAGCGCTGGAACGCCGGCAGGTGTTCGTCCACGGAGGCTGAACGCAGCGCGGTGAAGACGCGCTGGACGCCGGGGTAGCCCGCGACCTCCGGCGGCAGGTCGTCGGAGAGCTGCACGTCAGCTTTCTCCGCGTCGACTCCCATCGCGCACGCCGCGGCGATCGTCAGCGGCAACGGCGCACCCGGCTCGGCGTCAGCCGGAAGCGTGATGCCGTGTGTCCGGGCCACCGTTTCGAGCGCGGCGGCGTGGGTTTCCTCGGACGTGACGATGGAGCGGAAGGGTGCGACCGGACCGAGCGCGTCGATGACGTTCTGGTAGGTCGCTCGCGCGTGGCGTTCTTCGATGATCGCCCTCTGGAGCGCCGCGGCGAGGTCCGCGCTCGTCGCCGACGGCGTGGGCGCGCCGCTGACGACGGCCCCGTCCGGGGAGTTCGCAGACCCCGGCCGACCTCCACCGCCTGCGGTGCCGCAGGCCCCGACCAGTGCGAGGACGGCCACACCCACTACCGCCGCGGCCCCGAGGGAGGTTCTCCCCCACACCTGTGGTGACGATTCCTCGCGCATGAGAACCTCCGCTCGATCCGGTCATCACTCTGCTCGAAGCGCAGGACCGAGGGCAGGGCCGCAAGTCCTGCGCTGAGACGACGGGCGGCTGCGCATGGGGTAACCGTCGGCTCGTCAGACACATCGGGCCGGCGTCCGTCGGCGGACACCGCTGCGGTGTTGTGCGCCACGTGCAGGTAGCGGACGGGGCCGCTCATGATCCGCCGCACAGTCGTCCGTACCTGCATCACTTTGGATCTTAAGCCATGAACACGCCCGTGACCAGTGTGTCTTTGTCGAATGCGTGTCTCTAGGCGATTCTCAACCCAGCCGCCGCACGGCCCCGGGCCGTGGCTACGATGGCCGTCCGGTGTCGGTGGGAGGCCGCGAGGTGTCTCGGGGTGCTACACGAACCGCCATCCTGGTGGCGCTGTTCTGCCTGCTCGTCTTGGTCGTGGCCCTGGTCCCGCTGCTGTCCGGGCCCGTCACCGGCACTCCCGCCGCGACCCCTGCTGCGGTCACCCCTCCAGCCCGAGCTGCGGGCCCGGCCGCGCCCGCGGACCCGGGGCCCGAGCTGCGGGTGATGACCTGGAACGTGCGCACCAACGAGTTCGACGCTCCCGACTGGGCCCCCGTCGTGGCCGAGCGGCTGCCTGACGTCGTCGGCTTCCAGGAGATCTGCGCCGGCGACGCCCAGGAACTCGCAGATCTGCTCCGTGACGAGCACGGCCTGGACTACGAGGTCGCCCTCGGGTCGGCGCGGGAGGCGCTCTACGAGAGCTGTGAGACCACCGCGGCGGGTCCGGTCGTGTTCGGTCAGGCCGTGCTGTCGCGGGTGCGCCTGCGGGACCCGGTGAACACGATCCTGCCCGACGGCGGCGGTCTCGACGAGCCCCGCGCGTTCCTGGCCGTCACCCTCGACATGCCCGGCGGCCCGGTCCGCCTGTTGACCACGCACATCACCATTGGCCTGGAGGCCGGTGACAGCGCCGCGACCGCTGCCCGACGGCGAGCCCTGCAGGGCGAGCAGATCGATGTCGTGGCGCGGGCGGCGGCGAGCAGCGGTGAGCGTGTCCTGGTGGTCGGCGACCTGAACATGGGGCCCGACGACCCGAGGCTCGATGTCGTGGAGCGGGTCGGGTTGCAGGAGGTCGACCGGGACCGCAACTCTCCTACCGGGAACAACCGCTTCGACGACCCCGGGTCGGCCGCCGATAACAAGATCGACTACGTGTTCGCCAAGGGAGTGGCGCAGGTCGGCGACCCGGAGACGTTCTGGGTCCCCAGCTCCGACCACCGGCCGCTGGTCGCCACTCTGCGTCCTTGACGGCCGGCCCGCCAGGAGCGACCGGATGCCCTGGGCGACGACCTGCCCGTTCGCCCCGGCGGGTTGTGCCCCTGATCAACTCCTGCTCAGGTCGTCGACGAGGATGTCGACCACCCGTTCCTCCCACCGCGGACGTCTGCGCCCTCGCGAGGGGACTCCGGGTCGCCTGACCACCGGCCTCAGCCCAGCCACCCCGCGCGGCACCATCGGGACTCAGAGCTCGCGTAGTCGGGGCAGAACCTCCTCGCCGACGCGCGCGACCCATCCCGGAAGATCCGGCTGCGAGGAACCGACCCACACCGTCGAGACGCCCAGCTTCGCGTAGGCGCTCATCGCCGCGACGAAACCGTCCACGTCGGCCAGCGGGCCCGCCCCAGTGATGATCGTCCTGTGGATGTCGGACGGGTCGCGGCCGACGTCCGCGCAGTGCCGCGCGAGGACGTCGAGCTTGCCGGCGATGACGTCCGGGCCGGCGTCGAACAGGTTGCACGCGTCCACGTACTGCGCGACCAGCCGCAGCGTCTTCTTCTCCCCCATCCCGCCGATCAGCACGGACGGCCCGCCTGGCTGCAGCGGCTGCGGCTGGCACATCGTCTCGGCCAGCTCGTAGTGCTTCCCGTGGAACGGGCCGTCGTCGGCGCTCCACATCTGCCGCCAGATGCGCAGGGTCTCCTCCAGCCGCTCGAAGCGTTCGGGCACGGGCGGGAAGGGCACGCCGAGGCCGGCGTGCTCGCGGCCGCACCAGGCGGCGCCGATGCCGAGCACGGCCCGGCCGCCCGACAGAACGTCGAGGGTGACGAGGGTTGTGGCCGGCAGTCCGGGCCGACGGTAGGTCACGCCGGTGACCAGCAGGCCCAGCATCAGGCGCTCGGTCTGCCCGGCCAGGAATCCGAGGGTGGTGTAGCCCTCCAGCATCGGGTCGTCGGCCGGGGCCATGTCCTCCATCTGGAACCAGTGGTCCATCAGGGTCAGCGTCGTGAAACCGGCTTGCTCGGCGGTGCGGGCCGCGGCGGCCAGTCCGGGGGCGATGGCCGCCGGTTCGCCGAACGTCGCGGGCAGTCGGGGAGTCGGGTTGGGCGGTGTGGACCACGAGGGTCTGGTCGGGTTCGTGCGGGGCGGCGACGATCTCGATGTCGAAGTCCAGCGGGCCGGCCGTGGGGTGGGCGACGCGTTTGGCGACCGACGCGTAGTCGCGGACGGCGTGGTCGTCCCACCAGCGGGCGACGTCGACGTCGGTGTCCCGCAGCTCGTCGATCAGGGCGGTGAGCCGACGGTCGTGCGGGTGCCGTCCGGCTTCGCGGCGCAGCGCGGCCACGGCCGTGGCGGCGAAGTGACTCCAGTTGACGATGCGCTCGCGGGCCACCGGGTCCTGGAACAGGAACCGCATGAACGACGTGCCCCGCTCCATCGGGCGACCGAGCACGGCGCACAGCAGCGCGTTGCGGGCCAGGACGTCGCTGCGGCGGCCGAGCAGCACCACCGGGGACGTGGGCGAGCGTGTCCATCAGGCGCATCAGCCCGGGATCGGGGCGCTGCGGCACGTCGGACGGGGCGGCCCGGCGGAGCGAGGTGGGGGCGGCGAGATCGCGCAGGTGGGCGTGCTCCACCTGGTCCAGCCGCAGCGCCCGCGCCCGGGCGTCCAGGATCTCGTCGGAGACGTGCGGTTGGCGGCCCTGCTCCAGGCGGCTGCAATAGTCGGGGCTCAGCCCGGCGAGCACGGCCAGCTCCTCCTTGCGCAGCCCGGGCACCCGTCGGGCGCCGGCCCCCGGCATGGCCGAACGCGGCCGCGGCGCGATCGTCACCATCGGATCGTGGATGGCGCAGGTGGGCAACCCGTTCGGCGCCATGCACAGCGCCACCAAGGCCGCCGCCGAGCAACTCACCCGCAGCTGGGCCGCCGAGTACGGCCCGCGCGGCGTCCGCGTCAACACCGTCGCGCCCGGTGCGACGCTCACCCCCGGCAACGAGGCCGCGCGGACCGTTCTCGACGCCATGACCGCGGCGACGCCCGCCGGCGTGGTGGTGCGGCCCGTGGACATCGCGCACGGCGTCCGCTACCTGGTGTCCGACGACGCCGCGATGGTGCACGGCATTACCCTCTACGTCGACGGCGGCATCTCGGCCACCCGCCCGTGATCACCGAGCAGGGTGCGTAGGTCCGCCCGTGCACCGTCCGGCGCGCCGGATGACGTCGGGCATCGTCAGCGGCGGTCGGGGCCACGTGCGGAGGATAGGTGCTCCCCGCTGTGCTCACCCGGCCGATCTCTCCGCCTTCAACATATAGCGCACCGGGGCGCTTGCGGCAAGACCCCGGTCGTCCCGCAGAATCGCCGACCGAAGCCCGTACCTACAGAAACGGGGGACGTCGGAAGTGGGGGATTCATGATCGACGTGATCGTGGTCGGCGGTGGGCCGACCGGTGTCATGCTGGCCGGCGAGTTGCGGCTACGCGGTGTGCTCGTGCTCGTGCTGGAGAAGGAGGCGGAGCCGACCAAGGTGGTCCGCGGGCTCGGCCTGCACGCGCGCAGCGTCGAGGCGATGGACCAACGCGGTCTGCTGGAGCGGTTCCTGGCGCTCGGTCAGAAGCACCCGGTCGGTGGCTTCGCCGGCATCACCAAGCCGGCGCAGGACCGGCTGGACACCGCGCATCCCTACACCCTCGGCATCCCGCAGACCACCGTCGAGCGCCTGCTGACCGAGCACGCCACCGAGCTGGGTGTCGAGATCCGGCGCAGCTGCGAACTGGTCGGGCTGAGCCAGGACGAGGACGGGGTGACCGCCACGCCGGCCGACGGTACGCAGCTGCGCTCGCGCTACCTCGTCGGCTGCGACGGCGGCCGCAGCCCGGTGCGCACGCTGCTCGGCGTCAGCTTCCCCGGCGAGCCCGCCAGGGTCGAGTGGCTGCTGGGTGAGGTGGAGGCGGCCGTGCCGGCGGAGACGCTGATCGCGGTGATGACCGAGTTCTACAAGAACAACAAGGGGTACGGCGGCGCCGGGGAGCTCGGGGACGGGGCGTACCGCGTCGTCGTGCGCGCCACGGGGGTGGCCGAGGACCGCACCGTCGCCCCGACCCTCGAGGAGCTCAAGCAGCGGCTGCGGGAGCTCACCGGCACCGATTTCGGCCTGCACTCACCGCGCTGGATATCGCGCTTCGGTGACGCCACCCGGCTGGCCGAGCGCTACCGGAGCGGCCGCGTGCTGCTGGCCGGCGACGCGGCGCACATCCACCCACCGTTGGGCGGGCAGGGGCTCAACCTCGGCATCCAAGACGCGTTCAACCTGGGTTGGAAACTGGCCGCCGAGGTGGAGGGCTGGGCGCCGGAGGGACTGCTGGACAGTTACCACACCGAACGGCACCCGGTGGCCGCCGCCGTGCTGGACAACACCCGAGCGCAGAGCGAGCTGCTGTCCCAGGAGCCGGGCCCCCGGGCGGTGCGCCGGCTGATGTCGGAGCTGATGGACTTCGCGGAGGTGAACCGGCACCTGATCGAGAAGGTCACCGCGACCGGGATCCGCTACGACTTCGGTGAGGGGCACGAACTGCTCGGCCGTCGGCTGCGGGATGTGGCGCTGAAGCGAGGTCACCTCTACGGGCTGATGCACGCCGGACGTGGGCTGCTGCTCGACCAGACCGGCCTGCTCTCGGTCGCGGGCTGGGCGGACCGGGTCGACCACGTCGTCGACGTCAGCGAGGAACTGGACGTGCCCGCCGTGCTGCTGCGGCCGGACGGTCACGTGGCCTGGGTCGGCGACGACCAGGCGGACCTGCTCGCCCACCTGCCGAGGTGGTTCGGCGCGTGAATCACGATAAGGAGCTGCGGTCCGAGCGGGGCTACGTGGCCGGGCTCTACGCGCGGCTCGACGCCGAGCGTGCGCGGGTGCAGGGCGAGCACGAGGCAGCGCTGCGCGGGCACGGCGCGACCGCCGTGGAGCGGGACGTCGAGGTGCGCGCGGCGGCGAAACAGATGAAGCGGCTGCACGTCGCGGACAGCGGGCTGTGCTTCGGCCGGCTGGACACCGGGGCGGGCGACCGGTCGTACATCGGCCGGATCGGCCTGTTCGACGAGGAGGACGACTACGAGCCGCTGTTGCTGGACTGGCGGGCACCGGCGTCGCGCGCGTTCTACGTCGCCACCGCCGCGACCCCGGAAGACGTGCGGCGGCGCCGCCAGTTCCACTCGCGCGGGCGTCAGGTCGTCGACTTCGCCGACGAGGAGTTCGGTGGCCCGGGAGGCGGAGGGGACACGGCGCTGCTCGCCGCCGTCAACGCGCCACGCGGTGAGGGCATGCGCGACATCGTGGCCACGATCCAGGCCGAGCAGGACGGGATCATCCGGCTCGACCACCCGGGGGTGCTGGTGGTCGAGGGCGGCCCGGGCACCGGGAAGACGGTGGTGGCTCTGCACCGCGTCGCGTACCTGCTCTACACCCAGCGGGAGCGGATCGAGCGGGGCGGCGTGCTCGTCGTCGGGCCCAATCCGGCGTTCCTGGACCACATCAGCCGCGTCCTGCCGTCGCTGGGCGAGTCCGACGTGGTGTTCGTGACCACCGGCGACCTCGTGCCCGGTCTGCGGGCCACGGCCGAGGACACGCCGGACGCCGCGCGGCTCAAGGGCTCACTGTTCATCCTCGACGTGCTCGCGGCGGCGATCGCCGACCGGCAGCGACTGCCCGAGCGCCCGCTGCCGATCGAGCTGGCCGACACCGAAGTGCGGATCGACGCCGAGACCGTGCAGTGGGCGCGGGAGGAGGCGCGGGCGAGCGGGCTGCCGCACAACGAGGCCCGCACGGTGTTCGCCGAGATCGTCATCTACGTGCTCACCGAACGGGCGATCGCCCGGATCAGCCGGGGCTGGCTGACGCGGACGGACCGCGACGGATGGGAGCAGCTGCGGGCAGACCTGGTCAAGGAGCTCGCCGAGAACGAGGCGTTCACCGCTGCGCTCGACGAGCTCTGGCCGGTGCTCACTCCGGAATCGCTGCTGGCGTACCTGTACACCTCCGGCGGGCACCCGACGTTGGCGCGCGCCGACGTCGAGGCCTGGACGATGTCGGACGTGCCGCTACTCGACGAGCTGGTCGACCTGCTGGGCCGGGACACCTCGGCGGACCGGGCCGCGGAGCAGGCCGCCGCGCGGGAACGTCAGGCCGAGGCCGAGTACGCCGCGGGTGCGATGGACATCTTGGCGCTGGACCGGGAGGAGATGGACGAGGACGTCGGACTGGCCGCCGCGAACCTGCTCCACGCCGAGGACCTGGCCGACCGGTTCGTCGAGCGCGACACCCGTGAGCTCGTCGAGCGCGCCGCCGCGGACCGGGACTGGACCTACCGGCACGTGGTCGTCGACGAGGCCCAGGAGCTGTCCGAGATGGAGTGGCGGGTACTGATGCGACGCTGTCCGAGCCGGTCGTTCACCGTGGTCGGCGACCTCGCCCAGCGCCGGTCGGCGGCCGGGGCGACGGCGTGGGGCACGATGCTGGACCCGTACGTTCGCGGCCGCTGGGCGTACCGGTCGCTGACGGTGAACTACCGCACCCCGGCGGAGATCATGGCCGTCGCCGCCGCGCTGCTCACCGAATTCGCACCCGGGGTGACGCCGCCGGAATCGGTCCGCGTGTGCGGCGTCCAGCCTTGGTCGAGGCACGTCACCGGCGACGAACTGCCCGCCGCCATCGAGCAGTTCGTGCAGGGCGAAGCCGGCCGCGACGGCACCAGCGTCGTGATCGGGCCGGCGGGGGTGCCGAACGCGGTAGTGCCGTCGGAGACGAAGGGACTGGAGTTCGACGCCGTCCTGGTCGTGGAACCGGAACGGATCCTCGCCGACGGCGCAGCGGGGGCGGCCGACCTGTACGTCGCCCTCACCCGCGCCACCCAACGCCTCGGCGTCCTGCACCGCGGCCCACTACCGAGCGCCCTGACCGGACCCGCCGTCACCGCAACGCCCGCCGGCTCGGGATAGGGAATCCGCTCACCGTCTCGCCACGCCCGACGCGGTGGACCCGACTCAGGCCTGAACGGCGGCGCCGCAGATGCCGCAGGCCTCGAACTGTCGACGCTTCCACCGGGCCACCGGGACGAAGAACAACGTGAACTGCCTGAACTCGCGCATCCGCGCCCACTGCGTGGTGTTGTGGCACCGCGGGCAGGTCCGAGTCTCCCCCGGGCCAAGGTGCTGCTGCTTGGTGCCGAGACCGAAGAGGAAGAACATCACCTCAGTGTAGGGAGGGACCACCTGACCGCCGCCGGCTTCCCGGGGCGGCCTTGTCGAGGAGTGCCAGCAAGGTCTTCGGGGCGACTTGGCGGTAGGCGTCGGTGGATCTCGTGTACGTCGTTCCCATCCGGTTTCCCGCGCACGAACCAGGTGGGCGCGCGGTGGGTCAGGCCTTCCGTCACCTCGGGCAGTGCCAGGCAGCGCTGACGCACACCCGCCCGGAGAACGGTGCCCACGACATGACGTGAGGGTAGGCCTCGGCACGACCACGAGCGGCGCCCAGGGCGCAATCGCGCGCGTCAACCGGCGGGTTGTGCCCCTGATCAACTCCTGCCCAGGTCGTCGACGAGGATGTCGACCACCCGTTCCTCCTCGACCGCCTGCCCGGTGGCGCGCATGGCTTCCTTGAGTTGGGGATCCCAGCTCGCCTCGACCGGGGTGCCGGTGATCGGTCGGCCCGGTCCGGTGGTGAGCGCCGCGCGGTAGGCCACGGCGTCGAATCGCCATGGCGTCACGGGGAGCCGGCCGAACAGGACGTTGCCGATGCGCAGACCTCCCCAATCGAAATCGCCGTGGTAGCGCAGCTGCGCACCCGACCGTACGGCGAGGCGGAGCAGCAGCATCGCCGCGGCCCCGGGGTGACCGCTCACGCAGACCAGCGGGGAGGCGCCCGGGCCCAGCCGGTCGGCGGCCTGCGCCACGACCACCGGGTTCTCGCACACGGACATCATGATGCCGGGGAGCGCTGGTGGATCCCGGGTGAGCTGGCGCAGGGTGAGTACCGCGGGCTCGCCGGAGTCGGCGAGCGCGCCGAGCATCCGCCCGGTCGCGGAGCGGTGGTCGCCCGGCAGGCCCAGCGCCAGCACCGTGGTGGAGAGCTCGTCGCGCAGCAGCCCCACCGACGCCCACACCTCGCGCCGCCACGCCGCGCCCTCGCCGTCGCCCGTCCCACCCAGTGCCCGCGCCGCGCCGAACACCAGGCCGGTGAGCGGCCTGCCGTCGTCGAGGGCGTGGGCGGAGCCGAGCACCCGTTCGGCGAAGCGGCCCATCGTCTCCGGCTCGGGTGGCAGCGCCGCGAGGACCGCCGCGCAGGCCGCCAGGAGCTCGGCGGCGTCGGTGGGGTCTCCGGCGAGGCGGCGGACGGAGCCGGTGGTATGCAGCGCATCGCGCCACGGTCGCAGCTCCGGGCGCCGCTCGACGGCGCCGTCCACGGGCGCGAACGCGGCCCGCCACGCCGTCTCGCGCGCGCTCGCGACGGCGGCCAGGTCGCGCAACGGGCCGGCGAGCGCCACCACCGCCGACACCAGCCCACCCGGATGGACCCCGGAGCTGCGCAGTACTTCGTCGACGTCCTCGAGCCGGACGCTCACCGTGGCGCCGGGCCGGGTGCGCCGCCCGAGCAGCCGGTCGACGGCGTCGCGCTGCGCCGGTGTGGCCCCGGTGAGCGTGACGGCGCCACCGGGCGGCTGCCCGTGTTCGGCGCGGCGGCGCACCCGGTCGACGAGCCAGCGGAGGTCTGCCCCGCCGAGCAGTCTGGCCAGGCGCGGATCAGAGGTCATCGAAGAGGCTGCCGGTGGCAGGCCGGGGGGCGATCGCCGCGGGAACCGCGACCGGCCGCGGCGCCGGGCGCCGCCGCTCCCCGTCCCACTGCCAGTTGGTGACGAGCACCGCGGCCACGCCGTCGGTGCGCGCGAGCTGCGCGATCGCCAGCCCCGGCACCTCCGGGTAGCAGCCCCACTCGCGCTCGCTGGTCATCACCACGTCCAGGTCGAACGCCGCGAGGAGGCCCAGGTACTTGGCGCGCGCGTTGTCGTCGACACCGGCGAACGCCTCGTCGAGCGTGACCAGTCGCGGCGCGTGCGGGTTGCCCGCCGACGCGTAGTGTGCCGACGCCGCCGCGAACAGCGGCACGCTCGCCGCCAGCACCCGTTCCCCGCCCGACGCCGGGCCGGTGGCGGGGCGCCACTGCCCGTTCTGGTGGCGCTCGATCACGAAGCGGTGCCAGCCGCGGTAGTCCAGCGCCGTGGTGAGGTGCTCCAGCCAGGTGCCGGCCTCGTCGCGGGTCCGGACCTCCGCGATCCGAGCCTGCAGGAACCCGCCGACAGCGGCGCGGTCGTCCTCGGACCAGGCGTCCGAGGTCTGGCGCAGCAACCGGCGGCGCGCCTGCGCCAGCCCGGCCGGCCCGTCCTCGCGGGGCCGCCACTCCAGCCGCAGCCGCATGCCGGTGCTGGTGGGGCGGTCGTCGAGCTCGGAGTTCATCAGCCGCACCTGCCGCTCCGCCTCCGCGATCAGCTCCTGCAGGGTGCTGGCCACCTCGTTGACCAGGTGGTTCTCCAGGATCTCCCGTTCGCGCTCGTCGAGCAGCCGCTGCCGGTCGGCCACCTCGGTGCCCAGTGCCACGGCGAGCTCGGGAACGGTGGACGGGTGGGCGCGGAACACGACCGCCACGACGATGCCGTCCTCGAGCAGCTGCGCGGACGCGGTGTTGCCGTGGCGGGCCAGCGTGTCGGCGAGCGTCTTGAGCTCATCGGTGACCCGGCGCTGCACGCGGTCCCACGCGGTGTCGTCGACCGGGACGGAGTCGAGTTCCTGGTCGATCTGGCGGGCGAGGCGCACCGTGGGGTCGGGCGCCCAGCCGTCGCCGGGCGCGGGCACGGCCAGTCCCGGGAGCGCGACGGCGAGCAGGCCCGTTGCGGTGAACCGGCGCAGCGACTCGGCCGCCGCGGCCCGCTCCTCGACGGCCGTGTCGAGGCCCCCGTGGGCGGCCTGGCGGAGGCCCTCGGCGCGGCCGCGCTGCGCCACCGCCGTCTCGCGGGCACGGGTGGTGGCACGCTGCTGATCACTGAGCGCGGCGAGTTGCTCGGCGGCCAGTGCGAGCCGCTGCTGCAGCTCCGCCACGGCGGAGCCCACCGTGTCGCGGAGCGTCTCGTAGGCTTCGGTCGCGGACACGGCCTCCCGTGCGCTGCTCTGCGCCCGCTCCACGGCTGCCTCGTGGGCCTCATCGGCCGCGGCGAGCTCGGCGATCGCGTCGGCCTCGAACCGCCGGGCGTCAGCCACGGCGCCGGCGGCGGGCCCCAGCCCCCCCAGCGTGACCCGGTAGCCGGCGAGGGCCGCGCCTGGCTCTT
>JAJAZD010000040.1 GCA_026785945.1 Pseudonocardia sp. | reverse complement strand
GCTCCCACAGCGGGATCCGCGGGTGCGCCCGCGGGGTCGCGACCACCACCACGATCATCGGCGCGCGCAGCGGCTTCGCCCGGCTCCGCTCCACGTCCTCGGGCGTCGCGGCGGGTTCCCGCTCGGCGTGGGCCGCGGCGAACGCGTCCCCGAGCGAGGCCAGCCCGGACCCGGTGACCACCACGAACCGCCACGGCCGGAGCCTGCCGTGGTCGGGAGCCGACCCGGCGGCGGCCAGCATGTCCCGCAGCCGGTCGGGACCGGGCGCCGGGGCGGTGAGCGCCGCCCTCGAACGCCGATCGCGCAGCAGTGCCAGGAGCTCGTGACCGGTCGTCGTGGTGCCCACCGGACGAGGGTCGCCCACGGGTCCGCGCCGCAGTAGTAGCCGCTTCACGGCACACGGACGCCCGGCCGCGCCGCGCGGCGTCCGGTCGGGACGTCGAGGCGGTGCGGGCGCTAGCGATCCGCGAGCGGGGTGGAGACGACCTCGGCGATGATGGCCGAGGCTGCGGCGAGTCCACCGGACGCGGCGCTCGGTACCTGGGCCATCGGCTCGGCGGTGTTGCCGGCCACCCACACGCCGGGCACCGCTGTGGCGCCGTGGGGGCCGGTCTCGATGCGCGTGACGACGACGTGTCCGCCGACAGTGAAGTCGGTGGGGAGCAGTCCCAGAGGAGCCAGGAAGTCGACGCGGGGCGCGGACTGTGGTCGCCACTACCAGGGCGTCGAGTCCGAGCCGGGTGCCGTCCTCGAGACGCACGCCGGTCAGCCGGTCGTCCTGGCTGAGCACCTGGTCCACGGCGCCGGGCACGACGGCGATCCCGCGCCGGGTGTACGAGATCGACTCCGCGTGATCTTGGTTCGAGTTTAGGCGGTCATCGCCTCGGTTGTCGTCGGCGCGCCGGTGGTGGCCGGCGCGGGTTCGGTGCTGATGATGCGGATGCGGGATTTGGCGAGTAGTTCCAGGCCCATGTGGCGGCGGCCCTCGGTCCACTTGTCGCTCTGCTCGGCGAGCACGGCACCGACCAGGCGGATCACCGCGGGGCGGCCAGGGGAAGATCCCGACCACGTCGGTGCGGCGGCGGATCTCCTTGTTCAGCCGTTCGATCGTTATCTTGAGCTGCGTGAATGATCAAGGCAGTGAGCTGCGGCTTTGCGTTATGGACGGTGTCGGTGACGCAGCTGTTCAGGATGGCCGGGTGGGTCTCGAAACTCATGGTCTCGGCGTGTCGTGTCGGGGTCCGCGGGCGGCGACGGCGCGGCGTTCGCCGAGGGCCTCGGCAAGGGCATGGCGGAGCCGGGTGTTGTCGGTCTCGAGTTCATGGATGCGCTGTGTGGCGACCTCGACGCGGCGCAGCAGGGAGGCGTCGGAGGAACGCTGGCGGTCCGGGACGGGCCGGCCTGCGGCGGGATGCGGTCGGTCACGCAACCGTTCGACCTCGGCTCGCAGGTCGGGTTGGTTGTAGAGCCAGGACCGGGAGACGCCGGCCTCGCGGGCGAGGGCGTCGAAGGTGACGTGCGTTCCGGTGTTGTCCATGCGGCGCAGGGCGGCGCCGGCGCGGCGGCGGGTGGCCTGGGCGCGTCGACGTGCGGCGTCGAGGAGGTGCTGGGTGTTGTCAGCCCGCATCCGGCACCTGCTGGTCGCCGATGGCGGGGTCGTCGGCGAGTGTGTCGATGATCTGGTCGAGGTTGCCCAGGACCTGCTGGTTCATCTCAACCAGCCGGGTCTGGCCGCGGGCCTGAGCGGCGGTGATGAGCTCGATGACCTGCCCGCGGTGGGTGCGGTGCTGGGGCAGGAACTCCGCGGTGGTGACGAACATCGGGCAGGTCAGGCAGGCGTTGGCGTGCGGGCAGGTCTTCTGGACCGGGAGCCCGCAGAACCCGTTGGGCAGCGCCTGGGTCGCCCGGCCGAGGCGCTGCTTGGCCCAGGCGGCCTCGGCGAGCGGCCCGGCGGGGTCGAGGGCGACGACCTCGCCGGTGATGTCGACCTTGCGGGCGGCTTCCCAGTGCCGTCGGACGGTGGTGTCGTGCAGCCGGGCGTAGTGCGCGGTCATCTGCGGGGAGTCGTGGTCGAGGATGCGTCGCACGACTTCCTGCGGGACGTCCCGGTTGATCAACCGGGTGCCGAGGGTGTGGCGCCACTGGTGCGGGGTCAGCGCGACCGGTCGGCCGTGTGCGTCGCGGACATCGCAGCGGGCCAGCCAGCGATAGAGCGCGAGCCGGTAGGTCGAGGACGCGGTGGGGGCCCGGCCGTCGGGGTTCTTCGTCGGCCGCGGGAACAACACCGGGACGTCCCCGACGCGCTCTTGCTGCTCGACGACCAGGGCGTGGAGCTGTTCATCGATCGGGACGAGCGCCTCGCGCTTCATCTTGTGGTTGAGATAGCGCAGGTAGGGGGCGCCGTCGGTGTCGAGGACCACGCAGTCGCGGGACACGCTCAGCGCGTCGGTGACCCGCAGACCGGCACGGATCAGGATCTGGGTGGCCAGCCGGTAGGCCGGGTTGGCGAATCGGGCGAGATTGTCGGGGTGCTCGATATGGGCCATGACCTGCTCGGCCAGCGCGCGTGGCGCCCGCTCAGTGCGGGCGGGGTAGTCCTCGGTGAACACCAGCGCCGTGGCGGGCAGCGTGTCGTCCCAATGGTGCTGGCGGACCGCGTGCAGGAACGAGTTGAGCTGCCCGATCTGGTCGCCGTGGCGCTGGCGCCCGGCGAGCTCGACGTGCAGGTCGGCCAGGTAGCGCTCCAGCACGACTCGGTCGACGTCGGTGAGCGCGCCGACACCGATGCGCTCGCAGAACATCGCGAACCGGGTCAGGGACCGCAGCCCGCGACGGGCGACTTCCAGCCCGAGTCCCGCCGAGAGCCGCCAGCGCAGCCACCGCTTCACCAGCCCGCGCAGCCACGCCCCGATCGCGGTGAAATCGAGCTGCTGGTTGCCGGGGAACCCGAGGCGACGCATCTGCCAGACGTCACAGTCGAACTCGCCCTCCCAACCGTCGCCGTCGGCGAGATCAGACACCTTGCGGCGGGCGTCGATCATTAGCGCGCGCAGGTTCGAGTCGCGCGGCGCCGGACGCCCGATCGACGTCCGCCACTCGTCCTCGGTCCGGTCCAGCAGCGACACCACGCCGGCCGCGGCCAGGGCCCGCACCACCGCCATGACCACGGCGGGGAGGGTCTTGGTGGCCCGCAGCTCGTGGCGGCACTGCAGCACGTACTGAATCTCCAGACGCAGCTGCGGGCCCAGGACATCGAGCCGGATGATCTCCTCTGCGGTGACCGCGACCTCGTCGAACCGGCGGACGAACACGTCGATCTCGGGTCGTCCGTTCACCTTCCAGGTGTTGGCGTGGGCGTGGCAGAGCGGCAACGCCGCCTGCGGCCATAGATCGCAGTGCGCCACCGCGCAGACCATGCCGGACGCCGGCGCCTTGATCGTCGGCGGGTCGGCCAGCCACCCGAGCAGGTCCGGGCGCCCGGCGCGGTCCCACCGCTGCCCGTGCAGCTGACACATCCCGCCGCGCGCAGTCCCGTAGCCGCACCCGGCCACCCGACACCCGACGTTCGGGCGCTGCCGACACCACCGAAGATCAGTCGTCGCGGCGAACACCCCCAGGTCCGGGCGGCCCTCACTGGCCCAGCGCAGGTGATGGCCCGGACACATGCCCTTGCTGCGAACCGCTCGCCCGCAGCCCTCGACCCGGCAGGCTCCGCCACCGAACACCGGATCCTCGGCCGCGAACACGAGCACCTCGGCCCGGAACTCGGGCCGGACCGCGCCCAGCAGCTGCTCGAGCACCGCCGGTCGCCGTGGGGCCACCGGCCGGGCCGGCACCCTCACAGCTGCACCGCGCTGCCGGTGAACCAGCCCGCCTGTTCCAGCACCTGGCGGGCGTCGGCGACACTGAGGTGCCCGTAGACCTCGACCGTCGTGGTCACCGAGGCGTGCCCGAGGAGCTTGCTGACCACCTCCACCGGGGTCCCCGCGCGCAGCAGCCCGGTGGCGTAGATGTGACGGCACCAGTGCGGGTCGAAGTCCACCCCGGTCCGCCGACGCAGCCGTTTGACCAGCTCATAGGCCGCGGCGTAGGTCAACGGGTGGCCGCGGGGCTCGGCCCAGAGGTTGACGAACACGTAGTCGCTGTCCAGATCGCCGTACTCACCGTGCAGGTAGTCGGCATAGAGCCGGACCAGTCCGGCGCTGGTCGGGATCGACCTTGGCTGCGCTGACTTGGCGCGGGCGCCGTTGTCATTGATCCGCGGCACCACCGCGACCGTGCGCTCCGCCGCGGCCCAGTCCTCGTGCCGCAGCCCCAGCGCCTCCCCGATCCGCATCCCGGTGTCGTGCAGCACCGCGAACAGCAACCGGTCCCGCAGCCGGTCACAGGCATCCAGGATCGCCTGCATCTCCGCGGCGGACAGGATCCGCGGGTGCTTGCGCGGCACCTTCACCCCGATCACCCGCCGCGCGGCCGGCTGGGATTTGCTGATGTGGTGCAGGAACGGGCGCCACGACGTCCCACGCCGGCCGGCCGGTTGCCAGCTGGTCAACAGCTCACCCAGATCGACGCCGTGGCGGGCGGCGTGCTGGTAGAACGCACTGACCGCCGACAGCTTCCGGTTCACCGTCGCCGGACCGCAGTGCGACATCACCGACGGCAACACCGAAACCCGGCCATCCCTTGCTGCCGGGGACAGCCGAAGCCAGGCCACGAACTCGCCCACGTCCTCCAGCCGGACCTCGCGCCAGTCCAGCGTCCGCCCGGCCAGGAACACGAACCAATCCTTCAGATCATGCGCATATGCCTTGACCGTGTTCGGCGAGCGGTCGACGTCGGTGAGGAACGCCAGGTAGCGCTCGACCGGCTCGACCGGAACCCCGTCGGTGCCGAGCACCGTCCACGACCTCCGCCGCGACGAGGGCATCACCACCTGCTGAACGAGCATCGAACCTCCCGGGACACTGCGTGCTGGACGGCGGGAGATAACCACGTCCACCAGGCAGAATCCGGGACCTGCGGTGCTCGTCAACGACGTCCGGGACACCCCGGGAGCGGCTCCAGATAACCTGGGGGTTGTTCGACCAGATCTGGCGCCAGATCTCGCGTGGGTAGGTGGTGAAGGCCAGCAGCTCGCCGCGGGCGGCGTCGAGGTGCTCGGCCGCGTCGCGGTACTTGCCGTCGCGGTACTTGCCGTCGAGGGCGTCGACGACGCGGTCGTACTGGGCCACCACGACGTCGGCGTCGGCCTGATCGAAGATGGTGCGGACCTGGGTCGCGACGTGCGGCTGCGCGGAGCGCGGGACCCGGGTGAGCAGGTTGCGCAAGTAGTGGGTGCGACACCGTTGCCAGGCCGCGCCGCGCAGCGCCGCCCCGATCGCTGTGACCAGCCCGGGATGGGCGTCGGAGATGACGAGCTGGACCCCGCACAGCCCGCGCAGGAACGCCGACCAGCCCGCGCCGTCCTCGGCGCTGGCGAGGTCCAGGCCGAGGATCTCGCGGTGCCCGTCGGCGTTGACCCCGGTCGCGACCAGGGCGTGCACGTTGACCACCCGGCCGTCCTCGCGGACCTTGACCACCAGCGCGTCGACCCAGACGAACGTGTAGGGCCCGGCGTCGAGAGGGCGTTCCCGGAACGCGGCGACCTGGGTGTCGAGGTGGGCGGCCATCTCCGAGACCTGCGAGCGCGACAGCGACTTGACCCCGAGCTGCTCGGCCAGGCGCTCCACCCGCCGGGTGGACACCCCGAGCAGATACGCGGTGGCCACGACGGTGACCAGGGCCTGCTCGGCGCGGCGGCGGTGGGTCAGCAACCAGTCCGGGAACATTGAGCCCTCCCGCAGCTTTGGGATCGCGAGCTCGACGGTGCCGGCGCGGGTGTCCCACTCCCGGGCCCGGTAGCCGTTGCGCCGGTTGGTCCGCTCCGGGCTGCGCTCGCCGTAACCGGCGCCGCTGGCCTGGTCGGCCTGCGCGGACAGCATCGCGTTCGCGAACGCCGTGATCATCTGCCGCAACAGATCCGGCGACGCGTCGCCAAGCTGCTCCTCCAGCAACCGTGCAGGGTCCATCATGTGCGGTGCGGCCATCGTGGTGATCCTCTCCGTGAGTTCCTTGGTCGGTACTCATGAAAATCACGCGGTGGCCGCCTCACGTCCACGACGCCACGCCGCTCACCAGCGAGGAACCCGTACACCACGTCCGCCTACGTGACCGCCGGTCGGCGGCGCCGGTCGCAGGAAGGCGTGACATGTCGTCGCAACTCGCCGTGCCGAAGGTGGTTCAGCCGAGTAGGTGTCGCACCAGAGTCGGAGCCGCGGACGGCGCTCCTAATCCGAAAATGACTGGGGACGGGCGGACGGGGCCACCGGCTCGACGTGATGGGCTGACGAGTCGGGTGACGGGGAAGCACGTTCAGGCGGCGGGCTCCAGGGTGACCGTGTAGCCGAGGGCTTCGAGTTGACGGACGTGGTTGCGCTTCTTGCGGTCGGGGCCGACGCGGTTGTCGTAGAACCCGGAGCCCAGGTCGTGGTAGCGAGTCTCGGGATTGGACAGCAGGTGCCAGATGATGACCAGGATCGAGCGGCCGACCGCGACGATGGCCTTCTTCTTGCCCCGCCGCCGCGCGATGCGCCGGTAGCGCTCTCCGAGGAAGGTGTCGGTCCGGCTGGCCGCGACGGCGGCCTCGCCCAGGACCCGGGCCAGGTAGGGGTTGCCGTGCCCGGTGGCGCCGCGGCCCTTGCTCTTGCCCGCGGATTCGTTGATCCCGGGGGCGAACCGGGCCCAGGAGCACAGGTGCGCCGCGGTGGGGAACCGGCTCATGTCCACCCCGATCTCGGCGATCACCACGTGCGCGGCGGTGCGCCCGATACCGGTGATCTCATCGAGTCTCTCCACCGCCTGGGCGAAAGGGGCGACCACCTCCTCGACACGGGCCTCGACCGCGGCGATGTCCGCGCTGGCCTCGTCGATCCGGGCGAGCATGGTGCGCAGCAGGAACGCGTGATGATCGGTGAACCGCCCGACGAACGCCTCCTCCAGGGCGGGGATCTTGGTGCGCATCCGGGACCGGGCCATCTGGGCTGCGCCCCGGTCGAGTCGAGCCGGCGCGTGATGCGGGTAGCGCCTCCGTGGTCGCCGTGTGGTCGCACCGCGCTACCGGACTGCCAGAGTGGGGCGGTGGCGGGCTGGTCAGGTCGGGACGGCGGTGGTCGCAGTGGGAGCTCCGATGGCCGGAGACCCTGTTCGGCGAGGCGCAGCGCGGTGTCGATGGCGTCGACGGCCTGGTGGGCGACATGGCGCAGCAGATGGCCGTAGACCTCGGTGGTGGTCGACAGGGTGGAGTGGCGCATCGCCTTGGACGCCATCGCCAGCGGCACCTGCGAGGACAGCATGGTGGTCGCGGCGAAGTGGCGCAGGTCGTGCACCCGGACGCGCGGCAGGTCGGCCTCGTCGGTGAGCGTGTGCAGGTGCCGCAGGATGTACTCGGGCCGCAGCGGTTGCCCGCCGCGCCGGGTGAAGGCGAGGTCCTGCTCCTGGTAGGCGGCGCCGGCGGCGATCCGCTGGAGGCGTTGCCGCTCGGCCTGGCGGCGCAGCGCGGACACCGCGCGGCCGGACAGGCCGATCCAGGCGTGGCTGCTGCGGGTCTTGGGGGCGGTGAACATCGGCGTGGTGTTGTTGACGTTGGACAGCGTCCAGCGGACGAACAGCAGGCGGGCGTCGAGGTCGATGTCGGTCCAGTGCAGCGCGAGTGCTTCGCCCTTGCGCAGGCCGGTGCAGACGATGAGTTCGAACAGCTCGGTGAGTGGGTCGGCGACGGCTGCGCAGTGCTGCAGGAAGGCCACGGCCTGGACGGGTGACCAGCACACCCGGTTCTGTCGTCGGGGGCGAGGGACGTTGGCGAAGCGGGCCGGGTTGTGCAGGAGGCGATGCTGGCGCACGGCGTCGCCGAGCGCGCTGGACAGGGTCGCGACGCAACGGTGGACGGTGACCGGCCCGCGGCCGGCCGCGAGCTGTTCGCCGACCCAGGCGGCGACGTGGTGATGGGTCAGCTTCTCGAGACGGATCGCCCCGAGGGCGGCGGAGAGGTCCTTGGTGACGTAATCGCGGTAGCGGGCCATGGTCGTCGGCTTGAGCGAGAGGGCCTTGTGCTCGATCCAGGCGGCGAGGTAGTCGGTGAGGGTCTGGCGGTCGTCGCTGTGGACGCCGGCGCGTTCGCAGGCCAGGACCCGGTCCAGGGCGTTGCGGGCGGCGGTCTGGGTGAGGAACCCGCCGCGGCGCAGGGTCTTGCGCCGCCGGTCCAGGCTGGGGAGATTCACGGCGAAGACCCACCGTCCATGACGGCGTTTGCGCGAGGGCGGGGCAGCCGGCGCCGAGTTGGCGCCGGTGGCGTCGCGGCAGCCGCAGCGGCGGTAGACACGTCCCCGGTTCGGGTTCCTGCTCATCGTGGATCTCTCCGTCCTGCCGGGCCGTGATGGCCGGCTCGAATCGGAGTCTGTTGGGTTGCGACCACGCTGCGACCACGAGCACCGACGTCGCAGGTCGACGACTCCGCACTTGTCGCCGTGCCACGAGGTCGGGATCTTCAGTCAAGTCGCCCGCCTGTATGGCGTTGTGCGACGATGTGGGGCGTGGTGGAAGATCTGTGGTGGCGAGATGAGGACGCCGACTACATCCGGCGTCGCAGTGATCGCTACCCGGGCGCGACGAACATCGATCCAGACTGGACGTTGGAGGCGGCGTCTGATCCGCGGCGGATCGTGCACGATCCCGACCCGAAGAGCAGGACGGGCGCGGTACGGATCGTCGGCTTCTCGCGGAGTGCGGGTTTCGTGGTCACGGTCATCGCGACAGGCGGAGTCCATGCCGGAGTCACAGCGTGGAAGAGCAGTGGTGCGGATCTGAGGGACTACGAGGGGCAGGGATGAGGATGGTTGATCACAATGGGACGTCTCGGAGGTCGGGTCGGCGAGGTGACGCCGATCTTGCCGCCCAGGTCCGCGCGGTTCGGGAGGAGTACGCGGAGGAGGAGGCCGAGGCTGCGGAGGTGGAGGCGGCGGAGAACGCGGCTGCGCTGGAGGTGGCGTTGTCGCTGCGTATCGATCGTGACCTCGACGGCGCGTTGAGGCGGCGCGCGGCGCAGGAGCAGATCTCGCCGTCAGCCTTGGTCCGGCGTTTGCTCCGTGCGGGGCTGGGCGGTGGGACTGTGCCCGTCCTGACGGAGTACCAGGTGGAGGAGATCGCTCGCCGGGTCATGCGGGAGTCCGCATGAGTGGCGGTGGAGGCTGTCGGTGCGGCCGACACGATGAGCCGACGACCGGCCTCGGCGGCATGCTCATCGCTGGTCAGGTCGTCATAGTGGAGCTGGCATTGGCTCTCGGGTCTGGAGCGAACTTGGAGCACGGATGTGCGCTGGACCGTGCTGAACCGTCGTGACGTGCGACCAACTGCGCCATTGCGACCAGCAAGTCGCTAGTTTCCGCAGCTCAGAGCACTCTCCGGGCCACGCTGGGGATCAAGGGGTCGCAGGTTCGAATCCTGTCGTCCCGACGGCACAGAGGGCGGTTCCCATGATCGTGGGGAACCGCCCTTCTCGCGTGTCTACCAGCAGGAACGTGCTCCCGAGCGGTCCGCGTCATCCGGTGTCCGGCAGTCCGTCGGTGATCACGTCGTCCGGCTCGATCGGTGCTGAGCGACTATCTGAGTGACTGTCGTCGGCGGCCTGTGGGACCCTGCTGGCCAATTCGGCGTGGACGGTCCGGCGTGTTGTCGGTATCTGCGTTGATCTTGGATGCATGATTGTTTGGCGGTCGGTCTTCCCTGTCCCCGGCCGTGGGATGGTGGATGCTGATGTCCGTGCAGCCGCGGTCGTGGCCGGAGCCGACACCGGAGGTCGTGGCCGCGGTGCGGGCGACCTACCGGCGGCGGACGCCGCCGTTGCCGGTGACGGTGCGGGATCGGCTCGGCGAGCTGTTCCCGGACGCGGAGTTCGCTGCTGCGTTCGGGGTGCGCGGCCGGCCGGGGTGGTCACCGGGCCGGTTGGCTTTGGTCACGGTGTTGCAGATGGCCCAGAACCTGACCGATCGCCAAGCCGCGGACGCGGTTCGGGACAAGATCTCGTGGAAGTACGCGCTCGGGCTGGGGCTCGATGATGAGGGGTTCGACTCCTCGGTGCTCTCGGAGTTCCGGACCCGGGTTGTGGAGCACGGGCTGGAGGCGCGGGTGCTGGACCTGCTGCTGGACGCGCTCAAGGGCGAGGGGTTGGTGGGCGCGGGTGGCAAGGCGCGTACCGACTCCACCCATGTGATCTCCGCGGTGCGGGATCTGAACCGGTTGGAGCTGGCCGGGGAGAGCGTGCGGGCATGTGTCGAGGCGTTGGCGGTCGCGGCCCCGGACTGGCTGCCGACAGTGATCGACATCGCCGGCTGGGGTCGCCGCTACGGCGCTCGGGTCGACACCTGGCGGCTGCCGACCTCGCAGACCAAGCGCGCCGAGCTGGTAGCGGCCTCCGGCGTCGACGCGCTCACCCTGCTACGCGCCGTCGGTGACGTCGCTGCTCCGCCCTGGCTGCGGGAACTACCCGCGGTCCACGTGCTGCGCCGGGTGCTGGTGCAGAACTACATGATCACCACTGGTGTGCAGGGGCGGGAGGTGATCAGGGCGCGGGAGGCCGACACGGACGGTCTCCCGCCCGGTAGAACACGGCTGAGCTCGCCCTATGACCTCGACACCCGGTGGGCGGCCAAGGGTGATGACCTGTTCTGGAACGGCTACAAGGTTCACATCACCGAGACCTGTGAGGGCCCCGACCCCGACGCGCCCGCCGACGCGCCCGCCGACGTCTCGCCCGAGGATCGATCAGACGGTGAGGATCTGGTCGGGGAGCGACCCAACATCATCGTCGGGGTGGCGACCACGGACGCGACCGTGCCGGACACGAGGATGACCGACCCGGTCCACGCCGCGCTCGCGCAACGCGGTCTGCTACCTGCCGAGCACTTCCTCGATTCGGGCTACCCGTCGGCGGCGTTGGTGGTGGCGAGCCTGCACCGTTGGGGGGTCACGCTGGTCACCCCGCTGCTGGCCGACACATCGCGCCAGGCCAAGGCCGGTGCCGGCTACGACCGGGCCGGCTTCACCATCGACTTCGACACCCAGACCGCGACGTGCCCGCAGGGCAACACCTCCATCCGGTGGAACCGCGTCACCCAACGCGGCACCGACGCCATCACGATCAAGTTCGCGGCCCGGACCTGCCGGGACTGCCCGGTACGTGAGCAGTGCACCCGCTCGGTCTCGCCCAAGTTCGGGCGTCAGCTCACCGTGCCACCCCGTGAGGTCCACCAGGCACAACTCGCCGCCCGAGCCACCCAGGACACCCGCGACTGGCAGGCGCGCTACGCCCTCCGGGCCGGTGTCGAGGGCACCATCCGCCAAGCCGTCGCGGTCACCGGAACCCGCCGCGCCCGCTACCGCGGCCTGCCCAAGACCCGACTCGAACACGTGTACTCCGCCGTCGCGCTCAACCTCATCCGCCTCGACGCCTACTGGAACGGCCACCCCCTCGACCGCACCAGAACCAGCCACCTATCCCGCCTCGAACACACGCTGGCCGCCTGATCTGGAATTAGCCAGCAGGGTCAGCCACCGCACCAAAACCCACCCGACCCGGTCCCGGCCGCCCCGCCGGCTCCCGTAACCGGCGGGCCGCACCGCACCATACAGTCGGCGAGAGCGTCAAACCGGACACGGGCACGATAGTCGAGAAGATTCCTACGAGTTGCACGTCAAGCTCAGAACAGGTTCAGGATGCCCTTCGCGATACCGGCGAACGGCGCCACGCCCGGGATCATCGAGGCCACGTCGAGCACGGTGTCCACGATGTCGCCGCCGCCGCCCTGCTCCTCTGAGGAATCCGCTTCGGACCGGGATCGCAGAGCGGGCGAGGCGTCAGTCGCGCTGGCCGCGGGTTGTTCCTGAACCGTCGGCGCCGGCGATGACCTCACGTCCTGCTGCGCCGGCAGCGGAAGGTACTGCTGCACGTACCGCGCCGGCAGCGGAAGGTACTGCTGCACGTACCGCGCCGGCAGCGGCAGGTACTGCTGCACGTACCGCGCCGCCGCCGGCAAGTATTGCTGCGGGGCGTACTGGTGCAGGTACTGCGCCGCTTCGGGCAGGTACTGCTGGGTGTACTGCGCGGCCTGGGGCGGGTATTGCTGCGGGGCGTACTGGTGCAGGTACTGCGCCGCTTCGGGCAGGTACTGCTG
>JAJAZD010000039.1 GCA_026785945.1 Pseudonocardia sp. | reverse complement strand
GGGCGTGCTCGCCGGCGTCGGCGTGGCCCAGCTCCGGGGCCCGGGGGGGGGGCGGGGCCCACAGCCCCCCCCCCCCCCCCCCCGGCCGCGCCCCCCCCCCCCCCCCCCCCCCCCCCCCCCCCGGGGGGGGGGGGGGGCCCGGGGGGCGGGGGTCTCCGTGCGGGCGAGTCGGGGTCTGCGTGCGGGCGGGGGGCGACTGGGAGGATGGTGGCGTGACGGCAACGGTGATGGACGGCAAGGCGACGCTGAACGAGATCCTGGGGGAGCTCACCGTCCGGGTCGAGAAGCTGCGCGCGAGCGGCATGACGCCCGGGCTGGGCACGCTGCTCATCGGCGACGACCCGGGCTCGCAGTCCTACGTCCGGGGCAAGCACCGCGACTGCACGAAGGTCGGGATCACCTCGATCCAGAGGCAGCTCCCCGCCGACGCCACGCAGGCCGCGGTCGAGCGCGCCATCGACGAGCTCAACGCCGACCCGGCCTGCACCGGCTTCATCGTGCAACTGCCCCTGCCGAAAGGCTTGGACGCGGGCGAGGCCCTCGAGCGGATCGATCCCGCGAAGGACGCCGACGGTCTGGCACCGGTGAGCCTCGGCCGGCTCGTGCTCGGCGAGCCGGGCCCGCTGCCGTGCACACCGCGCGGCATCGTCGAACTGTGCGCCCGGTACGGGGTTGTGCTGGCCGGGGCGCGGGTCACGGTCGTGGGCCGCGGGGTGACGGTGGGGCGCCCGTTGGGTCTGCTGCTCACCCGGCGCAGCGAGAACGCCACCGTCACGCTCTGCCACACCGGGACCCGCGACCTGGCCGCCGAGGTGCGCCGGGCCGACGTCGTCGTCGCGGCTGCGGGCGTGCCCGGTCTCGTCACCGCCGACATGGTCGCGCCGGGCGCGACGGTGCTCGACGTCGGCGTCACGCGCACCGACCTGGGCCTGGTCGGCGACGTCGCGCCCGAGGTGGTCGAGGTGGCGGGCATGCTCGCGCCGATGCCGGGCGGCGTCGGCCCGATGACGCGGGGCATGCTGTTGACGAACGTGGTGGAGGCAGCCGAACGGAGCTGGTCGGAGTGAGCATCGGAGCCGAACGGAGCGCGTCGGGATGAGCGACCTGCGTTCGCGGGTCCCCGTGTATGCGCCGGTGACGATCGTGGGGCTCATCGCCGCCGCCGGCATGCTGCGGGTGCTGACCCAGCACTGGCGGGAGGGTGCTGTGCTCCTCGGCGGCGCCCTGCTCGTGGCGGCCGTGCTGAGGATGGTGCTGCCCGCGGACCGCGTCGGCCTGCTCGCCATCCGCGGCCGTGGCCTCGACGTCCTCTGCTACTCCGCGTTCGGCATCGTCATGACGCTGCTCGCGGTGACGATCACCAAGGGTTCGCTGACACCCGGCTGACCGTTCGGGGCACTATCGGTGCATGACCGATGACGTTCGCTCGGCCGAGATCGTCGACACCCTCGTCGACGCGTTCTCCGACCTCATGTCGGCCGACCCGGCCGCGTTCCGCACGAAGTTCCGCAAGATGGCGGCCGACCCGTTCGCGTTCTACCGCGGTAGCGCGTGCCTGTTCTACGCCGACGTCGCCGGGCGCGAGGACCCCTGGGCCGACGAGCGTACGAGCCGGATCTGGATCCAGGGCGATCTGCACGCCGAGAACTTCGGCACCTACATGGACGGCGACGGACGGCTGATCTTCGACGTCAACGACTTCGACGAGGCCTACGTCGGGCACTTCACCTGGGACATCACCCGGTTCGCCGCCAGCATGGCGCTCCTGGGATGGCGCAAGGCGATCTCGGATGCCGACATCTCGATGCTCGTGGAGCGGTTCACCCGCGCGTACCTGGCGCAGGTGCGCTGGTTCCTCGACCAGGCCGACGACCGCACCTTCTCGCTGCGGCTGGCCACCACCGACGGCGCGGTGCACCAGGTCCTGCAGCTCGCGCGGCTGCGCACCCGGGTCCGGCTGCTCGACGGCATCACCGAGACCGAGGGGTTCGGGCGCGTCCTGCGGGCGAGGCCGGGCCTGCGCCGCCTCGCCGACGACGAGCGTGCCCAGGTCGTCCACGCGTTCGAGCGGTACCTGGAGTCGATTCCCGAGAACAAGAAGTTCCGGGGCGTCGCCTACGACGTCAAGGACGTGGCGGGTCGCTCCGGGTTCGGCATCGGCAGCGCCGGGCTGCCCGCGTACACGGTGTTGATCGAGGGCTTCAACGAGGCGTTGGACAACGACGTGGTGCTGTCGATGAAGCAGGGCAACGTCTCCGCGGTGTCCCGGGTGGTGCTGGATCCGGCGATCGCCGCCGCGTTCGACCACCACGGGCACCGCACGGCCGTGTCACAACGCGCGTTGCAGGCCCACGCCGATCCGCTGCTGGGCTGGACCGACCTCGACGGCGTCGGTTTCGTCGTCAGCGAGGTCTCGCCGTACGAGGCCGACCTGGACTGGACGGAGCTCACCGAGCCCAGCGAGATCGCGCCGGTGGTCGACTACCTGGGCCGGGCGACCGCGAAGGTGCACTGCGTGGCCGACTCCGACGCGGACCACTCGCTGGTCCCGTTCCAGACCGAGGAGGCGATCAGCCGAGTCGTCGCGGGCCGGGAGGACGAGTTCGTGGCGTGGGTGACGGAGTTCGCCCACACCTACGCGGCGCGGGTACGGGCCGACCACGCGCTGTTCGTCGAGGCGTTCCGCGGCGGCGCGATCCCGGGCGTGGCCGCCACCGGCGACCGGACCTGACGGTCCCGGTGCCCGAGGACGGGTGTCAGGCGCGCGCCGGTCGCGTGTAGAGCGTGCGGACGAGGTCCTCGATCGAGGGTTCGTCGACGCCCACGTCGCGCACCGGCGCGCGCCGGGCGACCGCGGCGATCAGGTCGGCGGCGTTGCCGGTGAAGGCCAGCCGCTGCCGCAGCCCCTGGGCCTCCACCGCGACGTCGACGACGCCGGGCAGGCCGAGCAGCGGCGGCGCGGGTTCGGCGAGCTCGACGACGAGAGTCCGGTTGCCGGCGAAGCGCCGCCGCAGCGTCGCCAGCTCGTCGTCGACCAGCACGCGTCCCCGGTCGATGACGACGACGCGCCGGCACAGCCGTTCGACGTCGGGCAGGTCGTGGGTGGTCAGCAGCAGCGTGACCTCACCGCGGGCGTTGACGGCGGAGAGGAACGTGCGCAGCCGCTCCTTGCTGGCGAGGTCGAGCCCGATCGTCGGCTCGTCGAGCACGAGCAGTTCGGGTGAGTGCAGCAGTGCCGCGGTGACCTCGCCGCGCATCCGCTGCCCGAGCGAGAGCTGCCGCACGGGCGTGTCGAGGAACCCGGCCATGTCGAGCAGCTCGACGCACTCGTCGAGCCGTTCCCGGTGACGCGGGGCGGGGACGCGGTGGATCGCGCCGTGCAGCGCGAAGCTCTCCGCCAGCGGCAGGTCCCACCACAGCTGGCTGCGCTGCCCGAACACGACACCGATGCGCCGGGCCAGCGCGCGCCGTTCGCGCACGGGGTCGAGGCCGCACACCTGCGCCCGTCCGGCGCTGGGCACGAGCACCCCGGTCAGCATCTTGATCGTCGTGGACTTGCCGGCCCCGTTCGGGCCGAGGAAACCGACGGCCTCCCCGGGCGCGACGTCGAGCGTCACGTCCGCCACGGCGCTCACACGGCGGCGTCGCAGCCGGGGCCCGACGAGGAAGTCCCGGCCGAGGCCCTCGGTTCTGATGATCATGATCCTGTCCCCTGGTAGTGCCGTACGCCGGTCCGCCAGACGAGTGCCGCGCCCGCGACGGCCACCAGCGCCACCAGCGGCGAGCTCCACTGCAGCGCCGACGGCAGGCCGAGCGGGTCCGCACGCCCGAGCAGCGCCAGCGCCGGGAAGTACGCGACGAACGCCCCGGGAACCGCGAAGCACAGGATCCGGCGCAGCCACGGCCCGTAGATCGTGATCGGGTAGGAGGTGGCGAAGTTCGAGCCGTACGTGACGGAGCTGGCCACCTCCCGGCCGTCGACCAGCCAGAACGACACCGTGTTGGCGGCCACCCAGATCGCGCCCAGGATGACGGCGCCGACGGCGGGTGCGGTCACGGCGAGCAGTACCCGGACCGGCGTCCACGTGATTCCCGCGCCGGCGAGCGACCAGCCGAGCACCGCGAGCCCGGCGGCGACGCGCCCGAGCCGCTTGAGCGAGACGTCGGCCGACAGCAGCTGGGGGAGCGCCCCCAACGGGCGCAGCAGCAGGACGTCGAGCTCGCCGCTGCGAATGTACTCGGGCAGCTCGTTGATCTGCCCGACGGCGAGATCGGCCAGTCCGAACGCCGTGGCCGCGAGCCCGTACATCAGCACCACCTCGCGCTGATCGAACCCGCCGAGCGACGTGACCTGCGTGAACACCACGACGATCACGACCAGCTCGACGCACTGGCCGATGAACTGCGCGAGGACGTCGAGCGCGAACGACACCGGGTAGGCGAGCTGGCCGCGGATCCGCGAGGCGACGATCCTCGGGTAGATCCCCCGGCGGACCTCAGCCACCCTGCACCACCAGCCGTCGCGACCCCCGGTGCAGCACCGCGCGCCCGACGGCGAGCAGCGTCCCCGCCCAGAACAGCTGGCTGCCCAGCAGCGGGAACGGGTCCCCACGCTCGATGAACACGGTGATCGGGGTCTGGAACAGCGCCGGGAACGGGGTCCACGCCAGCACCGCCTGCGCCCACTGCGGGAACCAGGCGAGTGGCACCACCAGCCCGCTGACCACCCCGCCGACCACGCCCCACATGCCGATCACCCCGCGCACGTCGAGCAGCCAGAACGCGCTCGCGTTGAGCAGGAACCGGATGCCGAAGCTGACGACCACCGCCAGCAGCGTCGACGCCCCGAACAGCGCCCACGTGGCCGGTTGCTCGGGCCAGCGGAAGGGGAAGCTCAGCGCGCCGAAGGCCACCGGCGGGAGGAGCCGCGCCAGGACCGCGAACCCGGCCCGGCCGAGGTCGGTGGCGAGCATCGCGGCCTGCAGGTCCCACGGCCGGCCGAGGTCGACGACGACGTCGCCGGTGCGGACCCGTCGCGACAGCTCGGTGTCGCCCCACAGCAGCACGACGTTGAGCAGGCCCTGGCCGAGCCACACGTAGGTGATGGCGGCGGCGACGTCGTAGCCGGCCACGACGGGCCGCTCGGCGAGCACCGCGGTGAGCACGGCCGCGCGCAGCAACCCGAACACGACGTTGGTGACGAGCCCGGCGAGCGCGGCCTGACGGTAGGTGGCGTAGCACCGGAACCCCGCGCGTACCAGCTGGGGATAGGGCGCAAGAACGTTTCCCCACGCTACGGAGGGACGCAACCGGCTTTCGCCGGTCGTGGGTGGTCGAGCGTGACCTGCCGCCAGCAGTACGCTCGTACCGGCTAATCCGCGCGTGAGAGGAGGGCCCATGACCAAGATCAAGGTCGAGGGCACGGTCGTCGAGCTCGACGGCGACGAGATGACCCGGATCATCTGGCAGTTCATCAAGGACAAGCTGATCCACCCGTACATCGACGTCGACCTGGAGTACTACGACCTCGGCATCGAGGCTCGGGACAAGACCGACGACCAGATCACCGTCGACGCCGCCCACGCCATCCAGCGCCACGGCGTCGGCGTGAAGTGTGCGACGATCACCCCCGACAAGGCCCGCGTCGAGGAGTTCGGGCTCAAGAAGATGTGGCGGTCCCCGAACGGGACGATCCGCAACATCCTCGGCGGCGCGATCTTCCGTGAGCCGATCATCATCCGGAACATCCCGCGCCTGGTGCCGAGCTGGACCGAGCCGATCATCATCAGCCGCCACGCGTTCGGCGACCAGTACCGCGCCACCGACTTCCGGTTCCCCGGCGAGGGCACGCTGACCATCACCTTCACCCCGAAGGACGGCTCGGCACCGATCGAGCACGAGGTCTTCCGCTCGCCCGGCCCGGGTGTCGCGATGGCGATGTACAACCTGGACGACTCGATCCGAGACTTCGCCCGCGCCTCGCTGAACTACGGCCTCAACCGCGGCTACCCGGTGTACCTGTCCACCAAGAACACGATCCTCAAGGCCTACGACGGCCGGTTCAAGGACCTGTTCGAGGAGGTCTTCGAGGCGGAGTTCAAGGCGCAGTTCGACGCCGCGGGCATCACCTACGAACACCGCCTCATCGACGACATGGTCGCCGCGTCCCTGAAGTGGGAGGGCGGCTACGTGTGGGCCTGCAAGAACTACGACGGCGACGTCCAGTCCGACACCGTCGCCCAGGGGTTCGGGTCGCTGGGCCTCATGACGTCGGTGCTCGCCACCCCGGACGGCCGGACCATCGAGGCGGAAGCCGCGCACGGCACCGTCACCCGGCACTTCCGCCAGCACCAGGCCGGGAAGCCGACCTCCACGAACCCGATCGCGTCGATCTACGCCTGGACCCGCGGCCTCGCGCACCGCGGCAAGCTCGACTCGAACCAGGACCTCATCGGCTTCGCGGCCGCGCTCGAGGACGTCGTCATCAAGACCGTGGAGAGCGGCCGGATGACGAAGGACCTGGCGATGCTGATCAGCAAGGACGCCCCGTTCCAGACCACCGAGGAGTTCCTCGCGACGCTGGACGAGAACCTGCGGAGCGCCCGGACCTGAGGGCTCGCACACCGGCTCGCCGCTGCCTGCTCGGCTAAGGTGGGCGGTCCGCCGGTACCCAGGAGGTCGACCGATGGCCGGGATAAAACTGAAGATCAAGAAGCCCGACGCGTCGACGTTAAAGAGCTGGAAGTTCGTGCTGGTCAGCGGCGTCGTGCTGGCGCTCTTCGCCATGTTCGACAGCGGTGGGATCGACCTCGGGGCGGCCGCCGGCGCGGGTTCGACGGAGTGCCGGCTGGAGGTGGCCGACCAGCTCAACGTGCGCTCGCAACCCAGCGCCGAATCCGAGCTGCTGGAGACGCTCCCACGCGGTGCGGTGGTCGACGGCACGCGCGTGGTCACCGACGGGTTCCGGGAGCTGAGCGCGAACCGATGGGCGGCGAACCAGTTCCTGACCCCACTGCCGGGCACGAGCTGCGCCTGAGGAACGCTGCCCCGGTGGTGAGAACCGTGCCCCTGGCCCGCGGCGCATGAGCGCCGTCAACCCCACGCGTGTCATCGGCGGCCGCTACGTCGTGCTGGGCGAGCTCGGGCGCGGCGGCATGGGCGTGGTGTGGCGGGCCGAGGATCGGGTGATGGGCCGTCACGTGGCCGTCAAGGAGCTGCATCTGCCCACGGGGCTGCCACCCGCGGAGCGGCAGCTCTTCCGGGAGCGGCTGCTGCGCGAGGCCCGCACGGCGGGACGGCTCAACGAGCCCGGCATCGTCACCGTGTACGACGTGGTCACCGACTCCGGGGTCGACCACATCGTCATGGAGCTCATCGACGCGCGCACGCTCGCCGAGGTCGTCGCGACGCAGGGTCCGCTCGACGAGCGCGCCGCCACCGCCGTCGCCCGGGCACTGCTCGCCGCGCTGGGGGTCGCGCACGCGAGCAACGTCGTGCACCGCGACGTCAAGCCCAGCAACGTGATGCTGGGCCCGGGCGACCGGGTCAAGCTCACCGACTTCGGGATAGCCCAGGCCGCCGACGACCCCCGCCTGACGACCACGGGTTCGATGGTCGGGTCACCCGCCTACATCGCGCCCGAACGGCTGGAGGGGCGGGACGCCACGGCCGCGACGGACCTGTGGGCGCTCGGGGTCACGCTGTTCCATGCGGTGCAGGGCACCAGCCCGTTCGCCCGCGACACGACCGCGGCCACGATCTCGGCGGTCCTGCACGCCGACGTGCCGCCGGTGCGCACCCGCGGTGCTCTCGGCACGGTGATCACCGGTTTGCTGCAGCGCTCCCCGCTGGCCCGGCTCAACGGGACGCAGGCCGCCGCTCTGCTCGCCTCACCGGCGGCGGTGCAGAGCGAGGCCGCCCCCCCCCCCCCGTGGGGGTCCCGCCCGCGGGCCCGCGTCGCCCCCCCGCCGCGGCCGGGGGGGGGGGGGGGCGG
>JAJAZD010000038.1 GCA_026785945.1 Pseudonocardia sp. | reverse complement strand
GCGGCGGGTCGGGCGGCGGCGGGTCGGGCAGCGGCGGGTCGGGCAGCGGGGGTCGGTCGTGGGCGGAGACCGGCGCGCGAGGCGCGGCGCCGGAACGGCCCGTCCCACCGGGGGACGGCACGCGCGGCGCCGGCAGCCGGCCGGGATCAGGTCATCCCGGGGTGATGCCCATGGGGGGAGGTGTCGGGGCGGGCAACAACCAGGAGCATCGCCGCCCGCACTATCTCGTCGACGACTCCGACGCGTTCGCGGACGACCGCTGGGTGACCGACGCGGTGCTCACCCCGGACAACGGGCCACCGAACCCCGGAGGGGGCTGACACCGTGCCCGGACACCCCTTGCACCGCACTGCTGCAGCCGGCGCGTGCTCCCAGGCTCATGACACCTCGACGATGCCGGCCTCGGCCGCACCCGCGGTCAGCTCGTCGAGCCCGAACGCGGCGACCGCGTCGAGAGCACCGCTACCTCGCACGCCGTGCTCCGCGGCCCGGCCGGCGCCCCATGCCAACAGGTCGGCGGTGATCGCGTACCCGTCCGGCGCGGTCAGGCGGGTCCGCGCGAGCAGCGTGCCGCCGGCGTCGAAGACCTCCGCGACGAAATGCGACCTCGACCCCGCCAGCGCCGACGCGGACGGGGCAACCGACGCCCGGCGCGTCACCAACCCGGCCACCGCGCCGACCGCGCGTCCCGCCCCGGGGATCCGGCCGAGCAGTGGCGTGACCCGCGACCCGGCGTGGACGGCCTGCGACGCTGAGCCGAACCAGCCGAGGTACACGTCCACCGTCCGCAGGCCCGGGGCGATCCGGGGCAGGGCGAACTGCTCGCTCGCCCCGATCGTGACGCCCGGACGTGGCCGGCCGGCCACGTCGAACGTCCGGAGCCGGGCGCCGGCAGGCTCGGTGCTCAGCGTCCCGTCGCGCCACGCGTAGGACTGCTCGGTGGCCACGCCGACCAACGACGTCAGGGTGCCGCGGGAGAACGGCTGCCCCCTGCCGCCGCCGGTGAGGAAGTAGCCGACGTCCACCCGTGCCGAACCCTCCCCGGCGGCACGCAGGGCCAGCGCACCGGCGAGAACGCCCGGCACGTAGTCGTTGCCGAACGCTGTGAGCAGGGCCGCGCCGGAACGCTGCGCGGCGGGCCCGTACTCCTCGAACACCCGCCGGATGAACGGCGGTTCGCCCGTGGAGTCGAGGTAGATCGCCCCGACGTCGATCGCGGCCCGCACGGCGGCCCTACCCAGGACCGTGAACGGCCCGACCGTGGTCACCAGCACGTCCCCGGACCCGACGAGAGCGGCCACCGACGGTGCGTCGGTGACGTCCGCGCGGGCGGTCTCGAGCCCACCCAACCGCGCCGCGAGAGCAGCCAGCCGAGCCGGATCGCGGCCGGCGAGCACCGGCCGCAGCCCCCGTGCCGTCATCGCTTCGGCGGTGCGCCCGCCGGTGTAGCCGGTGGCCCCGAACAGCACGATCCGCGACATGACCTCGACCCTAACCACATGCGGGCGCCGATCGGGCCGCAGCTCGCGGGATACGGCCGTTCGCCGAAGGCCTGACCCGGTGGCGCCCGAACCCCGGCCTGCCGGCGGCCGTCCCGACGCGGCATGCTGCCCGAGGCGGTCCCCGGCGGTACCGTGCCCGCGTGCCGCGATACGCCATCCTGTTGCGCGGGATCAATGTCGGCAAGGCCAAACGGGTCGCCATGGCCGACCTGCGGGAGCTCCTCGCCGCGATCGGGTACGCCGACGTCCGTACCCACCTGAACAGCGGAAACGCCGTCCTCACCGGCGCCGGGGCCGAGCCCGCGACCCACGCCGCCCGGATCGAGAGCGCTCTGGCCGAGCGGTTGGGGCTCGACTCCCGGTGTGTCGTCCTCACCGCCGAGCACCTCCGGGTGATCGTCGACGGTCACCCGTTCCCCGACGTGGCGACGAACGGATCGCGGATGATGGCGCACGTCCTCGCCGCCGCACCTGACGCGGCAGTGCTCGCCGCCCACGATCCGGTGGCGCTCGACCCCGATCGCGCCCGCCTCGGCGACCGGGTGATCTACCAGTGGTGCCCCGACGGGCTGCTCGCCGCACCCCCGGTCGGCACGTTCGCCGAGAAGCGGCTCGGCGTCGCGGTCACCGCGCGGAACTGGAACACGATCACGAAGCTCGACGACCTGGTGGGCGGGCGGTAGGCCCGGCGAGGGACCCGATCCGCCGGCAACCCGTGTCGCTACCCGGTGGGGACCGACGCGATCAGGTCGCGCAGGCCGTCGGCGTCGAGCAGGTCGGCGGGTCTGATCGTCACGTTCGGACGGACGAAATGGAACGCGGCCCGCACCCGCTCGGGAGGGGAGCCGGCCAGTGCCGCCCAGGCCAGCCGGTAGGCCGCGAGCTGCACCGAGAGCGCCGGCATGCGGGCGGGGTCGGGCAGCGCGCCGGTCTTCCAGTCGACGACGGTGAAGCCGCCGTCCGTGTCGGCGAACACCGCGTCCATCCGGCCCCGGAGCCCCACCCCGGCGACCACGGTCTCGAACTGCACCTCCACCTCCACCGGACGCCGGTCGGCCCAGGGCGAGGCGAGGAACGCCTCCTGCAGGTCGGCGAGCACGTCGTCGGTGGACGCACCGTCGTCCGCGGCGCCGGGCAGCTCGTCGAGATCGAGCAGGCCCGTCGCGCCGAAGCGCTGCTCCAGCCAGGCGTGGAACGCGGTACCGCGGCGGGCGTGCGGGTTGGGCGGCAGCGGCAACGGGCGGCGCAGGCGGGCGGCCAGTGACGCCGGGTCGGCGGCCAGCTCGACCAGCTGGCTCACCGACAGCTGGAACGGCAGCGCGACGGTCGGCCGCGCACGGGCTGCGGCCCGCTCGGCGAGCAGGACGTCGACGTCCGCCGCCCAGCCCTCGGGGTCGTCGAGGCCGACATCGGTCGGTGGGGTCGGGTCGAGCGGCTCGATCTGCCCACCCGGCTCGGTCGCCTCGGAGCGGGCGGTCGCGCGCGTCTCGTCGAGGTCGCGTACCGCGGCGCGCACCAGCGCCGCACCGGAATGGACGTCCTCCGAACGGGAACCGTGCGGGTCGGTGGGCCACAGGCCGGTGGGCGGCTCGACCGTCGCCGGGTTGACGGCGTCGGCGTCGGGCGCGGGTGCCCACCGCTGCGCACCCTGGACGCCGGCGATCTCCACCAGGAACTCCGAGGGCTCCCGCGGTCTGTCCCCCGCTGCACCCCACCGGTGCCCGGAGCAGAGCAGGACGTGCTCGGAACGGGTGAGCGCGACGTAGAACAGGCGCCGCTCCTCGACGAGCCTGCGCCCGTCCAACGCCTCGGAGTGGTCCTTGACGGCCGTCTCGAGCTGCTTGCGGTCACCACCGTCGGTCAGGTGGAGACCCGGGAGGTCGGCGGCGTCACCCCGCAGCGGGACGGGCAGCTCGGCAGGGCTGGTCAGCCAGGTACCACCGATCTTGCGGCCGGGGAACACCTGCGCGACCAGGTGCGGGACGGCGACCACCTCCCACTCGAGACCCTTCGCGGCGTGCACGGTGAGCACCTGGACGCGGTCCTGCGCGACCTCGATCTCGCCGGGAGCGAGTCCGTCCTCCGCGCGCTCGGCGGTCTCGAGGTAGTCGAGCAGGGCGGGCAGCGTGGCGACCTCGGCGCCGGCGGCGAAGTCGGCGACGACGTCGGCGAACGCGTCGAGGTGCGCTCGCCCCACCGGGCCCGGACGCGCGGCCGTCTCGGCGTCGAGGAGCAGGACGCGCTCCGCATCGGCAGCCAGATCGGTCAACGGTGCGGAACCACGCGAGCGGAGCCACCGCAGCTCGCGCGCCAACCGGGTGATCCGCTCGAAGGCCGCTGCCGAGTAACGGCCGGGCGGGCCGGGGTCGTCCAGCGCGTCGACCAGCCCGGCCTGCTCGGCCTGCTCACCGGGCAGTGCACCCAGGGCGAGCTCGGCCGGGGTCAGGACGCCGGTCCGCGGCGGGAGAGCCGGGACCAGCTCCCGCGCCCGCTGCCACAGTGCCGCGAGATCGGCGACGCCGAGGCGCCAACGCGCACCGGTCAGCAGACGGACGGCGGCGGGCCCGGCGAGCGGGTCGGCCACGAGTCGCAACGCGCTGATCAGGTCCCGCACCTCAGGTGTGTCGAGCAGCCCACCGAGGCCGACGACCTCGACCGGCAGCCCGCGGGAACGCAGCGCGGTCGCGATCGCGTCCATGTCGGCGCGGCGGCGCACAAGCACCGCGGTCGTGGGTGGCGGGGAGCCCGAACCCGGCACATCCGGTCCCCGCGTTGCGCGGGAGTGCGGGTCGTCGGCCCGTCCGTCCGGGGGCGCGGCGGTGGCCTCGACGGCCCGCCACAGCGCGGCGATGCTGTCGGCCATCCAGTCGATCTCGGACGCGATGTCGGGCAGCAGCGCCACCGCCACGTCGCCCGCACGGGCCCGCGGGCCGGCACGGAGCTCCCCCACGCCGACCGCGCCGGGTGCCTCCCGCAGCGGGGCCGACACGGCGTTGGCCAGTGCGAGGACCTCGGGCGGGTTGCGGAAGCTGGTGAGCAGCCCGTACTCGTCGGCGGGCGTCCCGTCCGAGCCGGGGAAGTCCGTCCGGAACCGCGTCAAGTTGCCCGCACTGGCCCCGCGCCAGCCGTAGATGGACTGGCAGGGGTCCCCGACCGCGGTGACCGTGGGTCCTCCGGAGCGCACGGGCTCACCCGGCGCCGTGCCGAACAGCGCCCGCAGGAGCACGCGCTGGGCGTAGCCGGTGTCCTGGTACTCGTCGAGCAACACCGCACGGAAGGCGGCCCGCTCGCCCTCGCCGACCTCGGGATGCGCCGTGGCGACCCGCGCGGCGATGACGAGCTGATCGGCGAAGTCGACCGCCCGCTCGGCCCGCTTGCGCGCGCCGAACGCCTCGACCAGCGGCAACAGGGCGATCCGTTGCCGCTGGGCCCCGATCCACCGCTGGTAGGTCTGCGACGGCTCCGCGCGCTGGCCCTTGGCCCGCGGGGCACCGGTCAGCGCGGCGGAGAACTGCTCGGCGTGCCGTCGGACGTCCTGCGGGTCGACGAGGTGCTCCCCGAGCTCGCCTGCCAGCGAGAGGAGTCGTTCGGTGACCGTCGCGGGCATGAGGTCGACGTCGAGATCGGCGGCCCAGCTCGTGACCACGCGGTGTGCGAGCTGCCACGACGCCGTCTCGCCGAGCAGTCGCGCGGCGGGCTCGGCCGGCAGCCGCAGCGCGTGCTCGCCGACGAGCCGTCCCGCGTAGGCGTGGTAGGTCGACACGGTCGGTTCGCCTGCCAGCACCGCGGCCCGGCGCGCCCCGCCGGGGTCCAGCTCGTCGAGGAGCCGGGAGCCTGCGAGGCGCCGCAACCGCGAACGCACCCGCTGTCCGAGCTGTTGGGCGGCCTTGCGGGTGAAGGTCAGGCCGAGGACCTGCTCGGGGAGCACGGCACCGGTGGCGACGAGCCAGACCACCCGTGCGGCCATGGTCTCGGTCTTGCCGGCCCCCGCCCCCGCCACGACCAGCGCCGGACGGGCGGGAGCGGCGATCACCGCGGCCTGCTCGTCGGTGGGCGGCGGCAGGCCCAGTGCGACGGCCAGCGCGCGCGGGGTGAGATCCACCTGCCCGTTCTACCCGGTACCGCTCAGGACACAGGGGCGTACACCCGCACCCAGTCGACCTCCAGACCGATCTGCGCGGGCGTCGACTCGTCCGGCGCCTCGATCCAGTTCTCCTTCGGCCCCTGGTCGAGCTGGATCGTCAGGTGCATGGGCTTCGTGGGGATGCGTTCGAGGTCGGTGGTCTCGTACTGCTGCACACCGTCGACGAACCAGGTGATGCGGTCGGGCAGCCACTCCACGGCGAAGGTGTGCCACCGGGTGTAGTCCCCCGGGACGACGCCGCCCTGGGCGTTGTTCGCCTCCCCCCAGTGCACGAAGAAGTGCGCCAGGTCCCGGGTCTCGTGCGGCACCTCCATGATGTCGATCTCGCCGTCCACCGGGAAGTTCTCGGAGTCGGGCCACAGCAGGATCGCCGAGCCGAAACCGCGCCCGGCGTCGGTACGCGCCCGGAACTCCCAGCGGCCGTGCAGGCGCCCCATGGAGTCGGCCATGCCACCCGAGCGGCCACCGCCCTCACCGGTCGCGGTGATGCGGAGCCTGCCGCCGGACTGGGTGATCGTGTCCGGGTCGCGACGGCCGTTGCCGAACCCGCCGACGCCGTCGTAGCGGTTCCACCTGTCGGTGTCGAGGGAGGCCGCGTCGAACTCGTCGCCACCGATCGGGCGCCAACCCGGTCCGGTCGGGACCTGCGGCTGCGGGGCCACCGCGGCGGCCACGACCGGAGCGGCCTTCGTCGTGCTCCGGCGTGCCGGGGCGGCCGCGCGCCGGGTCGGTATGGCCGACGGGGTGGGGGTGGCCGACGGGGTGGGGGTGGCCGACGAGGCGATCGGGGGTGCGG
>JAJAZD010000037.1 GCA_026785945.1 Pseudonocardia sp. | reverse complement strand
CGCCCCCCCACCCTCGCGGCCCGCCCCCGCGGGGTGGGGGCGGGGGGGGGGCGGTGGCGGGCGACGGCCACGGGGGGCGGGCGCTATCTGGGGGGGTTGTGGACGCTGGGCCGCGGGCGCGCGCGAGCCGCGGGCACACCGTCCTGGGAGCAGCTGTCCCCCGCACTCGCTGCGCCACACCTCGATCACCCTCGCCGTAGACGCCGTAGACGCCGTAGACGCCGTAGACGCCGTAGCGTCGTTGCGCGACGTGCAGGACTTCGCCGGCCACCGCGACCCACGCACCACCCGCCGCTACGACAACTCCCGGGGCAGCCTGGACCGCAACGCCGCCCCCTCACCGCCTACCTGGCCTGAGCAGCGCCGATGTCTTCACCATCGCCGCGCGGCGTACGGTGATTCGGGAGCAACCGGGCCGAGACCAGCGCAAGGGAGCCTCGGGCACGCTGCACGCTGCCGCCCGCCGCGCCGGTGAGCTGCGGCAGGGCACGGCTCGGTGACGACCTCCGGCCTTACCGGATCGAGGGGTCCGGCGATCGAGGAGCTGACCTGCGTCCGGTGCCGACGCTTGTGCGCCCGAGGCAGCGTCATGGCCTGCACGATGTGGCCCAAGGGCTGCGTCACCCGGCCCGGGGACCCGAGGCCGTCGGTGTGCTGGAGCTGCTGCGACGAGGACGAGCAGTGCGACCTCGTCGCAGCCGGCTGTCACACCGCGCTGATGCGTCGCCGCCACCGCCGATGAACGACGACCGCGCGGCGGCAACACGACCACCCACCTGGCCGCATCGGGTTGCGGAGTTCCCGACCATCCCCCTCGCGCGACGGCCACCCGGCCCGGTTCTCGATTCGGCCACCGGGGTCCTCAGCGCGCCCGCGTGGCGGAGTCGCTGCGACGCGCTGTGGCGGCCTTGCGCGACCGGGCCGGCGCCCCCTGGGGCGTCACCGCGTCGGTTGGGGCTGCATTGCTGCCGGACCGGCCACGGCCCGCCGAGGTCACCGCTTCCTTACGCGACACCGGGGTCGCCGCGCCCGACGTCGCCGGGCTGGTCGGGAGGATCGAGGGGGCGATCCGCGAGACCGTCCGGTTCGACGCGCAGGCCGCGGCCCGGACGCTGTTCGGCGACGCCATGCCGGCGAACCTGCTCGTCGTCGGCGCCGCGTACCAGGCCGGCGCCCTGCCCGTCTCCGCGTCGGCGATCGAGTGGGCCATCGAGCTGAACGGCGTGGCGGTTGGGCTGAACGTCGCCGCGTTCCGGTGGGGCCGTGCGGCCGTCGCAGATCCGGCCGCGTTCGCCGCCGCCACCGGGGGAGCCCCGGCGGCGCCGCCCGCCACTGCGGCGTCGGTGGATCTCGGTGTGCTCGCCGGGGAGACACGGAGGCTGGTGGGCGTGCGGGCAGCCCGGCTCGTCGGTTACCAGGGTGTGTCGACCGCGCGCGGCTATGTCGACGACGTCGTGGCGATCTGGCACGCCGAGCGGGCGGCAGGGGAGCAGGCGGCGTTCAGCGAGGCGGTCGCGCGTGGTCTGTACCGGTTCACCGCCTACAAGGACGAGTACGAGGTGGCCCGCCTGCTCACCGATCCTGCCGTCGACGCGGTGCTCGCCGCCGAGGTCCCCGGGGGGCAGCGACTGCACTACCGGTTGCACCCGCCCGCGCTCAAGGCGCTCGGCCGTCGGGGGAAGATCGCGTTCGGGCCGTGGATGCGGCCGGTGCTCCGCGTCCTGGCCCGGGGACGGGTGCTGCGGGGGGCGCCGCTGGACCCCTTCGGCCGCACCGCGATCCGGCGCCTCGAGCGGGCACTGCGTGACGACTACCGCGCGATGGTGCATCGCCTGGCCGGCGGTCCGACCGCGGAGTCCTACGCCACCGCGACGGCCGCCGCGCGGGCCGCCGACCTCGTCCGTGGATACGAGGACGTCAAGCTCGCCGGCGTGCAGCGCTACCGCGCCCGGCTCGCCGAGCTCGGTATGGATCCGGTCTGACGTCGGGGAGACCCAGGTCTGCTCGGCGGTCCATCGGGCGTCGGCCGAGCGCTGACCGACGGTGTCAGCTGCTCCGTTCGGAGGTACCGCAGTGCCCACCGAAGCTCGGTCCGACGACGTCGGGTGACGTCGGGAAGCGGAGAGGCGGAGAGGGCACGGTGAACGGCGGGTGTCCGGTCGGCGTGTACGGACCGACACGCCGACCTGGCCGTTCGTCGCGGCGACCGGCCCGGCGGCCTCAGTGGCGCGGCGCAGGCCTCGCCGGCTGTCCGGAAGCAGTTAGCGTCGGCCCAGCTCGATAACGGCCCGGTCACGAACCGGACAACGGACCGCCTCCTGCGGTCCGCCCGAACCCCTACGGGACGTCCGGTTGGTCGCCGCAGGATCCGGAAGGAAGATGTCGTGTCCCGGCACCGCTCCCCCCAGGGCCGGCGCGCACCGCACGAGTTCCCGCTGTACGCCGTCCCGGCGCCGGCGGGCCTCGCTGGAGCGCACCGGTCGGTCGCACACCCGCGGCTGACGTCCTCGCTGCCGGTCCGTTTCGTCGCCACCGCCGTCGCCGGTGGTGCGCTGGCGGCGGCCGGCCAGCACGCACTCGCCGAGGCCCTGCCCGCTGCCACCGACGGAGCCAACGTGCTCCGCCTGGGTGTCGAGGAGATGCTGGGCGGCGCCGGACCGGACACGTCGGCCCTGGGAGCGGCGTTCACTGCCGATCCCGTGATGTTCGTCGCCGAGCCGCTGGTGGCGGTCGTACCCGAGCCGCTGGTCGTTGCCGATGCCACCGAGCTGGTCAAGGCCGCCGACCTGCAGCGCCTGGCCGCGGAGAGTGCCGCCCGTGTCGCCGAGGAGGCCCGTGTCGCCGAGGAGGCCCGTGTCGTCGAGGCCGCCCGGACGGAGGTCGCAGAGGTGGCTGCGGCGTCCGCGGGCAGCGGCGTTCAGATGGTCGTCGGGCGGGTCACGTCGGGATTCGGAGCCCGGTGGGGCTCCGCGCACCAGGGCCTCGACATCGCGGCCCCGATCGGCACGGCGATCCGGGTCCCACTCGACGGGACCGTCGTCGACTCCGGTCCGGCCTCCGGTTTCGGGCTGTGGGTCCGCGTCGAGCACGAGGACGGCTCCACCACCGTGTACGGCCACATCAACCGCTCCCTGGTGGACGTCGGAGACCGGGTCGACGCCGGTGATGTCATCGCCGAGGTCGGCAACAGGGGCAAGTCCACCGGGCCGCACCTCCACTTCGAGGTCACGACACCCGGCGGTACCAAGATCAATCCACGCCCGTGGCTGGACGACCTGGACATCGAGTACCAGGCCTGAGTCGCCCGCCGCCGCGGTCCGCCGCCGACCTAGTCACCGTTGCCGAACGCGCTCAAGGTCCGCATCTTGTTGGTGACGTCCAGGGCGGCGACCTTGTAGGCCTCCGACAACGTCGGGTAGTTCAGCACGGTGTCGACGAGGTAGTCCACCGTGCCGCCGCACCCCATGATGGCCTGGCCGATGTGCACCAGATCGGTCGCGCCCGACCCGAACACGTGGACACCGAGCAGGGTGCGGTCCGCGCACGACACGAGCAGCTTGAGCATCCCGTAGGAATCGCCGACGATCGCGCCGCGGGCGAGTTCGCGGTACCGGGAGATGCCGACCTCGTAGGGGACGGCGCTGTTCGTCAGCTCCGCCTCGGTCTTCCCGCAGTAGGAGATCTCCGGCACGGTGTAGATGCCGATGGGCTGTAGTTCCTGCAGCTCGCGGGCCGGTTCGCCGAACGCGTGGTAGGCCGCGAGGCGGCCCTGGTCCATGCTGGTGGCCGCGAGCGCCGGGAAGCCGATGACGTCGCCTACGGCGAAGATGTGGGGCACCGACGTGCGGTACTGGCCGTCGACGGAGATGCGCCCGCGCTTGTCGGCGGCGAGCCCGGCCTTCCCCAGGTCGAGCTCGTCGGTGACGCCCTGCCGGCCCGCGGAGTACATGACCATGTCGGCAGCGATCCGTTTGCCGCTGGCCAGGCTCGTGACGGTGCCCTTCGGCGTGATCTCGACCTTCTCGACCTCCTCCCCGAACCGGAACATGACGGCCTGGTCGCGCAGGTGGAACTTCAGCGACTCCACGACCTCGGGATCGCAGAAGCCCAGCATCTGCGGCTGCCGCTCCACGACCGTGACGCGCGTACCGAGGGCGGCGAACATCGACGCGTACTCGATGCCGATCACGCCCGCGCCGACGACGACGAGCGAGCCCGGGACCCGCTGCATCTTCAGCACGGCGTCGGAGTCGATGATGTGGTCGTCGTCGAACTCGACCTGAGGGGGCCTGGCGGGCTTCGTGCCCGTGGCGATCACGAAGTTCTCGGCGGTGACGGTGTTGTGGTCGCCACGGGCGTCGCCCTCGACGACGACGGTGTGCGCGTCCTGGAACCGGGCGGTGCCGGCGACGAGGTCCACGTGGTTGCGCAGCAGCTGATTGCGGATCACCTCCACCTCCCGGCCGACGACGTGCGCGGTGCGTGAGAGCAGGTCGGCAATGGTGATCTCGGACTTCACGCGGTAGCTGGCGCCGTACATGTCGCGTTGGGCGAAGCCGGTGAGGTAGAGCACGGCCTCGCGCAGGGTCTTGGACGGGATGGTGCCGGTGTTGACGCACACCCCACCCATCATGTTGCGCCGCTCCACCACGCAGACCCGCTTGCCCAGCTTGGCCGCGGCGATCGCCGCCTTCTGGCCACCTGGACCCGAACCGATCACCAACAGGTCGTAGTCGTACATCCACGCCCCTCCGTCCTGCGACACCCTCGGCCGGCCGGTCGGGGAGTGGATCCCGGGTCAACGTTCCCGGCCGGGGCCGACCCGGCAAGCCGCGGACGTTAACAGTCCACGACGACGGTCCGCCGGGCCGAGGACGACGTTGTCCACAGGTCGCGCATCCACCCAGGTCGGCACCCGTGCTTCGACAACCTTTCCACAGGCCGGGGCGACGGTCCCCCGCAGACGGGCCGCGCGACGCACCCTCGATTCATGACCTCGCCCGACACGGCCCGTCCGGCCCCGCTCCGCCTGCGTGAACCCGGCGATCTCGTCGCGGCGGTTCCGGTGATGCTCGGATTCCATCCGCGCGACTCGCTCGTGCTGGTCGCGACGGGCGGGCCGTCGGGCCACACGCTCGGTCTCACACTCCGGGTCGACCTGCCGCCACCCGAACACGACGGGGCCGTCGCCCGAGCCGTGGTCCGGAGCTTGATCGCCGATAGGCCCGTCGGCGCGGCGGTGATCGTGATCGGTGGTCGTCGGGGGGCCGACCCCCGCGCCCGACGGCTGGTCGACCGCGTGGTGCAGCGGCTCGAGAGCCGCGGTGTCGACATCCACACCGTCATCGCGGCGAGCAGCACGGCGGCGGGAGCCGCGTGGCACTGCTACGACCCGTGCGGCTGCCGTGGTGAAGTACCCGATCCGGATGCCACACCGATGGCCGCCGCGGCCGTCGCGGGCGGGCAGGTCGTCTTCGCCGAGCGGGCGGATCTGGAGCGCCTCGTCCTGCCTGCCGATGCCGAACGGATCCGCCGTCGGGAGCGGCTGCTGGTCCGTTCCGGCGGTGACCTCTCGGCATTCTGCGCTCCGGAGACGCCCGCCGAGGGTCGGTCGAGAGGGATCGCGATCGTCGACGCGGCACTCGAGGCCACCGACGCCGGTCGGCTGAATCTCGACGACGCGCAGGTGGTGGCGCTCGCGACCGCGCTGTCCGCGCCGCTCGTGCGGGACACCGCGATGCTGCGATGCACAGGTGACCGGGGCCCCGCGGCCGAGCACCTGTGGGCTGCTCTGTGCCGGGAGACCCCCGACCCGGAGGCCGCCGACCCCGCTGCCCTGCTGGCGGTGTCGGCGTTGCTCAGGGGCGACGGCGCGCTGGCCAACGTCGCACTCGACCGTGCCGAGCGGGCATGGCCGGGCCACCGGCTCACCGGGCTCCTGCGTTCGGTCGCCGACGCGGGCGTCCGTCCGAGCCGGTTCCGGGCCTGGCTGAGCTCGGTATGACGCACGCTGTGCCCGACATGACGCCGACGCGGTACGCCTGTCGAGCACGTCTCGTACCCCGATCGGGGATGCGTCCGTCATGCTCAGACGCCCTGGTGCTCCCGGGTGAACCGCCAGGCGTCGCCGACGATGGTGGCGAGGTCGGTCCGCTCGGGACGCCAACCCAGCTCACCGATCATGGCCTCGCTGGAGGCGATGAGCACCGCGGGATCGCCCCCGCGGCGAGGTGCGACGACCGCCGGGATCGGGTGACCCGTCACCGCGCGGCATGCCTCGATCACCTCACGGACCGAGAAGCCGGTGCCGGAACCGAGGTTGTACACCGCGTGTCGGCCCGTTTCGGAGTGGTCGAGAGCGAGCACGTGGGCCGCGGCGAGGTCGTCGACGTGGATGTAATCACGCACACACGTGCCGTCGGCCGTGGGCCAGTCGTCACCGAAGATCTGCACCGACTCCCGGGTGCCGGCCGCGACCTGCAGGACGATCGGGATGAGATGGGTCTCGACCGTGTGCCGCTCACCGAAGCGGCCGTGCGCGCCCGCCACGTTGAAGTACCGCAGGCTGGTCGCGGCGAGACCGTGGGCCACGGCGTAGGAGCCGATCATGTGGTCGATCGCCAGCTTGCTCGCGCCGTAGGGGTTGGTGGGCCGGGTCGGCGCATCCTCGCGGATCGGCACCTGCTCGGGTTCGCCGTAGGTGGCCGCGGTGGAGGAGAACACCAGCCGCGGGGTGCCGTGCAGGCGCATGGCCTCGAGCAGTCGCAGCGAGGCGACCACGTTGCCCGACCAGTACAGCTCGGGGCGCTGCACCGACTCCGACACCAGGGAGCGCGCCGCGAAATGCAGCACCCCGTCGAAACCCTCCGCCAGCACGTCGGCGGCCGCCTCCGTGAGGTCACCCTTGACGAACTGGGCGCCCTCGGGCACGGCGTCCGGATGGCCCGTCGAGAGGTCGTCGAGCACGGTCACGTCGTGCCCGGCGGTCACGAGATGCGCGGCGCAGACACTACCGACGTAGCCGGCTCCACCGGTGACGAGCAACTTCACGGGGATCCTCCTCAGGTGCCCGGCCACGCGGCGACCGGGGTCGACCGCGCCACCGTCCCACAGCCCCGTGTGCGGGCCCCCGGCGGTCCGGGGACGCACACCGCCGTTCAACGGGCGCGCACCAGCACCGCGTGGGCGATGAGGGGAGCCACCGACGAGTCGTAACCCTCCGACGAGACCGGAACCGGATCACCGAAACGCATGATGGCCTGCACATGCACGTCGTGCCCGGGCAGGATGCCCGCGTCCTTGAGTTCGCCCATCAGGTCCGTGTCCACCTGCACGTGCTCGGCGATCCGCCGCACCTCGACCCGGCCGCCGCCCCGACGCGCGAACTCGTCCAGACGCTGCAGCCCCACCTCGAGCACCGGGGGGGCCGACACGGTCCTCGACGCGACCTCGGGCGGCCGAGCGAGCTCGTCGAGGCCGGGGATCGGGTTGCCGTAGGGGGAGGTCGTGGGGTTGTCGAGCAGTTGCACGAGCTTGCGCTCGACGGCGTCGCTCATCACGTGCTCCCAGCGGCAGGCCTCAGCGTGCACCAGTTCCCATTCGAGTCCGATGACGTCGATGAGCAGGCGTTCGGCGAGACGGTGCTTGCGCATCACGGCAATTGCGCGGTTGCGGCCCTTGTCGGTGAGCTCCAGGTGCCGGTCGCCCGCCACGATCACCAGGCCGTCGCGTTCCATCCGGGCGACGGTCTGGCTGACCGTCGGGCCGCTCTGCCCGAGGCGCTCGGCGATCCGCGCGCGCAGCGGGACGACGCCCTCCTCCTCCAGCTCGTAGATAGTCCGGAGGTACATCTCGGTGGTATCGATGAGATCGTTCACGCATCCGGCTCCTTCGTGTTGCCCCATCCTATCCGCGCGACTCTCCACGCAGCGCGACCTCTCGGAAGAATGATCGCCATGGCCTCCCCCCTCACCGACGCCGGTTCCCTATACGCCGCCCTGTGCGGCCCGCCCGGCCTCGAGCGGCCGATCGCGCTCGACGTCCGGTGGCGGCTCGGCGGCCCGCCGGGTCGGGCCGACCACGACGTCGCCCACCTGCCCGGAGCGGTCTTCCTCGACCTCGACACGGACCTCGCCGACCCGCCGGGGCCGGGCGGGCGACACCCGCTCCCCGACCCGGACCGCCTGCAGTCGGTCCTGCGGCGCGCCGGGGTGCGGGTCGGCTCCCGTGTGGTGGCCCACGACGACGCCGACGGCTCCGTGGCTGCTCGGGCCTGGTGGCTCCTGCGGTGGGCGGGGTTCCCGGCGGACCGGGTGGCCGTGCTCGACGGTGGGTACGCGGGCTGGGTCGGTGCGGGGCTGCCGACCACCGCCGAACCGTCCCGACCCAGGCCCGGCGACGTCACCGTGGCGCCCGGCGGGATGCCCGTGCTCGACGCCGAGGGCGCCGCGGCGTCCGGTCGCGCCGGTGTTCTGCTCGACGCCCGCGCTTCGCCGCGCTACCGCGGCGACCTCGAACCCGTCGACCCCCGGGCCGGACACGTGCCAGGTGCCCGCAACGCTCCCGCCAGCGATCTTGTCGGTGCCGACGGCACCTGGCGCCCGGCCCCGGTGCTGGCGCAGTGGTTCGCCGACCTCGGCGTCGCCGGCGCCGCCGAGGTCGGTGCGTACTGCGGATCCGGGGTCACGGCCGCGGCGCTCGTCCTGGCCGTCGAGTACGCCGGGCTCCGCCCGCCGGAACGGCCCGTCGCGCTGTACGCGGGATCGTGGTCGAACTGGTCCACGGACCCGGATCGTCCGGTGGCCGTGGGAGCGGTTCCGTGAGCGGCGACGCGCACCAGACGGCGCCTCGATCACCTAGGTTCTCCCCATGAGCCCGCGTGTGGCGGTGGTGTGGACGCCCGAGTTCCTCGGTTACGACCTGGGCGACGATCATCCCCTCGACCCCGTCCGCCTCGACCTGACCATGCGTCTGGCCACCGAGCTCGGCGTGCTCGAAGGTGTGGAGCCGCTCGCGCCGGAGCTGGCACCGGACGAGGAGGTCCAGCGGGTGCATGTGCCGTCCTACCTGGCGGCGGTCAAGTCGGCACCGGAGGTCGCGTTCGGCGTCGGCCACGGGCTCGGCACAGAGGACAATCCGATCTTCGCGAACATGCACGAGGCGAGCGCGCTGGTCTGCGGCGGCTCGCTGCTGGCGGCACGGGAGATCGCGGAGGGTCGCGCCGACCGTGCCGTCAACATCGCGGGCGGCCTGCATCACGCCATGGCCGACCGGGCTGCCGGGTTCTGCGTGTACAACGACTGCGCCGTGGCGATCTCGTGGCTGCTCGACCACGGCTTCGACCGCGTCGCCTACGTCGATGTCGACGTCCACCACGGCGACGGCGTGCAGGCGGCGTTCTACGACGATCCGCGCGTGCTGACGATCTCGCTGCACCAGCACCCCATGACCTTGTGGCCGGGGACGGGCTGGCCGGGTGAGTACGGCGAGGGCGCCGGCGTCGGCTACGCGGTGAACGTGCCCCTTCCCCCGGGTACCGGCGACCCAGGTTGGCTACGCGCATTCCACGCCGTCGTGCCCTCACTGCTCACTGCGTTCCGCCCGCAGATCCTCGTCACCCAGTGCGGGGTCGACACCCACGTCGAGGATCCGCTGGCGAACCTGGGCCTCTCGGTCGACGGGCACCGCGAGATCTACCGCAGGCTCCGCGAGCTGGCCACCCACACGGCGGGCGGCAAGTGGCTGGCCACGGGCGGGGGCGGGTACGGGCTGTTCCGCGTCGTCCCGCGGTCGTGGACCCACCTGGTGGCCACGGTCCTCGATCGGGACGTCGCGGCGAACCGGCCCATCCCGGCCGGGTGGATCGCCCACACGGCCGGGCTCACGGGACAGCCCCTGCCGATCTCCATGACCGACGGGGGCACCACCGCGCACGAACCATGGACCGAGGGCTCGGACCGCGTGGACGCCGCGGTGCTGGACGTCCGCCGCGCGGTGTTCCCACTGCACGCGCTGGACCCCGACGATCCTCGGGACTGACATGGAACCCGTGACGTCGCCCGACGCCGCCCAGCCCGACGCCGCCCAGCCCGCGGCGTCCGTACCGGACGTGGGGGCCGGCGCGCGCCGGCGGCCCCGGCGGCCCCCCGGCCGCGGGGGCGGCCCGGGCGCGCGCCGGCGCCGCCGGGGGGG
>JAJAZD010000036.1 GCA_026785945.1 Pseudonocardia sp. | reverse complement strand
TGTCGTCGAGGGCGATCACGGCGTCGACGATGTGCGGTCCCTTGTTGAGCATCACGGCTTCGGCGTGCTGCCCCATGGCCGCGTCGGTGATCTCCGCGCGGGAGGGTTGACCGGAGCGGGCCAGCTGGTCGAGGACCTGGGCCGCCCCGATCACCGGCAGGTGTGCGGCCTCGCACAGCCACAGGATCTCCTCCTGCAGCTCCGCCATCCGTTCGAAGCCGCACTCCACGGCGAGGTCGCCGCGGGCGATCATCACTCCGGTGTGCGGGCGGCGCATCGCCGCGAGCAGGATCGCGGGGAGGTTCTCGAAGCCCTGCACGGTTTCCAGCTTGACGATGACGCCCAGGTGGTCGGCGCCGAGACCGTCCAGTGCGGAGACCAGGTCCTCCACGTCCTCGGGGCGGCGCACGAACGACATCTCGACCAGATCCGCGTGCGCGGCGACGAAGGCCAGGTCCGTCCGGTCGGTGTCGGTCAGCGCGGGCATCGGGAGCCTGGTCTCGGGCAGGTTGATGCCCTTGGCGGCGCGCAGGCGGGTGCCGTTCGCACCGGCGCGGGTGATGCGCAAGGTGATCTGCTCGCTATCGGCGGCCACGACGGTTCCGCTGATCTTTCCGTCGTCGAGGTGGACGGGCTGACCGGCGACGACGTGACCGAACACCTCCGGCAGGGTGCAACCGACGCGGGTCGGGCCGACCGGGGGGACCGGCGCCGGGGTGCAGTCGCGGGTCAGGACGAGAGTGTCGTCCACGCGCAGGGTGAGGTACTGCACCAGGGGTGGCAGGGGCCCGACAGCGGCGTCCTCGTGGTCGGCGTGCAGCACCGTGCCCGTCTCGACGTAGGTGGTCTTCGTGGTCGAGACGAGTACGCCGTCCGGACCCACGCGGTCGACGAGGAACCGCCGGCGGGAGTCCCGGGTATCTCGGAGGCGGATCGTGGCGCCTGCCCGCAGACCGCCCAGCCACGCGGCGGGTACCGGCAGCACCGGTGTCCCGGGCTGTGGGGGAGCGGTCGGGTCCTGCGTCGAGGTCAGCCAGCACCACGCCGGTGCGGTGACCCGGCCACGCGTATCCCGCGTCGGGCGAAGCTTGAGGACCCGGGGTCCGTCGGCCAGCGGGCCGGTCCGCAGCTTGGGCCCGCCGAGGTCCATGGCGACGCGGCACCCCGGCCCACCGGCCCGCCGGACGTTGGCGATCATGGCCGTCCACGCGTCGGGACCGTCGTGCGCGCAGTTGATCCGCGCCAGGTCCATGCCGTGCTCGACGAGCGCTCGGACCAGGCCGGGGTCGGTGGCCGCCTCGGGCGGCAGCGTCACCATGATCCGGGTGCGGCGGCGGTCCGGCTCGCGGCCGAGCAGCTCGGTCGTCCGTACCCGCAGGAGCGCCGAGCCGTCGTCGAAAGCGATTCCCCGTCCATCGGTGTCCCCGTCGCCGCCCCCACCGTCGCCGCCGACGCGGTCGCCGGGGTGTCCGGTCAACGCCATCAGGGCGGCGGCTATCGCGTCGAGGCTGGCCTGCACGTGCGGCTCACTGCGCCCCAGTGAGGACAAGCCGAACCCGGCGAGCCGCCGCTGCAGGCCCCGCAGGTCGTGTTGCCGGACGGCCCAGTAGTGCGCCAGGTTCACGGCGCTGGCGCTGTTGTGGCGGTCGACCCGCTCGATCTGCGTCGCCCACGACGACTCCGCACCGGTCAGGGCGCCGCGCAGTGCGCGGACGTCGGCGACGATCGTGGCGACTGCGTCGCCGGTGGAAGGCGGGGATCCGGGCCGGATGGCCGCCCCGTTCTCGGTTGCCCGATGCTCGATGGAGGTCACCCGGTCAGGTTGGGACGGGCCTGCCGTCGTGAGTAGAGGCTGAGTGCCCCACCCGTGCGGGACGGCCGGCGGCAGCGGCCCGCCCGGCTTCCAGGCGCGCGACCGGCACCCGGAACGGGGAGCAGGACATGTAGTCCAGCCCGGCCCGGTGGAAGAACTGGATGCTGTCGGGGTCGCCTCCTCGCCCGTGCAGGCGCCACCGGCGCCGGCCGTCGGCGGGTTCCTCCCGCTACACGGTGACGAGCAGGTCGGCCTCGGACACCACACCCAGTAGCCGGCCGTCGCCGTCGAGGACCGGTACCGCCCGGACCGCGCCGGTCCGCAGCACGTCCGCGATCTCGGCGAAGTGCGCGTCCGGGCCCACGGACAGCACGCCCCGCGTCATGACGTCGGACGGACGACGGTCACCGGGCAGGTCGCGTGCACCACGCAGCGGAGCCCGACCGACCCGAGCATCGCGCTGCTCAGCGCGCCGCGCCCGCGGTGCCCGAGCACCAGGACATCGGCCCCCTCCGACGCCTCGACCAGCACCTCGGCCGCGAAGCCGGCCCGTGCCTCGACGAGGATCGGGACCAGAGTGGCGAGCTCGGGGTGTGCGGCCGCCACGTCGTCGGCCATCTGCTGCGCCTGCGCCCGAACGCCGTTGACGATCTCGGTCATCGGGGGCGGGGCGATCATGCCGTAGGCCGTCGCCCAGTACTCGGGCAGCCGCGCCGCCGCGATGACACGCAACCGGGCACCGCGGCGGGCCGCGTCCGCCAGCGCGTACTCCAGGGCCGCTCGCGATCCCGGCGAGCCGTCCACCCCGACCACGACCGTGCGCGTGCCGTCCGTGTCGGTGGTGGCGTCCATGTCGGTGGCGTCCATGTCACTGCTCCTCAGGTGCGTTCCGGCAGCCCGGTGGCCGCCCACTCCACGGTGTCGCGCCGGGACCGTCGCGCACACGGTCCGAAGTCCCGACCGCTACGGCCGGTGGTCCACCATCTCGGGACAACGGGTGTGGCCGACGGGGGTGGTGTGTGGCCCCGAGGTTGGTGGTGAATGGTGGAGCGGACCGGAGGAGGCGATCGTGGTGCCGAGATGCCAGCCGGCTCGCCGGTCCGCGCCGGGGAGCCCGCCGTGAGGCCGCCACTGGCGCCCGGTGTCGGGGTGCTGCGTGGATACCACCGTTCGTGGTTGGCCGGGGATCTGCTCGCGGGCGTGGCCGTGGCCGCCTACCTCGTCCCCCAGGTGATGGCCTACGCGGAGATCGCCGGTCTGCCTGCCGCGTCCGGACTGGCGGCGGCGTGCGGGTCGCTGCTGGTGTACGCGGTACTCGGCTCGTCGCGCCAGCTCTCGGTGGGGCCGGAGTCCACCACCGCGCTGATGACCGCGGTCGCCGTCGCGCCGCTCGCGGCGGGTGACCCGCTCCGCTACGGCACGCTGGCCGCCGGGCTCGCGCTCGTCGTCGGTGCGCTGTGCCTGCTCGCGCGGGTGGCCCGGGCCGGGGCGCTCGCCGACCTGCTGTCCAGGCCGGTACTCGTCGGGTACCTGACCGGGGTCGCCGTCATCATGATCGTCAGCCAGCTGGGCAAGCTGACGGGGGTCCCGGTGGACGGCGACTCGGTGCCCGCGCAGCTCGCGTCGTTCCTCGGCGGGCTGGGCGGGGTGCACGCCCCCACCGCGGTGCTCGCCGGGTCACTGCTGGTGTTCCTGGTGGTGGGCGCGTGGTGGCGGCCGCACTGGCCGGTACCGCTGGCCGGCATGCTGCTGGCCGCCGGTGCGGTGGCGGTGTTCTCGCTGCAGCAGTACGGGATCGCCATCGTGGGTGCGGCGGCGATCACCGTGGCGGCCCCGGCGGTACCGGCGATCACGGTCACCGACTGGACCGCGTTGCTGCTGCCCGCGCTCGGGATCGCCGTGGTCGGCTACTCCGACAACATGCTCACCGCCCGGTCGTTCGCGAGCCGCAAGGGCCAGAACGTGGACGGTAACGCCGAGCTGGTCGCCCTCGGTGTCGCCAACATCGCCGCCGGGTTCGTGCGCGGTTTCCCGGTCAGCAGCAGCGGCAGCCGCACGGCGATCGGCGACGCGCAGGGCAGCCGTACCCAGCTGCACTCGCTGGTCGCCGTCGCACTGGTCGTCCTGATCCTGGTCCTCGGCCGCGACGTGCTGGCGTCCTTCCCGCTCGCGGCGCTGGGAGCCGTGGTCGTCTACGCGGCACTGCGGCTGATCGACCTGACGGCGTTCCGGCGGATCGCGCACTTCCGGCGCGCCGAGCTCGCACTCGCGTTGACCACAACGGCGGCGGTCCTGGTGTTCGGCGTCCTGTACGGGGTGCTCGCCGCCGTCGCGGTATCGATCGTGGAGCTGCTGACCAGGCTGGCGCGCCCGCACGACGCCGTCCTGGGTTTCGTGCCGGGGGTGGCCGGCATGCACGACTTGGACGACTACCCGCAAGCCCACCCGGTGCCGGGACTGGTGGTCTACCGCTACGACGCGCCCCTGTGCTTCGCCAACGCCGAGGACTTCCGGCGCTCGGCCCTGGCGGCGGCGATGGACGGCCAGCCGGAGCCGGCCCGGTGGTTCCTGCTCAACGCCGAGGCGAACGTCGAGCTCGACAGCACCTCCGCTGAGGCGCTCGCCGCCCTGATCGACGAGTTGCAGCAGCGCGACGTCGTGTTCGCCATGGCGAGGGTCAAACGCGACATGCGCGACCTCCTCGGCCGAGCCGGGCTGATCGAGGCCATCGGTGCGGACCGGATCTTCATGACGCTGCCCACCGCGGTCGACGCCTACCGCACCTGGCAGGCCGAGAACCGGTCCGGCTGAACGCGTCTCGTCCTCTCGGTCGGGCCGCCGCCTGCGCAGGGCCGGGTAGGCCTCGTCGCTCGCCACACCACCCGCCAGACCGCCGCGTACCCCAGATTCGGGGGGTTGTTCCCGCCCGCGCGGCTGCTGATACTCGAAGGGATCGTGGCCGGGGCGATGAGACCGCTCAACGGGATACCGAGGCGCTGCAGGACCAGCACGGAGGCGACGCAGTAGACCAGCACCACCCAGGTGACCACCTGGATCAGCGCATGGTGGTGCTTGGCCGCCTCGGACCGGACGAGCAGGTCGGTGCGGTCGTCCTTCGCGTCGATGCGAACGATCACCTGCTCGCGGCGTCGCGAGCCGCGTGAGCAACACCGACCCGAGGACGAGCAGTGCGATCTCCAGGCCGCTGCCGCGTGCCCAGTAGCCCGCGTCCGCGAGCGGCGAGACGATGGTCATCCCGACCCCGGGACGGCGGCACCGCGTACGGACCGGCGCGGCGCCCGGTAGACCTCGTCGATCCCCCACACCAGCACCGGCTCGGCAGGCTCCCGACCCAGGGCCGGCGCGGGCAGGGTCTCGGTACCCACCTCCCCGACCCCGTCGCGGTCCTCGCCGCGATGCGCGCGCTGGCGGGTGAGCACGGCACCGTGATCGTGATGGACGAGCGGGTGGCCGAGACGTTCACCGCGCCCGGCGACGACATCGCTACGCCACGCGTGCCGGGTTCGCCGGCATCGACGTGCTCGACATCCCCGACGACTTCTTCCGCTTCTACCGCCTGACCACGCGCTGAGCGGGCGCCGGCACCCCCACTCCCGGCGCGAGCGGCACGTTCGGGCGAACCTACCGATCGAGAGTGCCGTTCGCGCGGCCGGCGGGTTCGCTGCGCCGCGTGCAGGTGCCGTGCCGCGTCGGGGTCGCCGCGCTCGGCCCGGCGCTCTCCACCGACGTAGGGCCGCCAGGTGTGCGCCGTTGATGAGCACATCTCGGCCGCACAGGCCGCCACCGAATCCTCGTGCGCCACGGCGGCCACGGCGACCCCGGAGTAGCTGTGGCAGAGCGTCAGCTGGACGTGGGCGAGCAACTCCATCTGCCGATCCCCCGCTGCCTCCGCCAAGTCCAGGGCGCGCCGGGCGTGGGCGATGGCCTCGGCCAGGTCTCCGCGGAAGCTCATGACATTGGCCAGCAGCGGACCGAGCACACCGACCGCCGTCATCGGCTCATCCTGGCAGCCGGCGGGGTCGATCGGAATCGTCGTTCGCGACAGCCCGCCGAGTGCCACCTGCGTGATCACGGCGCGCCCGCACCCAGTGGATCCGCTCTGCCGGACCGGCTCGCGTCACTCCGGGTGAGAAGGACCTATGCGTGCGGCGGGCGGGCGGCGATCAAGGAGTTGATCCATCGGGTGTGGGGGTCGGAGTCCACCAGTAGCGCTTTCGCCAGCAGCGTCAGCGGGATCGCGAGCAGCGCGCCGAGCGGCCCGAGCACCCATCCCCAGAACACGAGGGCCAGGAAGGTCACCGTCACCGAAAGCCCGACCGCGTCGCCGATGAACCGGGGCTGGATGATCGTCTGCAGCAGGGTGTTGATGACGAGGAACGCCACGATGACCGCCAGCATCAAGCCGGGGCCGCCTTCGAGGAAGGCCAGGAGCGCGGGCGGAAAGAGAGCGAGCAGGAAACCGACGTTCGGGATGTAGTTCGCGATCAACGACAGCAACCCGAACAGCAGCGCCAGCGGCACGTCCAGGACGGTGAGCACGAGGACGTCGAGCGTCGCGACGAGCAGTCCGAAGATCGTCGAGACCGCGAGGAACCGGCGGGTGCCGTGGGAGAACGACGTCAAGGCGGTGACGATGTGCGGACGGCTGCGTCCGATCGCCAGCAGCCGTTCGGGGAACGACGTGGAGTCGATCGTCATGAACAGCAGCACCGACAGGATCAGCAGGAGAGTCGTGAGCACCCCGGCGAGCTGGCCGAGCAGGCCCTGCAGGAACCCCACGGCGCTACCGATGTCGAACTGGCTGAGCGCACTCTGGATCTCGGGCGGACCGACGCCGAGTCGCGACAGTTGGGCGGCGGCGTTGACGACGAGGTCGTTGAACTGTGGGCCGTACCCCGGCAGCACGCGGACGAGTTCGGCCACGGTGTAGACCAGCGAGCCGACCAGCGCGAGCAGGATGGCGTACACCGCGAGCAGCGTCACGATCGTCGCAAGCCAGCGCGGCAGACCGCGCCGACGCAGGGCGGCGGCCATGGGTGTCACGGTCACGACCAGCACCAACGCCAGGAACAGCGGCGCGAGAAGCTCACCGAACCCGCGGAGCCCGGCCACCACCACCACCACGGCGGCGAAGCCGAACAGCGGGTTGACCGCTCCGCGGGTCGGGAGAACCACCCGTCGAGGTGGGTCCGGATCAGGCGATTCCGGATCCGGGACCGGTACGGGCTCGGAGGGCGTCGACGCGGGGTCAGCCACGAGCGGATGGTGTCAGATCGCGCTCCGTCGCACAGCGTCGCGGTACGACTCCGGGTGCGGGCCGCAGACACGCTACGTTGCATTCATGCGAATCAGCGCATACGTTGACCGGATGGGAGCGGGACACGGGCACGGCGTGGACGTCGGCAGCGCATCGGGGCGCCACGTGCACCGGCTCGCACTCTCGCTGGTCGTGCTCGCCGTGTTCCTCGTCATCGAGGTCGCGGTCGGCATGGCGACGGGTTCGCTCGCCCTGCTCTCCGACGCCGGGCACATGTTCACCGACGTCCTGGGCGTCGGCATGGCCCTCGCCGCGATCACCGCCGCCCGCGGGTCGCGCAACACCGACCGTCGCACGTTCGGGCTCTACCGGGCCGAGGTGCTCGCCGCACTCGCCAACGCCGTGCTGCTGTTCGCGGTGGCGGCGTGGGTGCTGGTCGAGGCGGCGCGGCGCTTCGCCGATCCACCGCAGGTTCCGGGCCTGGCGTTGATGCTCACGGCAGCCGCGGGGCTCGTCGCCAACCTCGTCGTGTTCGCGCTGCTCCGCGACGGCGCCAAGGAGAGCCTCAACGTCCGCGGGGCCTACCTCGAGGTGCTCGCCGACACGCTGGGCTCGGTCGGCGTCCTGATCGCCGGTGCCGTCACGTCGATGTTCGACTGGCGCTACGCCGACCCGCTGGTCGCGATCGCCATCGGGGTGTTCGTGCTGCCCCGCACCTGGTCCCTGGGCCGGCAGGCGGTGCTGATCCTCGTCCAGGCAGCGCCTGCGCACGTCGACGTCGCGGCGGTGCGGTCGGGTCTGGCCGAGCTCGCCGGGGTCAGCGACGTGCACGACGTCCACGTCTGGACGCTCACCTCGGGCATGGAGGTGGGGTCCGCACACCTGCAGATCATCGCGACCGCCGATCCGGCCGCGGTCCTGTCGTCCGCTCAGGAACTCCTCCTGCGGGTGCACCGGCTCCCGCACTTCACGGTGCAGGTCGAGCCGCCCGGCTGCCGGACGGGGTGCGCCGAGCTCAGCTGGTGACGACCGCGCCCTCACCTAGGTGCGTACATGATCACGGCGACGCCGACGAGACAGAGCGCGGCACCGAGAAAGTCGAAACGGTCGGGTCGGAAGCCGTCCATCACCACGCCCCAGGCCAGCGAACCCGCCACGAAGACGCCGCCGTAGGCGGCCAGGATGCGTCCGAACTCGGGCTCGGGTTGCAGCGTCGCGACGAACCCGTACGCCCCGAGCGCGACGACGCCCGCACCGATCCACAGCAACCCTCGCTGCTCCCGGACCCCCTGCCAGACCAGCCAGGCCCCGCCGATCTCGGCGAGCGCCGCGAGCAGGAACAGCAGGACCGACCGCACCACCGTCACCGGGTCAGGAGACCACAGGCGGACCGCCGGCCGAACGGCACTCTCGGACGATCCTGCGGTGCGGGAGTGCCGTTCGTGCCGAGTCGGGCAGGATCACACTCCGTGAGCACGCATCCGACCGCACCCGTTCCCGACCGCCTCTTCGACGACGACGAGCGCGAACAGCGCTGGAGGGCCCGCTTCACCGCGACGCGGGTGTCGCGTCCGGGGTGGGCGCGCGATGCACCCGACCGGTCGGTCTACACGTCCAACGCGAGCGGGACGACCGAGGTCTACGCCTGGGACCGGGCCTCCGACGCCCACCGGCAGGTCACCTCCCGCAAGAGCGGCACGCACTCCGTCACCCTTCCCCCCGACGGCGAGACGATCTGGTGGTTCGACGACACCGACGGCGACGAGTTCGGGCGTTGGGTGCGGGAGCCCTTCACCGGTGGCGCCGGTGCGGAACCCGCGTTGCCGGGCGTCGAGGACGGCTACCCGGCGGGCCTGGAGATCGGCCGCGGGGTCGTCGCAGTGGGCACCTCGACCGACGACGGCACGAAGATCTGGGTGCGGCGCGCCGACGCCCCGGCCGAGATGATCTATGCCCATGCCGAGGACGCCGGTGTCGGCGCGCTGTCCGACGACGAGACCTTGCTCGCGGTCAGCCACTCCGAACACGGCGACTCCCGACACCCCGCGGTCCGCGTGTTGCGCACCTCGGACGGCTCGACGGTCGCCGAGAAGCACGACGGCGCGGGCCGCGGCCTCGAGCCGCTCGCCTTCGCACCCAGGGCCGGCGACGGACGGCTCCTCCTG
>JAJAZD010000035.1 GCA_026785945.1 Pseudonocardia sp. | reverse complement strand
CTGGGCGGCGAGTACCGCACGCACGGCGAGTTCCTGCACCCCCCGCTGCCCGAACCCGGCCCCGCCGACCCCGAACCCCCCCCGCCAGAGCACTGCCGATACGTCGAAGGCCCGATCCTGCGTCCACCGCAGCAGTCCGCCCCTCGCCGTGCACCGCCGCCTGCGCCATCCGACCCCGACGAGCCGCCCCCGTTCTGAGAATCTGGCTGGCCGCTGTCCCAGCCGGTCAGGTATCCCAGCCGGTCAGGTATCCCAGCCGGTCAGGTATCCCAGCCAGTCAGGTATCCCAGCCGGTCAGGCCGTCGGAGTCGTTTGTTAGCCGCCGTTCCAGATGACCATGGGGTAGGCGGTGGGTTCTCCGTTCGCCACGGCGTGCGGGGTGCCGGCGGTGGACGACCACGTCGCCGAGCGGATCGTCAGCTGTACCTATCCGATCACGCCACCCCGAGCCCCGAGCCCCGAGCTCCGAGCTCCGAGCCCACCAAAGCGGTGAGCGAGCTGCTATTCGTCCCCGTACGGGGCGGCACGGCGGTAGAGCACGTTCGGACTCCGTACCGCAGTCTCGGTCGACTCGATCAGCCCCTCTTCACGCATGATGCCGAGCCACCGACGCACGGCAGCCGTCCCCAGACCGGTCCGCCGTTCGAGCTCCGCCCTCGACAGCGGGCCGTCGGCGAGCTCGTCGAGCAGCTGCTGTCGACGATCGGCACGCTGACGTGCTGTCCTGCCGGACCGCCGACCCGGGGCGGACGCCAGCTGGTAGCGAGTCCATCGGTGGCTGCCGACCTGCGTCACCAGATGCCTGGAGACGAGGTCGCGCAGCTCGGTTCGGGCCACCTGCGAATCGACTCCCGCGACCTGGCGATAGGTCTGATCGTCCATCGTTCCGCCGTCTCGGAGCATGGCCAGGGCGAAGCACTGGTTGTCGTTCAGGCCGTCCTCACCCAGCGAGTTGATCCACGAGATCGCGTCCTCGCCGAGGAGCGTGTGGTTCGGGAATGTGACGGTGAAGCTGCCGATGCGGTCCTGGAACGCCGGCGGGCTCATTCGCGCCCGGCGCAACGCGCTGATCATCGTGCGGATCCCGGATCCGCGGTTCTCGCACACAGTGCGCGTGCCGCCGGGGATCGGGACGTCCTCGAGTACCTGCATCATCGAACCGTTCCGGGCCGAGGAGATACCTTCCTCACCCAGCTGGTCGATCTTCACCGGTCCGAACAACCCACCGGGATTGCGCACCACCAATCGGTCCGGATACATCTCGATCTGGGTCTGCGTCCCACGGGACGCCGGCGAGAGGTCTCGATGCACCAGGGCGTTGACGATCACCTCGCGGAGGGCTGCTTCCGGATACTCCCAGGTGTCCTCGCGTCCCGCCCCCCGGACGACTGCCCGCCGACTCATGTTCCTCCGCAGAGCGGCCATCCCGTCCCGAACCATGATCGGGATGGGGCCTTCGAGAACGACGTTGTCGACGAACCGCTCGCCGGATCCGAGATCCGCGCCCTCGGCGGTGGGGTAGTGGACGAACGTCATCATCAGCTGCGGGAAGTGCTCCTGGGGGAAGCTCGCGAGAGCCAACAGCCCGCCCAGCGAGAGTGAGCCGGCCGGCCCGACGATCACCTTGGCCCGACGGAGTGCGGCGTCGGTGTCCAGATCCGCGAACGCGTACGGCCTGGTCTGCCGGAGCCTGGCCAGGAACTCCGCGACCAACCGCGGGGCCAGGTCCGCCGCTCCGGTGCCCGTCACCGGATCCTCGTCATCACGCGGCCGGCCGCGCTTGACGAGCATCATCTGCACCTCGTAGCTGCTCAGATGCCGATCGCCGTCGCTGACCCGGACGTAGCTCCCCTGGGTGATTCCGGCACCCCGGTAGAAGCACGGCTTGCTGGACGCGTCGAGCTCGGGGATCTCGGCCACCACGAGACTCACGCCCTCGAACTGGTGGACCCTGATGAGCGGCCGCGGTGGTGGCTCCATCTCCGTGGAGCACCACGACGCCAGATCGTTCGCCATCTTCGCCGCATCGCGCACGCCCCTCGCGGCGAATCCCCCGGCCTCGTCGAGCCCGAGGATCACCACACCGCCGCTGGTGTTGGCAAACGCCGACAGCGTCGCCCGGATCGAGGACGGCAGCTGCCTCTCCGCGCGCTTCGCTTCGACATCAGCGCCGTCGCCACCGAGCAGCCGGAGGTTCTCGACGATCTCCGCGACCTCGCTGTCGAGCATGTCCGACCTCCAGCATGCTAGCTAACATGACAACTAATAGTGAGCATGCTAGCTAGCATGGTGAGCTGTCAAGCTCACGCCGCGATCGTCGCCCCGCCGCGCAGTCCGTCGAGGAAGTCCCCGTCCAGCACCAGCCGCTCGGAGCCGTCGACCACCTCCACGACGTGACCGTCGAGCTGCGGGGTACCGGTCGCCGACGCCGCCGGGCACAACAGCCACAGACCGTGCGGCGCCCGCGCCGGGTGCCGGGCCGCCGCCTGCAGCGTGACGAGCAGGTCGTGGCCGCCCGCATCGGCGTAGCGGGCCAGCAGGCCCGCGTCGTGGAGGAACAGCACGGCCCCGTCGGCGCCCTGCTCGGTGAGGTGGCCACCGACCCGGGCCCAGCAGGCGCGGACGTAGGAGGCGAGCCCCGGCGACATCCGGCCGGTCTCCCCGAACCGGGCGTCGGTCGTGAGGACCTTGCCCCACTCCTGCCCGCGGTCGGCGACGAGCGCCCGGAACTCGGTGAGGAACAGGGCCGCGACATCGACCGGCCGCACCGGGTAGGCGCGGGCGAGCGCCGTCGCGGCACCGGGCAGGTTGCGGCCCCGCAGCGTCAGGGCCAGGAAGCCGCCCCGATCCACTGCCGCGGTGAGCCGGGCGCGGACCACGTCGTGCAGATCCTGACCGCTGACGAACGGGCGGCCCAACGTCGTGCTGCTCGCCGTCAGGGACCGGCGGGGCACCTCACGAGCGGGCGGGCGGAACGTCCGGTCGGCGAGGTCGAACTCCAGCGGGAACCCGGCGGCGCGCACCTTCTCCTCCATCTGGAGGTACGTCAGATCCTCCGGGACGCTGACCTCGGGGAACCGGGCCCGCACCCGGGTCAGCAGGTCCTCGACGGTGACCCCGTTCGCCCGGCGGACACCGGCCGCGGCCTGCGACACCCGCAGCGCGGTGACCAGGTCGAGCCCGCGCGGGTACAGCTCGAAACGCGGGGACACCAGCGCACCACGCGACGCCGCGGCCGCCAACGCCACGAGCCGGGTGTCGGCCAGCGGAGCCAGCCCGTCCGGCGGCGCGATCGCCCGCAACTCGCGCACGACCACCCCCCGGCCCGGGATGGGCTCGGCGACGGCGAGCTTGTCGGCGGCGCGGCCGAGGGACTGCGCGAAGTCGGCGAGCTCGGCAGCACTCGGGTCCTCGGTGCCGGGAAGCGATTCGAGGGCGACGAGCACCCGATCGCTGCGGCGCAGGACCGCCAGGCGTGGGCCCCGCTCCAGGGTGTCGGCATCCTCGGTGTGATGACCCGCCCAGTGCTCGGCCTCCACCGCGGCACGGACGATCGCCGCCGCGTGGTCCGCGACGCGGTCGGGCTGATCGCCCCCCGCTCCGTGCCGGGCCCGGAGCACCGCGGCCAGCTCGTGGGACACCATCACCCGCCCGGCCGACCGGACAGCGTCCACCAGCCCGTCACGCACCAGTTCGAGCCACTCCATCGCGGCCCAGTCCTTCGCCGCAGCCTGCTGGTGGCGCGACACCGTGGCCTGGGTGACCTCCAAGCGCTTGGCCAGGTCGACCTGCGTGACCCACGCGCCCGGCCGGTCACCGCTGTTCAGCAGGCCGAGGGTCGCGCAGGCGACCTCGGCCTTCCTCGACGCCCTCCGCGGCACGAGAAGCTGCGCCATCTCGTCGACGGTCAGCACGGCGTCGTCGCGGACCAGCTCCGACGCCACGGCGAGCAGCGCGCTCCACTGCTTGTGCCGGCGGTTGAGCTCCTTGCGGATCACGGCACCGGCCCCGCGGGCCTTGGCGATCTCGTAGAGGCGCACGGCGAGGAGCTCGCCGACGGTGGTGGCGTCGAACGACTGCGCCACCGACACCGCCCGCGGCGACAGCCCGGCCGCCTCCAGCGACGTGTCGAGCGTGGCGGAGCGGGCGGCGGCGTCCCGCGTCTCCTCCAGCGACCGGGGATCCAGCCCGACGGTCACCGGCGTCGTGGCGGGCGTCGCGCCGTCGGCGACGACGAACACCGAGCGCCACGCCTGCTCCATCTGGCGGAACGAGTCGAAGCGCTGGTCGACCTCACGGTGGAAGGCACGCAGGAAGAACGCGGTGAGCTCGTCACGCAGGGCCGGCTCGAACAGCTCCGCGGGGATCGACGGGGTCTCGTCGGTGGCGGTCCGCGGGTCCGTGGTGCCGTCACCCCAGACGGGGCGCGACGTCGAGGCCATCTCGTGCAGCGTCACCGCGGCGGCGTACCGCTCGGCGTGGTCGTCGAACGCGGGGCGCCGCGGGGTGCCCAGGAACGGATCGAGATACCCCCGCGTGCCGGCCGTGACGTCGCGCTCGGAGGCGGCGGCGAGGGAGAAGTCGAGCAGCATCAGCTGCTTGGAACGGTCGACCCGCTGGTAGACGGCGAAGTTGTCGGGCTTCAGATCGCGATGACGCACCCCCTTTGCGGCGAGCTGGTCCATCGCGCGGAACAGGTCCGCGCCGAACCGCTCGAGCTGGTGGTAGCTCAGTCGGCCCTCCGCACGCAGCAGCACTCCCAGCGTCCCGGCCCGCGGGTCGTCGCCGCCGCCGTACTGGAGGTCGATGACCGTGCGTCCGCCGAGCGGCCGCGGGCCGTCCAGCTTCTGCACGATCGCCCCGCCGCCCACGAGGTCCAGGACCCGCGCCTCGGCCCGCAGACCGGTGGCCTTGTCCTCGTCCAGCGCGATCTTGAGGACGCGGGACTCCACACCGACGTCACCGCCGGGCAGATCCACGAAGCGCTGTACGAGCAGGGCGCGCGCCGTGGCGCCGGTGCCGAGCACCCGGGCCACCTCCCAGTCGCCGTCGAGCGTCTGCCCGACGGCGGCGGTGAGCGGATCCGCGCCGGGGGAGGTCGTCTCGGGTACCGCGACGTCCTGTTCGGTCTGGTCGAGACCGAGCAGGAACGCCTCGGCCGAGTCGAGCCGCTCCCCCGTGTCGCTGCGCGTGGCGCGGAAGACGAGCTGGTCGAGAACGTCGACGACGGCGTCGTCCACGCCGTGGAGATGCAGCCCGTGCTCGTTCGTCAGCCGCTCGATCAGCGCGCTGCGGGTGGATGCGGGCGGCTCGCCGGTGATGATCAGATAGGAGACGGCGCCCAGCCCGAACACGTCGAGATCAACCGGATCGGGATAGGCGCTGTCGAACTCCGGCGCGAGGTAGAGCTCGGCCGTGTCGGCCATGAGGTCGCTGCCCAGCGAGCTGGCGCCCAACGAGGAGCTGACGGTGGTGTCGAAATCGCGGGCGGCCGACTGCCAGTCGATCACCCGGAGTACCGGTGAGGAGCCGTCCGGCTTCGCCGACACGTAGACCGACCGGGCCGCGAGGGCGCGGTGGTAGAGCGAGCGGCTGTGCGCGTACCGGACCGCCTCGGCCAGCTGTCGCACCATGTCCAACCGGATCTCGGGAGTCAGCTTCTCGCCGTGCACCGCGAGGTACGCGTCGAGCCGCAGGTCCGACGTCTCGTGCCGGAACAGGATCGCGGGCCCACCCTGGTGTTCCCGGATCTGCACCGCCTGCGCGATGCCGCGGTGGGCGATGCCCTGCAGGACCTGGTACTCCCGGCGCGCAGCGCGCTCCACTGCCTGCCGTCGCTCGTCGGTGGCCTGCTGCTCGGTGAGGTAGATGCGGACCCGGCCCGACTCGTGGACGATGCCGTGGCGTTGCGCCAGCCGGTCCTCCCAGCTCGGTCCGGAGTCCAGGGGCGCCGGCTCGAGCGTCCAGTCGTCACCGAAGCGCAGGTGCGCCGTCGAGACACGGATGCCGATCTCGTTCATCAGCCGGGGCAACACCTGACTGGCGAAATGGGGGGTGATGCGCTGCTGCTCGCGGTGCGGCGGCCGGGAGAGCAGATCCCTCCAGATCCACGGGAGACCTTTGGCCGCTTCGTCCCGCCCGTAGACGCGTTCCATCTGGACGTCGTCGAGATGCGCGCGCAGCCCCGGATCGGAGAGGAACACCGCAGGCTCGACCCGTGGGAGTCGATCGTTGATCCGGAGCTTGCGGGCGGCCCACTCCAGCCGGCTCTTGAGGTCCTTGGACTTGCCGTCGGTGAAGTGCAACGGGTTGCGCAGCGTCCGGATCCGCGACGATCCGGAATCGGAGAACGACCACGTGTCGCCGTGGTTGACCACCCGCCCGGGGTGGCCCTTGAGCTCCAGCAGGTAGAGACCACCCGGGACCGCGATCAGGAGATCACATTCGTTGATGCGACCCGAGGAGGCCGTGAACGAGAACGTCGCCCACGCCCGGTAGGGCTCGGCCTTGGGCATCAACCGCTTGATGTGGTCGAGCCCGTCCTGCTCCCACGGGTACTCCGAGGGACGCTCCTGGAACCAGCGCTGCGGGGCGACCGCAGACGAACCGGGCTTGGGCGGCGTCGGCACGATCAGCGGTCCCTACCGGCGGCGAGCGCTGCGTACACGCGACTCACCCTAACCGGAGTCGATGGTCGGAGGGCCTGACCGTATGCGGGCCACCGGTCCCCGGAAGGCAGGCGGCGACCGAGGTGGGACGACGACGAAAGTGGTCATCGACGCCGGATCAGTTCGTTAGCGCGCTCCGCGCTGGCGCGTATGGCACACGGCCGGCGGGTTGCGGCCTGCCCACACCCGAGGCAGTCGCCCTCCCCGCCGGGGCGATGAGCGGCGAGGGCGCGCATCACGGCGGCCGGCTCCGTGGCGAGGTACCGCGCGGCCTCCTCGATGCAATCCGCGACCGCATCACGGCTGCTGTCGGTCACGCCCCGCCCAGTCGGTAGGCGTGGTGTTCTGGCATAGCCACCGTCATCCACGGTCACAATGAATAGCACGATCAGGTCACCACGTCATCCACCTTCAGATTGACTTGCGTTGGGTGGTCACCCCAGACTGACCCGGACGTGCCCGCCGCGACGAACAGGACGCCGCCATGAGGATCACCCGCGTGCTGCGCAGCGACTGCCCGAGCGGGATTGACTGCGACCGCATCTACGACACCGACGGTGACGACCTCGCCGTCCAAGGCCGGACGGTCCACGACTCGATCTCCCCATCCGAGAGCGGCGGGCCGCCCGGCACGGCGGTCGTACTCGTCGCCCGCACCCTGCTTCCCGATGCCGAGCCGGTCGCTCTCGGCGACGAGGAGATCTCCAGCGCGGACAACGAGGATGTGGCCATCCGCGGCCGAGTGGTCAGCGACGCCGCCTCGTTGGGGATCCGAACGCCGCCGCACGAGTCGGTGTTGCTCGTCCGCCGCGCGCTGCTGCCCTGTCTCGCGGTCGCGGTGTCCGCGGCGGACCGATGGCGATGAATCTGCGCGAGTTGGGAGCCTTCCTCACCGAGCGCCACACCCACGACCTCCTCCGGGTCGAGACCCTCGGCAGCTACGCCTCCACGAGTGACGGCGCCGAGTTCGATCGCTACCGCGCGGGCGAGCCGGAACCCGACCGCGCCGCCAAGACCGCCTGGCTCGACCGGCTCCGCACCGACACCGAGTCCGGACGCGTGTGGCGGCGACTGCGGGTCGTGCAGCCGCCGCTGACCGACTACGTCCGCTACTCGTGCGAGTGGGGCTACACCGACAATGCGGCGGCCGGCGAGCAGGTCCGCGTCCTGGATCTGTCCGTATCCCCGCCGGGATCCGCGATCCTGCTGGGTATCCGGGACTTCTACCTGCTCGACGACGTCCACGCCGCAGCCATGTCCTACGACCGGACCGGCGCGTTCACCGGTGCAGAGCCCATCACCGACCCGTTCGTCGACGTCTACCGAACTGCGGCACGGGTCGGGTGGCAACTCGGCGAGCCGTTCGACCACTGGTGGAAGCGGCACCCCGAGCACCATCGCAGCCCCGGAACCCGGTAACAGCGACACTGCCCACGTGAGCACGAGCGAACCCAGCGACGAACTCTCCCGCACCCTGCGCGACCTCCGTGCCGCCGCCGCGATGAGCAGCACCGCCGCCGCCCAGGCCGCCGGCATCGGCCAAGCCGCCCTCTCCCGCTACGAGAACGGTCGCTTCGTCCCCACGGCAGACCGCCTCGCCGCGCTCCTCGACGTCTATCGCGCTCCGGACGCGGTTCGGAGCCGCATGACAGGCATCGTCGGCAACCTGCGCGCGGAGAACCGGCGCGTCGTCGTCCACCGCAAGAACGCGCCCGCCTTCCAACGCCGCATCCGCGACATCGAAGCGGCCTCGACGCACGTCACGACATTCCAGCCCACGATGATTCCCGGCATCCTGCAGACACCCGCCTACATGCGCGTCCTGACCTCTTCGGTCGACGAGACCATCGCCGACGGACTGATCGCCGCCCGCACCGAACGCCAACAACTCCTCGGCACCACCGGTCACCGGTTCACGCTGATCCTCAGCGCGGGCGCCCTGCTCTGGTGCGCGGGCTCGCCAGAAACGATGGCCGCCCAGATCGACCACATCATCGACGCCACCCACCTCGCCGGCACACGCATCGGAATCATCCCCGCCCGCCGCCCGATGACCACCTTCCCGCTCCACGGCTTCGACCTCTACGACCAGCGCGCGGTCATCGTCGGCACCCTCGCCAACACCGCGATCCTCATCGACCCCGACGACGTCCGGCTCCACGTCGACCTCCTGGCCAAGCTGACCGCAGCCGCCGACTTCGACGACGCTGCACGCCGGACGCTCACCGACCTCCGCGACAGCTACGCCACGCCGTGACGTCCGGAACACCCCTCGCCGACCAACGCGGCCACCGGGTCGGCCGACTGCAACGCGCCCCGCGCTCCATCACTCCGGACGCTGCCAGTCCCGTCGGCGCAGGACACCGACGAGCAGATCATCGATCGGGCCGTGTTCCGGTCCTCGCTGCTGCCCGTGGTGCCCGACCTGTACCGCGCGATCGTGGCAG
>JAJAZD010000034.1 GCA_026785945.1 Pseudonocardia sp. | reverse complement strand
GCTGGGCGGAACGGGTGAGCTGGGCGGAACGGGTGAGCTGGGCGGAACGGGTGAGCTGGGCGGAACGGGTGAGCTGGGCGGAACGGGTGAGCTGGGCGGAGCCGACTGGTTGAGCGGGGGTGTCGAAGGCCGGTGAGGGTGCCCCGGCGACGTCGAACTCCTCGGCGTGGACGGGGGTGGGTGGTGGCGGTGGGGGGATGTAGAGGTTGCGGCGGGTTTCGCGCATCGGGGTGTCGACGGCCACACGGAATCGTTCGGGGTTCCCGTCGGAGTTGAGTTGTCGGTTGGCCGGGACGAGCGCGCTGTAGGTGAGGGTGCGGCTGCCGTCGGGGTGGGGGGTGTCGGTGATGGTGGGTTGGACGGTGACGTCGTGCAGGCGGGGATCTCCGGGAACGGGTTGGTAGGTGATGGTGCCGGGGATGGAGCCGGGCCCGGTGCCGGTGAGGTGGTGGGTGGTCGGGGCGGTGCGGATACGGATGGTCTGGGAGGTCGTCGGAGCACTGGTGGAGGTGGGTACCTGTTGGACGGAGGTGACGCGTTGCGCGGCGGGGTTGGTGCTGACCGTGGTGCCGAGGTTGGGGATCCAGATGGTGCTGGTGCCGTCGTCGTCGGTGCGTCGGGGTGAGGTGACGACGGCCTCGGTGGTGCCGCTCTCGGCGGTGTAGTAGTCGATGCGTCCGGGGGTGGTGCCGGGTTGGCCGTCCCCGATGAGGTGCTGGCTGCGGAGGTAGGTCTGGGTGCGTCCGTCGGAGCCGGTGCGGGTGGCGCCGGGTCGGGTCGCGGTCAGGGCGACCGACGGGGTGCCACCCGAGAACGGCGACGGCTCGGCGGACGTCAAGGAGGCGCTGCTCGCGGTGGTGGGCAGCGGGTCGCCGGGTTCACGGTCCCGCTCCGAGACCGGTGGGCCGGTGAACAGGCCGGGAACACCCGAGGACCACACACCCTCCAGCTCCCGGTCGGGGCCCAACGGGAAGCCCTCGATCTCCAGCGGCGGCTCGGGCACCGCGGGCTCCCGCGCGGCCCGGTTCGGGTCGAACCTCTGCCCGTCCACCTCCTCGCCCGGCGGGCGGCCGGTCACCGTGTCGTCGGCCACCGAGCCGGGCGCCTCGGCGCGCGGATCCCCACCCGGGAACAACTGCCGCCGCAGCTCCTCGAGCGACGGTCGCAGCGTGGGCTCCGGTGCCACGACCACACCGCCCGTCGAACGGGGGACCAGCTCCGACGGCGCATCGACGTCAGCGTCGGGAACGGTCCCGGGTGTGCCCTCGGGGAGTGCCATCCGGGTCGAGCCGCCGCCGCCGACCGGGGTCAGGCTCGGGTCACCCGCGCCGCCGGACGGCGCACCCCACGGGCGGCGGTCGATACCCGGTCCGCCGTCCCCGCCGCCGCCGCCGTCGGGCCACCGGGGATCGACCTGTCCGGGTGGGGGTTGGTTGCCCCAGAGACCCAGCACCGTGGGAACCGTCGTGGGGTCCACGGGCGCCCAACTGCCGTCGGGTTGTTGTCGGTAGGTCCCGGTGCCGCGGGCGACGCCGCCGGGCTCGGCCGGTTCCTCGTACTCGTAGGGATCGAGCCGGTAGGTCTCCCCGGTGGCCGTGGTCCAGCTCAGCGAGTTGTCGGCCAGGACGTTCAGCGGACCGGGGTCGGTGCTCCTCCACAACGTGACGCTTGCCCGCGGGTCACCGCTGCGCACGTCGAGGTTGGCCGGGTTGGCCGGGTTGGGTATCCCGGCCAACCTGGTGAACATCTGCCCGGTCGGAATGTCGTAGGGCCCCACACGGACCCCGTTGACGACGCCCGAGAGCTCGTCGTCACCGCTCTCAGAGTTGAATTCGCTCTGGAGGGTGTAGCCGGGGCCGATCACCGAGGAGTAGGGCATCCGGTTCTGGTCGCCTGTGCTCCCACGCCAGCTCCGGACGTCCGACAGGGCAACACCGCCGGGATCGCGGTCGTAGGTCATGTCCGGGTCGGTGGGAGTCAGGGCGTTCGAGCCGCCCGCGATCTGCGCCCACACCGGCTCGCCGTCGGCGTCCCGGTTCACCTGCAATGCCACGGTCGAGAGATCGGTCGAGTCGCCCAGGCCGGGGAACGCGGTGAACGAGCCGTTCCCACCTGGGGGTCCGGGATCGAACACCCAGGTGACCGGTGGTGTCGGCATGCGGTCGGAGAGGTCGTTGGGCAGCGCGGTGACGCGGTACTCCCGCGTCGTCACCGGCGCGCCGTCCGCGTCGACGGTGGTTCGGGTCACCGCGACGTTGCCCGCGTCGTCGAAGCAGAAGTGGGTTCCACCCACGGTGCAGTTCAGCGACGCCTGGCCCGGCAGCTGCGGCAGGTAATGGGGCGTCGCGGCCTCGTCCGGCGACACCAGGTCCGGGCTGAACCGCAGGAGCTCCCCGGTTTCCGACGGCACGGCGAAGACGCCTCGGGCCGCGGACCGGCGCAAGATCTCCTGCTCGGTGAAGGCGTTCCCCTCACTGGGGGTGATCGGCCGGCCGGTGACGATCGAGCCGGGCGTACCGGGAACGACGACGCCCTCCAACGCCGGGATCGAGTACTCGCCACCGAAGCCCGTGGCGATCTCGGCCAGTGAGGTACCGGTGGGATTGATCCGGGCCGTGTTCACCTCCAACCACGGCCCCTCCAGATCCGTGGGGTTCCCGAAGACGGAGAACGTCGTCCCCATCGGCCCCGGCTCGATCATCACCGACGGGTTGGCCGACTGCGGGCCCTCCTCGGAGATCCGCACGAAGTCACCGACGCCGTCCCCACCCGGCTGGTACTGGTAGCGGATCGGTGCCGCGTCGTCGTCGTACTCGTCCGGCGCCGTGGGGTCACCCGAGCCGCCGTCGATCGGCACCCAATCGCCGAGGCGGGCGCTCTCGCGGTTGTTCCAGATGTCGAACAGGCTGGGCTCCTCCGGGACGGGGTCCTCGGCATCGCCCGCATCGCCCGGAAGGTTCGTGTCGCGTGTCGGTTGCGCCGATCCCCACACGGAGTCCACCGGGACCGCGACGGAACCGGGATCGGGGAGGTCGACCCCGTCGGGCAGGGGGCTGCCGGTCCCGCCGTCGTCGGTGGTGATGAGCTCCGTGCCGGGGTCCGAGTTCGGGACCGGTGGGTCGACGTCCGGGGCGCCGGAATTCAGGAGCGCCGGCCAGGTGTCTGCGCTGTCGGAGTCCGTCGGTGTGGCGTCCGGAACGCCGGTGGTCCATCGGTCGGGCTCGGTGGACCCGGCCGAGACCGAGAGGGAGGCGGCTGCTGTTCGATCCGGGAGCCGCGCGGCGGGCAACGACCCGAGGTCGTCGGCCTCGACGCCGGCCACGAGGTCGGGCGGCGACCATGGAGGCAAGGTGTCGCCGCTGTGGATCCCGTAGGTGAGGTTGTCGTCGCGTCCCACGACGAACGGGTCGAGGCCGTCATCGGCCGGACCGTCGTCGAGGAGATCGCCCGACTCCCAGGGGTCGGAGAAGTCGTCGAGGTCGGGGAGGCCAGTCGAGCCGTAACCCGACATACCGGAGCCGCTGATGTCGTCGTCGGACGTGGGGTCAGCCGCGGCCACGCCGGCCCCGAGCACCATCAACCCGGCCGCCCCGGCGACGGCGACGACCGCGGCCGTCGTCGACCGGGCGGTGCCGCCGGGCTCCCCGACGACAGCGTAGGGATTGACGAGGAGCGGGTCGGACCGCCGCCGCGGGCTGCGTGCCACCGTGTGCACCTGTTCCTGGGATCGTTGCGACCTGGTCGGCGCGGATCATGACCGATGCGGCCACTGCAGAGGCATGTCCCCCGGCGGAATCGGACATACGGTTCCAGGCATGGCCTGGCGGCGACCGGCTTCCGGGTCCCGTACCCGCTTGCACCACGCCGGTCATCGTCAGGGCTGTTCGCGGCCGGAGTGGAGAAGCGCCGCCGCGAGCGAGGTCTGCCTGTAGAGGACTTCGCGGCCACGGCGCTGCGCGGTGACGAGACCGGCGTCACGGAGAACGGCGAGATGTTGCGAGACGGTCGCGGGGGCCAGGTCCACTCGCTGGGCGAGACCACTGGTCGTGCCGGGGATGAGGGTCTCGGCCAGGACGGACGCGCGTCCGGCGCCCAGGAGTCGCACGATCGCCGGCGGCCTCGTGGACGGCTCCCAGAGCCGCGCTGCGCCGAGCATCGGGTAGACCAGCGCCGGGAATGCGACCGAGGTGTCATCTGTGGGGCCGATTCCCAGGTTCGGCCAACCGAAGGCGGTCGGGACGAGAACCAGGCCGCGACCGCGCAGGTCGACGGTCCCGCGACGGAGACCTGTGAGGTGCATCGCGCCGCTCGCCCATGTTGCTCGCGGGTGCAGGTTCGCGAACAGGCCCTCCAGGCCGCCGTCGGCCAACTGCCGAGCCCGTGTGGTGATGTCCGCGTCGAACATGCCGCGCATCCGGTCCCACAGAGGTGCGACGAGGGCCTTCCAAGCCAGCCGCTGTTGCGCGACCAGCACGTCCAGGGTCTCGGCGGGGTCGCCGGTGAGGGCGCGGTAGAGGTCCACGGGCACCGGCATCGCGCCGCGTCACCTGGCCCGAATCTCAGCACCAGCGTCACACCGACCACGATGACACGGCCCGCATTCGGCGCACACCGAATCCAGGCGGCCCGGATGAGGACGACCGCACCCTGACGGGCATGGCCGAACCGTCGCCGTCTCCCGCAGAACCTGCCCCCCGAGCCCGTCTTCTGCGCGGGAACGCGGCTTTTCGGGCGTTGTGCGCGTCCCGGGCGGTCTCGTTCGTCGGCGACGGGATCACGACCACGGTGCTCGTACTGCTCGCCGCCCCACGAGACGGGCCCTCCGGCTGGCGCGGGAACACGGCGGACCAGCGCCGGATGCCGTACTCCTCCGCCATCGGACCCGGCTATCTGCTGGAGAGCAATCTCAATGCCGAGACCGGCGAGGACGAGTTGACGGGTTACGTCAACGGTGAGCCGATCGGACCATTCGACGTCGCGTCCGGGCGGATGTTCACCAGGCTGGTCGGGATTCCCGACCCGGCCAACCCGGCCAACCTGGACGTCCGTAGCGACGATCCGCGCGCCAGCGTCACCCTCTCGGGTAGCACCGACCCCGCTCCGCTTCGCATCCTGGCCGACAACTCGCTGAGCTGGACCACCGGAACCGGCCAGACCTACCGGCTCGATCCCTCCGAGTACGACCAACCGACCGAGCCCGGCGGAACGGGCCGGGGAACGGGGACCTGCGTACTCGGACCCGACGGCAGCTGGGAGCGCGTCGATCCCACGACGGTGCCCACGGTGGTCGGCCTGTGGGGTGCTGACCCCCCCGCTGGTCAGGGCCACACCCGATGGCCAGACGACGGGCCGGACCGCGGGCCGGACCGGGGGCCCGGCATCGACCGCCGCCCCCGGGGCTCCCCGGACGGAGGCTCCGGAGACCCGACCCTGACCCCCGCCGGCAGTGGCTCCACCCGTGCATCCCTGCTCGCCCGCCCGGCCGCCGGCGAACCCGGCAGCTCCGGCGCCGCAGTCCCAGCCCCGGAGCGAGCCCCCAATACCGGCCCGGCAACCCGCTCCGGCCCCGAACCCGCAGTGGTGGGAGCAAGCCGGCCAGGCTGCGATCGATGTGCTGACCTACCCGCATCCCCTGGACCCTGTCCGTGGTGCGCCACGGGGGGTGTGGCAGTTCCTGCCCGGCGCCGCCGGCGCGGGCGATCCAGGGCACGCCTACTGAAAGGTTGCGGGACGTCGCGGGTGTCCGGAGCACGACCCGCGGGGAGCCCGACGTGAGCTCAGCCGAGCGCTCGCCTACCTGTTTCCGGCCGACACCTGGACGACCACGGGCTCGGACCCCGTGAGGGTCAGGACCTCGCCGACGCGGCCGACCAGGATCCGCTGCCGGAACTCGGGGTAGGCGCCCCGCAGGCCGCGCAGCCGGGCGATCGGGCCCAGGACGGCCACCATCACCCGTTGCACCCAACGCGGTGGGGAGGCGAAGCGGATCTGGTCGTCCCACTCCTGGGCGAGCAGGGACAGCTGCAGCAGTCCCGGGGCCCCGGTCGCGTCGGTGCGGCCGGCGGCGGCCAGACCCCACAGCGTCACGATCGCCTCCTCGAAGCGCAGCGCGGGCCGCACCTCCACCAGTGCCCGGGCCGGCTCGTCGCCCTCGGTCCACCAGTCCTGGATCTCACCGGGACCCACCTCGGCGACATGGCCGGGCCGACCGTCGTCGTGACGGCGCCACGCCGCACACCGAGCCGGCCCTGCAGCACCTCGAAGCGCTCGGCCTGGCGGGGGTGCAGGTGCGGCGCGGCCACCCGCGCGCCCGGCGGTGCCCACAGCTCGGCGCGGACGAACTCGCTACCCGAGTCGGCGCCGCTCACCAGGACCACCGCCCGCTCCATCGTGACCGGGTTGACATAGATGTTGCCTGTGTTCTCCATGCCGTCCACTGTCGGCGCGGCCGCCGACCACGACATCGGTGATCGACACCCATCTTCGTGGGGCCGCCTACCGAGGACAGCCGCACGGCATGGGTGGCGGGCCGGTCTCAGACGCGCCTCGCCCGTGCGTCCAGGCGGCCCTGCTCCCGTTCGGCGGCCAGCGATGCGGCGTCCGGGGCGTGGGCGACCGTGCGCTCGGTGTCGGCGTGGCGCGTGCGGTAGCTGACCGGTGCGGACTGCTCGTCGGCGGCCCCGAGCAAGCGTGCGGCCCCTGGCAGATCGCCGCGGGCGGCGGCCACCGCGGCGAGGCCGGAGTAGCAGCTGGTCAGGAAGAGCCGGTCGCCCAAGCGGCGGAACGAGGCCAGCGCCGCGTCCAGCAGGGTCGCGGCGACGTCGAGGTCGCCCTCCCCGAGCGCGACCCGGCCCAGGCCGAGGTCGGCCCCGGCGAGGCCGCGCAGGTGACCCGTCGGCCAGTCGAGCTGCCGCACGCGCTGGAATCCTCGCCCGGGCGAGGTCGAGCGCCTGGCCGTGCACCCGCATCCACCGCAGGGCCGCGCGCAGGTCGTCGTGGGCCGCCTCGCAGGCCTCGAGGCAGCGGTTCTGATCGGCCCGGCCGAAGTGGGGCGCCGCCGCCGTGGCCAGGTCGGTGGCCCAACCGACCAGGGCGGCGTGCTCGACGGGCAGGTTGAGCGCGACCCGGCTCGTGACCACCACCGTCGCCCGCGTGGTGGCGATCCGGGCGAGGAACGGCCGGGCGCCGAGGACCTGCTCGAGGTTGTCCATCACCAGCAGCGGCCGACGCCGGTCGAGGGCCGCGACGACACCAGCTCGGCCCGCTCGGCGACGTCGAGTTCCAGGACGTCGGCGATCCGCCCGAGGTTGCCGGCATGCGGGCTTGCGGTCGCCGTGCTCCCAGGCCCGCACGGCTCGCGAGCTCGTCCCACTCCGCTGCGCCAGCGCCTCCTGTGTGAGCCCGGCACGCAGGCGCGGCGTGCAACCGGACCGCGAACCGCTCGCTCACGTGCCGAGTGTGCCGGGTCACGGCACACGCCGACCCGACCGCCGGCCCCGGCTACGGCAGCCCCGAGCACGATGCCGAGATGGCGGGCTACTTCGCCTTCAACGCCGACGCCGACGCGGCGGGTGTCCTGCGGGCCGGGGAGGCCCTTCAGCCCTCCGGGACCGCGGTGACCCTGCGCGGTGACGTCCGGGTCGAGGGACCGGCGCTCCCCGGCCCGGAGATCCTCAGCGGCTGCTACGTCCTCGACGTCGCGACCACGACGAGGCGCTGGCCCGGGCGGCGAAGCTTCCCCCCGCCCGCTACGGCGCGATCGAGGTCCGCCCGATCTTCGAGGTGCCGGGCCGGTGACGGCGACCGGTACCGGAGCGATCCCGCGCGGCGTCCGCCTCAACCGGCACCTCCGGGTGATCCTCCCGACGGCGCGGCGCGGTCGGGCAGGTCGACGAGGCCCCTGGCCACCTCCACCAGGTCGTCGCCGATCACGTCGGCACGGGTGAAGATCTCGGCGTAGTGCCGCTCCAGCCGCCCGGCCCAGCCGGTGGTCAGCCCGGCAGCGTGGGCGCCGTGGCAGTCGAAGGCGTGCACGGCGACGAGCGCGACGTCCGCGGCGGGCCGGCCGATCCGGGCCAGGGCGTGCTCGTAGACCGCGCGCGGCGGCTTCCACATCCGCACGTCGGTCACGCTGATGACCTGGTCGACGAACCGGTCTAGGCCGGTACGTCCCAGGAACGCCTCCGTGCTCTCGCGGACCCCGTTGGTGAGACATACGATGGCCACCCCGGCGTCGGCGAGGACCTGCATCGCCTGCTCGGCGTCGGGCTGGGCGGGCAGCGTCGCAAGACCGTCCAGGACGTGCTGCACGTCACCGTCGCCCAGGCGCCCACCGCCGATCACCCGCAGCGCCGAGGCCGCCACCACAGGGAACGGTTCGTAGTCGCCGGCCAGGGTCAGCGCCATGCCGTCGCGCAGCATGCGGTCGAACCAGCGTTCCAGCGTCGAGGCGTCCATCCCGATCTCGACGAAACGGCCGCGCAGTGGTTCCAGCGAGGTCAGCGTCTCCACGACGTCGAAAGCGACGGTGCGCGGACGATGGACCACGAGGACTCCTCTGGACGGGGTGCGGCTCTCGACAGGTGCACCTCTGGGAAGCACAGCGACGGCCGAGGACATCATGCCGGAGCGGCGACCGCTCCGGACATCGATCCGATGATGGACAACAGCGTCGTCTGTCCGCCACTGTGACCCGGGCGATCGACGACCCGGGTGATCGACGACCCCCACTCGTCGCGAAGACCAGGCGTGGTCCGTGCACCACGGCCCGTCAGCGGCTCCTGAGAGGACGACCACGTGGATCCGAGTGCTCGACTGACCCCCGTTCTGGACATCGCTGCCGCCCGCGCCCGGGAGGTGGACGGCGACGGCCGCTTCCCCACCGAGGCCGTACAGGCCCTGCGGGAGAGCGGCCTGCTCGGCCTGACGCTCCCCGTCGAGGTCGGCGGCCTGGGCGCCGGACCGCGCGAGCTGGTGACGGTGGTGAGCTCGCTGGCCGCGGCCTGCGGCTCGACCGCGATGATCTATCTGATGCACGTGGCCGCGGTCATGCCCATCGCCGCCGCCCCGCCTGCCGGACTGCCCAAGCTGCTCAACCAGGTGGCCGACGGCAGCGTGCTCGCCTCGCTCGCCTTCTCCGAGTCGGGCTCCCGCTCGCACTTCTGGGCGCCGGTCTCGCAGGCGACCAGGAACGGCGACCAGGTGCACATTCAGGCGAAGAAGAGCTGGGTGACCTCCGCCGGCCACGCCGAGGTCTACGTGGCCTCGACCCGCTCCGCCGACACCGAGGGCGTCGACATGTTCGCACTCCCCGCCGACACACCGGGGCTGGACGTGGCCGGCCCGTGGCGGGGCATGGGTCTGCGGGGCAACGCCTCCGCCCCGATGACGCTCGACGCGCACGTCCCGGCCGACCACCGGCTCGGTGACGCGGGCAGTGGGTTCGCCACGATGATGCAGACGGTGCTGCCGTGGTTCAACCTGGGCAACGCGTCGGTGTCGGTCGGTCTGTCCCGGGCGGCGGTGGACGCCGCGGTGGCCCACACTTCCGCCGCCCGCCTGGAGCACCTCGACCAGAGCCTCTCCGCGCTGCCGACGATCCGGGCGCAGCTGGCGAAGATGTCGATCGAACTCGCCTCGACCTCGGCCTACCTGGACCAGGCCGCCGGCCGGGTGGTCGAACCGCAGGACGACACCATGCTCCACGTCCTCGGCGTCAAGGCCGCGGCCAACGACGCGGCGCTGCGCATCACCGATGCGGCGATGCGGGTGTGCGGTGGCGCGGCGTTCTCCGACCACCTGCAGCTCGACCGGTACTTCCGCGACGCCCGCGCGGGACACGTCATGGCGCCCACCGCGGACGTCCTCTACGACTTCTACGGCAAGGCCATCACCAACCAGCCGCTGTTCTGATCCATTCCCCGGCGTGATTCAACGAGGAGCTCCGTGAGCACACCCCTGATCATCGGTTCGGTCGCCTACACGCCCAACGTCGTCACCATCTGGGAAGGGATGCGCGACTACTTCGCGGGCGGCCCGGCCGAGATGGACTTCGTGCTGTACTCCAACTACGGACGTCAGGTGGACGCGCTGCTGGCCGGCCACATCGACATCGCGTGGAACACCAACCTGGCCTGGGTGCGCACGGTCGCGCAGACCGGCGGGGAGTGCCGCGCGCTCGCGCAGCGCGACACCGACACGGTGTTCCAGACGATCTTCGTGGCCCGTGCGGGCAGCGCGCTGGGCGGCCTGGAGGGGCTCAAGGGCCGGCGGCTCGCGCTGGGCTCGCAGGACTCCGCCCAGGCCGCGATCCTGCCGGTGCACTACCTGCGCCAGGCGGGCCTGACCAGCGGCGGCGACGGCGGCGGCGACGTGGAGCTCCTGCGGATCAACAGCGACGTGGGCAAGCACGGCGACACAGGCCGCAGCGAGCTCGACGCACTGCGGGCGGTCGTGGAAGACCGTGCCGACGCCGCCGCGTTGGGCGTCAACACGTGGGAGGCCATCGGCCGCGACGAGCTGATGCCCGGCGCGTTCGAGGTGTTCTGGGAGTCGCCGACCTACAGCCACTGCAACTTCACCGCGCTCCCGACACTCGACGACGAGCGCGTCGCGCCGTGGGTCGCGCAGCTCCTCGCAATGGACTTCGACAACCCCGCGCACCGACCGATCCTCGAGATGGAGGGCCTGCGGCAGTGGGTGCTTCCGAAGCTCGACGGTTACGCCTCGCTGTTCGAGGCCGTCGAGGAGCAGGGGATCTCGCCGAGGTGGTGAATCCGCTGCTCGTGCTGGACCTCGTCGAGCGGACCGGCGCGCTCCCCGTCGGCGGCACGACCACGGTCCCGCTCGGCGAGGTCGCACGGGAGCACGAGACCGAGCTCGTCGCCTTGTGGTGCGAACGCAACGGCAACGAGCTCGTCGGGGTCCGGGACGGCGTCGCGACCGTCCGTCGTGGACGCAGCCCCGATCCCTTCGCCGAGCTGGCGCCCGACCAGGTGCCGGGCACCAGGCTGTGGATCTACACCAACTTCGATTGCAACCTGGCGTGTGACTACTGCTGCGTCCGGTCCTCCCCGCAGGCCGCCCGGCGGGCGGTGGGCGCCGACAAGGTCGCGCAGCTGGCGGACGAGGCCGCGGACGCCGGGGTGAGCGAGCTGATCCTCACCGGGGGTGAGCCCTTCCTGCTCCCCGACCTCGACGACCTGGTCGCCGCCTGCACCGCGCGGCTACCGACCACGCTGTTGACCAACGCCATGCTCTTCCGAGGGCGCCGCCTGCAGATGCTGCAGCGGATGCACCGCGACCGTCTCGTCCTGCAGGTCAGCCTGGACTCCGCCACACCGGAGCTGCACGACCGGCACCGGGGGGCGAGATCCTGGGAGCGGGCCGTCGCCGGCATCCGGATCGCGCAGGCCGAAGGGTTCCGGGTTCGGGTGGCGGCCACGCTGGAGCCGGAACGGTTCACCGAGCTCGAGCCGTTCCGGGCCTTCCTCGACACGCTGGGCATCGCCCGCGGGGACCAGGTGATCCGGGCTCTCGCCCATCGTGGTGTCGCCGAGAGCGGCCTCGAACTGACCCTCGAGTCGCTGATCCCGGAGATCACCGTCACCGCCGACGGCGTCTACTGGCACCCGGTCAGCGCCGACCACGACGATCACCTCGTGACCCGCGAGCTCTTTCCGCTCCGCGACGCCATCGACGAGGTCCGCCGCCGTTTCGTCGAGATCAGGGCCCGGGCCGACGCCGCGGCACAATGGTTTCCCTGCGCGTGAGAGTGGTCTCGCTGCGCGTGACAGTGGTTTCCCTGCGCGGACAGGCTCGGGCGCCACGCATCGGGGGCGGACAGGCAGATGGTGCGTCCGGGCTCGGACGCACCATCCGTGACGATCGACTCGGAGCTGGTCAGCCGGCCAGGATGAACTGGTCGTGGACGGAGGGCTGCTCGGTGAACTGAACGGTGGCGGCGGGCGCGGCGGCCGAGCGACCCGTGAACAGCGCGTCGACCTCCGCGATCTCGGCGGCGCTGGGCTCGTCGTTCGTGCACGACACCGGAGCGCTGCTGCCCGACATCAGGTCCGAACACCGGCCGGTGCGCCGATCGGGCAGGCCCAGCAGGTGTCCCAGTTCGTGGGTGGCGATCCGCGGCACGTGGTAGCCCTGGTTGATCGCCTCGTGGCCCATGTACATGGAGCCCCGCGCGAGACCCTCGACATACGCGACCAAAGGCTCAGACAGTTCAGGAACCGGCACCCGAACGGTCCGACCCGACATCTCAGATCCCGCGACGAGGAGCGGGAGCGACGCGTTGGCGCGCGGGTGGGTGGTCTTCACCCGGGTGAGGACGGCGCGCCGGGCCGGCGCGGCCGTCCGGGACCGACAGGATCGGGGACGACGTCGTCAGATGTGGAGGTCCACCGTGCCGGTCGTCGCCGCCGATCCGCTGCCGGGCGCGCGGGTCCCCGTCGACCCGCCCGACCATGTGCTCGTCGCAGCCCTGTGCGACCGGGACGAGGGCGCGTACCTCGCGCTGGTGCGCCGCCACTCGCCGCTGATGCTGCGGGTCGCCCGTAGCCATGTGGGCCGCCGGGAGGTGGCCGAGGACGTCGTCCAGGACACCTGGATCGCGGTACTGCGCCATGTCGACCGCTTCGAGGGCCGGTCGACGTTCAAGACCTGGCTCATGCGGATCCTCGTCAACACCGCCCGCACGCGGCGCTCCGCGGAGGCTCGGACGGTGTGCTGGTCGTCGCTGCCCGGCGACGCCCCGCTGTGGGACCAGGCGGCCGGGGCCGGTGCGGACGCGGCGGGCCCGGAGCGGCGCGCACTCTCGGGTGAGGCGTGGTCGGCGGTCCGCGACGCGCTCACGCAGCTTCCGGTGCGGCAGCGCACCGTGGTGGTCCTGCGTGACGTGCAGGGCTGGACGTCGGAGGAGGTACGGGCGGAGCTGGGCCTCACAGCCGGCAACCAGCGGGTGCTGCTGCACCGCGGGCGGATCCGGCTGCGCGTTCTGCTCGATCCCCACGCGCCGGGAGGCACCTCCAGGGCCGACCTACAGCAGACCGAGTTCCCGGGCCCGGACGACGGCGTCGCCGCGGGAGGAGACCCCGAGCTTGCGGAACAGCCCTCGGCAGTGCGTTTTGACGGTGTTGAGCGAGAGGTGGAGCACGCCACCGATCTCGCGTGGGGAGAGCGGCCCGGCGAGCAACGGCAGGAGTCCCCGCTCCCTGTCGCTGAGCGGGGTCCCGATGGGCGCGATCCTGGTGGACGGGATCCCGGCGGGCGGGTGCTGCACCGATCCCGGTCCGGACAACCGGATGCGAGCCAACCGGGCCGGCAGCCGGCCGGGGTCCGGACAGTCACGGGCCAGCCTGCGCGCCTCCTCCAGCCACCCCCGCCCGTCCCCGCCCACCGCGTCGGCGGCCTGCACGCGCACGGCGAGGGCGAGGGGCCGCGTACCACTGCCCGACCAGGGAGGTCTTGCCCCAGCCCGCCGGCGCGACGACCAGGGTGAGCCGGTGGTCGGCCGGTCGCAACCGCTCGAGCAGCCGCGGCCTGTGCTCCAGGCCGCGCGACGCCCGGGGGTGGAGTTTCGTGGCGAGCACGCCCGGCTCGCTGTTGTCCGTCACCGCGCCAGCATCCCGGGCGCGCCGCCCGGCGTCCCTTACCTGATCGGAACGACCCGGGACGCCGGTCAGGAGTCGGCGTGGGTGGCTGACTCGGCCTGCGCGATGGCCCAGGCGGCGTTGACCAATCCTATGTGGCTGAACGCCTGTGGGAAGTTGCCGAGCAGGTCGCCGGTGGCCGGGTCGACCTCCTCGGCGAGCAGCCCGACGTCGTTGACGTACTCGACGGCACGGGAGAAGACCTCCCGGGCCCGGTCGACCCGCCCCGCCGCGGCGAGGGCCTGGGCCAGCCAGAACGTGCACAGCAGGAACGTGCCCTCCTCACCGGCCAACCCGTCGGAGTTGTCCCCGGCCCGGGTCCCGTAGCGGTAGACCAGGCCGCGGTCGTCGGTGAGCCGCTCGGCAACGGCGTCGATGGTGGCCAGCACGCGCGGGTCGTCGGCCGGGAGGAACCCGGTGAGCCCGATCATCAGGTTGGACGCGTCGAGGTCCGGCGACCCGAACGACTGGGTGAACGACCCCGCGGTGTCGCTCCACCCCTTCGTGAGGATCTCCTCGCGGATCTCCGCCGCGACGGCCTGCCAGCCGGGGACGCGGTCGGTGGCCCGCAGGGTCTCCGCCATCGCGGTCGCCCGGTCGAGCGCGACCCAGCACATGAGCTTGGAGTACAGGAAGTGCCGGGGTTCGCCGCGGACCTCCCAGATGCCCTGGTCGGTCTCGCGCCATCGCCGGGCGGCGGCGTCGGCGCAGGACACGAGGAACTCCCGCCAGGCCGTCGCTCCCGGATGGTCGGGGTCGAGCTGCTCCACGAGCCGGTGCGCGGAGCCGAGCAACTCGCCGTACACGTCGAGCTGGCGCTGGTTCCACGCGCCGTTGCCCACCCGCACCGGACGGCTGTCGCGCCACCCCGCGAGGTGGCCCAGCTCCCGTTCGGTGAGGTCGTGCTCGCCGCCGATGCCGAACATGATCTGCAGGTCCGCGCCGTCGCGGACCTGCCCGGCCGAGCTGGCGGCGAGGTAGTCGAAGAACTGGTGGGCCTCGTCGGGGCACGCGGCCACCCACAGTGCCTCGAGGGTGAAGCTGGCGTCGCGGACCCAGGAGTATCGGTAGTCCCAGTTGCGTTCCCCGCCGGCATCCTCGGGCAGCGACGTGGTCGGTGCGGCGACGACGGCGCCCGTCGGCTGGTATGTCAGGGCCTGCAGCACGCGGCCGCTGTGGTGCACGAGCTCGCGCCACGGGCCCTGGTAGCTCTGGTGGATCCGCGACCACGCCCGCCAGGAGTCGACGGTGACGGCCAGGGCGTCGTCCAGCGCGGCTGCGGTCATCGGCACCGGCAACTCCTCCGACGTGCTGCGGTGGACCATGCCGAGGGTGAGCCGCTCGCCGGCCCGCAGCGTCATCCGCCCCGTAGCGGTGGCCGCCGTGACGTCGAGCGCCGGGCCGGACAGCATCATGACGTCGGCGCCACCACGGGCCAGCACACCGCCCGCCACCACGGTGACCAGCGGCTTGATCAGCCCGTACTCGGGGCGCGGGGCGAACTCGACGGCCATCTCCATCTCGCCGGCCGTGCACTCCAGCGCGCGGACGAGCAGCCGTGGCGCGGTGGCGCCCAGCGCGTGCGGGTCGGGCGCCGGACCGGTGGCGAGCGCGTCGGTGACGACGACCGTGCCGGTCGCGGTGGACCAGGTCGTCTCGAGGACCATAGTCTCGTTGAGGTAGCGGCGGGCGACCCCGGCGTCCGGATCGACCGGTCGCACGGCGAAATGCCCGCCGCCGTCGTCGAGCAGGCGGGCGAACGGGGCGGGGGAATCGAAGCGCGGCAGGCAGAGCCAGTCCACCGAACCCGCGCGGCTGACCAGTGCCGCCGTTCGACGGTCGGACAGCAGCGCATAGTCGGCGATGGGCGTACTGGACATGGTGTCCTCGATTCACGGCACGGGCGGCCTGACGCGACAGTGTCACCGCAGGCTCCTGCCGTTACGCCGGGCCGGGTCCGCGTAACGAACTCGTCGCGCCCGGGCTCCGGGTGGCCCAGGCCCGAGGAGGAGTCCATCGGCATTCACCAACCTGCTGATCGTCGCGGTGGTCGCGTTCCTCGCGCCGCTCGTGGTGCGGCTGATCCCGGTGGTGCGGGTGCCGTCGCCCGTGCTGGAGATCGTCGCGGGCGTCGCGCTCGCGATCGGCGTAGGGCTCGCGCTCAGCGCGGCCGGGTTCACCTCCGCACCGCTGCTGGTGGCCATCGTGCTGTCGGCGACGGCACCGGGACTCGTGGTGCCGGTGCTCAAGGACGCGGGGCAGATCGAGAGCGACACCGGCCAGCTCCTCGTCGCCGCCGCATCGATCGCCGACTTCGGCGCGGTCATCCTGCTCTCGCTGTTCTTCTCCGGGCCGATGATGTCGGGGATCGCGACCGGGATCGGGTCGACACTGCTGCTGCTCGGCGGCCTGGTGCTCGTGGCCCCGAGCACCAGGCTCGCCGTGACGAGCACACCCACCGTGAGAAGCACCGCGGCAGGCTATCGGGCGCGTACCGCGTAACGGTCGCACCGGCACCGGGCTCTACCGTGCACCGACACCACCGGAGGAGGAGATCGTGAAGGGTCTGGCAGGAAGGCGTGCGCTGGTCACCGGCGGGAGTTCGGGGATCGGGCAGGCGATCGCGGTCCGGCTCGGTGAGGAGGGCGTCGACGTCGCGATCAACTACGTCGGGCGCCCGGAGGGTGCGCTGGCCACGAAGGAGGCCATCGAGAACGGCGTGGCGCGGTGCATGGAGCAGCTCGCGACCACCGGGACGAAGGCCGTGCTGGTGGCCGCCGACGTCTCCGACGCCGACCAGGTGCGGGCGATGTTCGGCGAGGTGACCGAGCGATTCGGCGGCATCGACATCCTGATCAACAACGCCGGCATCCAGATCGTGGGCGACACCGACGCGCTCGACGTCGCCGACTTCGACAAGGTGCTGGCCGTCAACCTGCGCGGGTCGTTCCTGTGCGCGCAGCAGGCGATCCGCGGCTGGCTCGACGCCGACCGGCCCGGCAGCATCGTCAACGTCTCCAGCGTCCACCAGGTGATCCCCAAGCCGCGGTTCGTGGGCTACTCGGTCTCCAAGGGCGGGATGGCGAACCTGACGCGCACCCTCGCGCTGGAGTACGCCGGGCGCGGCATCCGGGTCAACGGCATCGGGCCGGGCGCGACCGTCACGCCGATCAACCGGGCCTGGGTCGACGACCCGGTCAAGCGGGCGATGGTGGAGGCCCACATCCCGATGCGCCGTGCGGGCGACGCGTCGGAGATGGCGGCGGCCGCGGCGTTCCTGTGCTCCGACGACGCCGCCTACGTCACCGGCCAGACACTGTTCGTGGACGGCGGGCTGACGCTCTACCCGTCGTTCGAGACGAGCTGGTCCTCGGAGTGAGCGCGCCGCGGCACGACTGGTACCCGTCGCGGTACGGCGCTCATGACCAGGCGGGGGCGCTCAACGAGATCGTCCCGGCCGCGGTCGTCGGCGCGGCCGGGCTGGTGCGCACCGGACGGGTGCACGACCTGCACGCGGACGTCCCGGCGTTCCCGGGACGGACCTACACCCAGGTGCGGCAACCGACCAGGAGCCGATCGGGACCAACCGCGTGCACTGGGTCGTCGAGGAGATCACGGCGACCCAGCAGATGGGCACCCACCTCGACGGCCTCAACCACCTCCACGACGGCGACCGCACCCACAACGGCCACCGGCTCGCCGACATCCTGACCCCCGGGTGGCACCAGCCGGCTCGGCATCGACACGCTGGCCCAGATCGTCACCCGGGGGCTGTGCCTCGACGTCGCTGGCGGGCGACGCAGTGCTGTTCCACACCGGCCACGGCACCCTGTGGTACGACGACCCCGTCGCCTACGCGGCGGGCGAGCCGGGCCCGGGGACGGCGCTGGCGGACTGGCTCGTCGCGCACCGCGTCGCGGTGACCGGCTGCGACACCTGGAGCTACGGCCCCTACCCACCGGAGGACCCGGCCGCGCCGTTCGTTCCGGATGCGGGAGCGCGACTTCGGCGCCGGTGGCCCACGTCGACGGCGAGTCGCCTGCCTGGCCCCTGGACACTGGTATTCACGCCGGGCCGAGTGGCTCGCGGCCGCATGCTGGACCGTCCTGCGGTGCTGATCACTCTGCATCCGCAGAAGTGGTCGATCGCCCATGAGCTGGGCCCGGATCCGAGGTCCGGCTGGGCCGTCGGATGCGGTGCCTGCTCACACCCGTCCCCTGTGCGGGCCGGCGCTGATCGCGGATGTCGCGGAGCGAGGACTTCGACCGCCTGCGGTGCCGTGGTTGGGCCCGTCATCCACCGTCGCGCGCCCGGCGCCGGGGTCCCGCTCTCAACGTCGGGCGAGCACCGTGTGCATCGAGTGCTCGACCACGGCGATCAGGGCCTGCTTCGTGGAGTCGCGGTTGCGGGCGTCGCAGCTGACGATCGGGATGGCGGGGTCGATCGACATGGCCTCACGGACTTCGTCGATGCGGTGCTGGAGCAGGCCGTTGAAGCAGTTGAGACCCACCACGTAGGGCAGTCCGCGGTCCTCGAAGAAGTCGATGGCGGCGAAGGAGTCGGCGAGCCTGCGGGTGTCGACTAGGACGACGG
>JAJAZD010000033.1 GCA_026785945.1 Pseudonocardia sp. | reverse complement strand
GGTGGTGGCGACGAGCAGCATGCCGGGACGCCGGCTGACCAGGACCTCCGCGTTCCTCACCGACCGGCTCGCCCTCGTGCCGATCACCTCGCCCGAGTCGGTCACCCGACTGCGGGTCCTGCGCGAGGGCAGGACGGTGGTCGACACGATCCCGGCGTTCGTCGCCTGGAACCCGCTCGACACCGCGTGCGCACCGGTCGACGGGAGACTGCACCTCATGCTGGCCGACGACCGCCGTTACAGCAGCGTCGCCGGGCTTGCTCCAGCGGGCACGACGTCGGTCCGGCTCTATTGGCGCTCGGGCGACGACAGCGCCGTCAGCGAGGTCCCGGTCACGACGACCGACGGGGTGACTGCCTTCGTCGACAGCAGCGGACGCCGGCCGGACCACCTGGTGCGGGCCGAGGCGACCCAGGCCGGGGACGTCATCGGGACGGTCCTGCCGCCCACGTAGGCTCGGGCGGGTGGCCCAGCGGGACGTCGTCGTCGTGGGGAGTGGGCACAACGCCCTGGTCGCGGCCTGCTACCTGGCTCGCGAGGGGCTCGACGTCGAGGTGGTCGAGAAGGACACCGTCCTGGGCGGCGCCGTGTCGACCGTCGAACGCTTCCCGGGGTACGCCGTCGACCGCGGCTCCAGCGCGCACATCATGGTGCGCCACACCGGCATCGTCGAGGACCTGCGGCTGGCCGAGTGCGGGCTCACCTACCTCGACATGGACCCCTGGGGGTTCGCTCCCTTCGGTCCACCGGAGGAGCAGCAGGCCATCACCTTCTCGGTCGACCTCGCCACCACGTGCGCGTCCATCGCCGCTGTCTGCGGCGAGCAGGACGCCGAGGCGTACCGGGCTTTCGCCACGGACTGGGGTGCCCGCAACGAGGCCGTCTTCGCCGCGTTCCAGGACGTCCCCACCGCGGGCCGCCTCGGGCGTCACCTCTGGGGAGCCGGCAAGGCGGCAAGCGTGGGCGGCCTGGAGATGTCGCGGCAGTTCCTCCAGCCCGGTGACCAGCTCCTCGACGAGCACTTCACCGACGAGCGCCTCAAGACGGCGCTGTCCTGGCTGGGCGCCCAGTCCGGCCCGCCGACCCACGAGGTGGCGACTGCCGACCTGGTCGGGTGGAGCGCCCTGATGCACAAGGTGCCACCAGGTCGGGCCGTCGGCGGCTCCGGCTCCCTGACCCGCGCGCTGGCCGAACGGCTGCGCCGGCTCGGCGGCACCGTCCGTCTCGGCGACGGCGTCGAGAGCATCACCCGCAGCGGCGACCGCGTCACCGGCGTCCGCACCGACTCCGGGGAGCAGGTCGGCGCGCGCACCGTCGTCGCCGGCTGCCACGTCCTCACCACCCTCGAGCTGCTCGGCGACCAGGCGCTGCTCGCCCGGGCGACCACCGCCGTACGCGTCGGTAACGGCCTGGGCATGGTCGTGCGCCTGGGCACCACCGCGCTGCCCGGATATCCCGCGGCGGACGACGCGACGTACTCCTCGATGCAGCTGCTCGCCCCCACCCGCCAGCACGTGCGCCGCGCCTACGGAGAGTTCACCGCTGGCCGCACCCCCACCGAGCCTGCCGTGCTGCTCATGACCTTCTCCGCGATCGACCCGAGCATCGCACCGACAGGACGGCACAACATCTCGGCCTGGGCGCAGTGGCACCCTTACGAGCTCTCGACCGGCGAGCGGTGGGACGACATCGCGACGCGCGAGGCCGACAAGATCGTGGCTCAGGTCGAGAAGGCCGCGCCCGGGTTCACCGACTCGATCGAGCACATGCACGTGCAGACGCCGCTCGACATCGAGCGTGAGCTCGGGCTGCGCCGCGGCAACGTCATGCATGTCGAGATGGGGCTCGACTCGATGTTCTCCTACCGGCCCCTGCCCGAGCTGGCGGGCTACCGTACGCCGGTGCGCGGCCTCTTCCTCACCGGCGCCTCGACGCATCCCGGCGGTGGCGTGTTCGGTGCGTCGGGCCGCACCGCCGCGCGCGTCGTCATGTCGGCGCGGCGGTCGTGGCGATGACGGCGACCAGCCGGACGTACGCCGGGAGAAGCCGCCCGCCACGGCATCTCCCGGTCGCCGGCGTCGCGCTGCCCTGGCTGCTGGCAGCGGCCACGGTCGGCACCCAGATCGCCTACCCGCTGGTCGAGGGCGCGGCTCTCCAGCGCGTGACGATCGCCACAGTGGTGCTCTTCTTCGCGACCTGCGTGACGCACGCACTGGTCCATCGCGGCCCGCTGTTCACCCTCGGACTGGTCGTGGTGTCCGCGGGCGGCGGGCTCGCGGCGGAAGCGGTCGGCGTGCGCACGGGCTACCCGTTCGGCGCCTACTCCTACGCGGGAACCCTCGGGCCGGAGGTCCTCGACGTGCCGGTCGTGGTGCCGCTGGCCTGGACGATGATGGCCTACCCGGTGCTGCTCGCCGCCCGACGGGTCGGGCGCCGCTTCGCGCCGGTCGTCGGCGGCCTCGGCCTGATGGCGTGGGACATGTTCCTGGACCCGCAGATGGTGGGCGACGGGCACTGGACCTGGGCCGACCCGGACCCCTCCCTGACCGCGATCGAGGGCATCCCGCTGACCAACTTCGCCGGGTGGGCGGCGGTCGGCACCGCCATGATGCTGCTGCTGGACCGGCTGCTCCCCCGCGCCGGTGCCGACGAGCTGGTGCCCGCCGCTCTGCTCGGCTGGACGTGGTTCGGCTACATCGTGGGCAACGTCTTCTGGTTCGGCGAGACCTCTGTCGCGGTGGCTGCAGGCTTCGTGCTCGGCCTGCTCGTCGTGCCCTACACCTGGCTCCTGTGGCAGTCGCGGGACTGACCCCCCGCTCGCTCGCGCACGGGGCGACCGTGCTCGGCAGCGCGCTTGCCGTCGCCGGCACCGTGCACGCGTGCTGGAACCTGCGCCGCCTGCGCGTCCCTCCCCCGGACCCGCCGCCGGTTGCGGAGCAGGTCGCCCTGCTGCTGCCGGTGCGCGACGAGGCCGCCCGGGTGGGGCCGTGCCTCCGGTCTCTGCTCGCGCAGACCGGCGTTCGCGACCTGACCGTCACGGTGCTCGACGACGGCTCCACGGACGGCACAGCCGATGTCGTCCGCCGGGTGGCGGGAGACGACCCGCGCGTCTCGGTGCGCACCGGGGCGCCGCTGCCCGCGGGCTGGTGGGGAAAGCCGTGGGCATGCACGCAGCTCGCCGACACCGCTCCCGAGGCAACGGTGCTGGTCTTCGTCGACGCCGACGTCGTGCTCGCGCCGCACGCCGTCGCCGCTGCGGTCGCCCTGCTGCGGTGGGCGGGACTGGACCTCGTCTCGCCCTACCCGCGCCAGGTCGCGGTGAGCGCCGCGGAACGTCTGGTGCAGCCGCTGCTCCAGTGGTCCTGGCTCACCACGCTGCCGCTGCGGGTCGCCGAGCGCTCGCGGCGGGAGTCGCTCGCCGCGGCAAACGGCCAGCTGCTCGTCGTCGACGCAACGGCGTACCGCCGGGCCGGGGGCCACCGGTCCGTGCGCGCGGAGATGCTCGAGGACATCGGTCTGCTGCGGGCCGTCAAGCGCGCGGGGGGTCGGGGCACCGTCGTCGACGGCACGACGCTCGCCACCTGCCGGATGTACGACGGGTGGCCGGCCTTGCGGGAGGGCTACGCCAAGTCGCTGTGGTCCGCGTTCGGCTCACCCGCCGGCGCCGTCGCTGTGCTCAGCGCTTTGGGCCTGGCTTACGTCCTGCCGCCGCTCGCGGCGCTGGGTGGCTCCCGGGTCGGCCTACTCGGATACGCCGCGGGCGTGGGCGGACGAGCGGTCGTGGGGCGCCGGGTCGGCTCCAGGGTCTGGCCGGACGCCCTCGCCCACCCGGCGTCGGTCGTGACGCTCGGCTGGCTCACGACCCGGTCGCTGCGCGGGCACCGCCGTGGCGATCTCACCGCCCGCGGACGCCTGCTGCAGCGCTAGCCTCCCTCGGATGACGACCACCCGCGCGGCTACCGGGATGTGCTTCGACCGCACCTTCCCGGCCGGCCTGGTCACCGAGATGGCCCGCCGCCTCGACGCGGGAGGTGCCGACCAGCTCTGGGTCATCGAGGACTGCTTCTACACCGCCGGGGTGAGCCTCGCGGCCGCTGCGCTCACGGTCACCGAGCGGCTGCAGGTGGGGCTGGGCATCCTGCCAGCCGTCGCGCGCAACCCGGCCGT
>JAJAZD010000032.1 GCA_026785945.1 Pseudonocardia sp. | reverse complement strand
CGTCCATGACGACGTGGTTGTAGTGCTCGGTCATGGCGACGCTCACGGGGTCCTGGGTCCAGGGCACCTCGATGCGTCCGCGCCGGCTGACGTCCTCGAGCAGTGTGCCCATCTCCTCGGCGGCACGTCGGTAGGCGGCGATGAGTCCGGGGAGCATGTGTGGTTCGACGCGCAGGACGGCGGTGGGTCGGGCGGCGGGCACGGGTACCTCCAAGGGCCGGTCGGTGTGGACGGTATCCACCCGCTGGGGTCGCCCGGGCCGCTTTGTCGCGACGGTTCGCGATCGCGAACGGTCAGCGGGCGAGCAGGGTGGTGATGGCCGCGTCGGCGACGGTGACGGCGTCGCGGCAGAGCTGGTCCTGCGGGATGGCTGGTGTCCCGCCGCCGTCGCGGAAGATGATGTCGAGGAACTGCCCGTCGGCGACGTCGACGTCGACGGAGCAGAAGTCCAGGATCTTGGGGCGGGCCAGGATGGCGGGGAAACCGGCGACGGTGATCGCGCTGATCTCGTCGCGTACGGCGCCGGGGGCGTTGAGGACTTCGATGCCGTTGTCGGTGGCGAGCGCGAATCCGGCGGTGATGTCTCGCGGCTCGAAGCCCCGGATCGAGCAGGCCGGGCCGACGAATCGTGGCGCGGTGCTGTCGTAGGCGACCGGGTTGCCGTCCAGGCCGAACTCGATGAGCTGGGCGGGGGTGAGCAGTGTGCACGGGTCGACGCCGTCGAGGGGTAGCTCGCGGGGGCGTGGGGGCAGTGTGATCCCGGTGGGCTGCGGGGTCGTGGGGACCGCCGGCGGGGCCTGGGGTGCGGGCGGCGCGGGCGTGCATGCCGCGGTGAGCAGCAGCAGCGCCATGCTGATCACTGGCCAGGCCCTGGGCACCGGGCGACGGTAGCGCAGGCGGTCGGACCCGCGGCGCCGAATGGCAGGTGAGGAGTGCCCGCGGTGTGCTCGTGTTCGTCCCTTCTGCGCGGCTGACGCGGTCGACGGCCCGGGTCACGTCCCCACCGGTGACGTGGCTGTCGGGAGCCTTTGCTCTGCGCACCGATACGCACCGATACGCACCGATACGCACCGATACGCACCGATACGCACCGGCGGCCTGGCGCGCGGGTCATCGTGTCCGCGCGAAGTGGACCTCGAGGTTGCGCTCGGGCTGCCCGGCCCGGGCGTTGCGTATCGGTGCTCAGAGCAAAGGTTGCCCGCTACGGCACCCGGCCGACCGCTCCGGTGTGGGCGCAGGTGGCCCAGCGCGGCGTAGGCGCGCAGCGCCTCGGAGACCACCCAGTCGCGGGCCACCAATTGCCATGGGCGTTCGTGCGCGCACATCTTGGCGCGGCGCCCGGGCTGGACCCGACGCGACACATCGCGCGCATTCAGACCCCGACTCGCGCACATGGAGGGCCCGACTCGCGGGGAGTGCCGCGCGTGGTCGGGCTGTCACGCCTTCCCGCCGGTGGCGGCCAGGGTGCGTGAGATACCGCGGGCCGCGGCGCGGACGGCAGGGACGTACGCGCGCGCGTCCGAGCCCTGCGCCGGCACCACCACCGACAGTGCCGCGACGACGTCGCCGCGCGGGCCGTGCACCGGCGCCGCCACGGACAGCGCGACCAGCTCGATCTGCCCGTCGCACACCGCGACCCCGGTGCGGCGGACCTCCGCGAGCGCGTGGCGCAGCTCCTCGGGCCGGCACAGCGTCTTGGCCGTGTAGCGACGCAGCGGCCCCGCGAGCACCTGCTCCTGGAGCGACTGGTCGGCGTGCGCGAGCAGCACCAGCCCGACACCCGTCGCGTGCAGCGGCAGCCGGCCACCGACCCGCGTGATGACCGTGACCGCCCCGCGCCCCGAGAGCCGCTCGACGTACACGGCGTCGCGGCCGTCGAGCACCGCGAGCTGGACGTTCTGGCGCGTCACCTCGTAGAGGTCCTCCAGGAACGGCATGGCCGACTCCCGCAGGCCAAGCCCGCGCGGGGCCAGCGCCCCGACCTCCCACAGGCGCAGGCCGATGCGGTAGCGGCCGTCCTCGGCCCGTTCGAGCGCCCCCCACCCGGTGAGCTCGCCGACGATGCGGTGTGTCGTGGTCAGCGGGAGGCCGCAGCGGCGCGAGATCTCGGTCAGCGTCAGCTCGATGCGGTCCGCGCCGAACGCGCCGAGCACTCCGAGCACCCGCGACGTCACAGACTCGCCCATCGGTCCATCCTTCCGGTGAACGGAAGTGGCGTCGAGGGACTCCGGGCCTGTGAGCCACGCTCGTCGGATGCGCACCCAGGTGGGAATCGTGGGCGCGGGACCGGCAGGGTTGCTGTTGTCGCACCTGCTCGCCCGCCAGGGGATCGACTCGGTCGTGCTGGAGTGCCGCAGCCGGGCCTACGTCGAGCAGCGGGTACGCGCCGGAGTGCTGGAGCACCCGACCGTCGAGCTGCTGCGCGAGACCGGGCTCGCCGCGCGTCTGGATCAGCAGGGCCTGGCGCACGAGGGCATCTCCCTGCGCTTCGACGGCGGCGACCACCGCATCGACTTCGCCGACCTCGTCGGGCGTGGCATCGTCGTCTACGGTCAGCAGGAGGTCGTGAAGGACCTCATCGCCGCCCGGCTCGCGGACGGCGCGGACATCCGCTTCGACGTCTCCGACGTCGCGCTCGACGGGATCACCGACGCCCCCGTGATCGGCTTCGTCGACGCGGACGGCAAGCGCCGGGAACTGGCGTGCGATGTGATCGCGGGCTGCGACGGCTTCCACGGCATCAGCCGAGCCGCGGTGCCCCACACCGTCCACGACCGGCAGTACCCCTTCGCCTGGCTGGGGATCCTCGCCAAGGCCGCGCCGACACACCACGAGCTCGTCTACGCCAACCACGAGCGCGGGTTCTCGCTGTACTCGATGCGCAGCCCCGAGGTGACCCGGCTGTACCTGCAGGTTCCGCCGGACACGGATGCGGCCGACTGGTCGGAGGCGCAGATCTGGGACGAGCTGGCCGTGCGGCTCGCCGCCGAGGGATTCGTCCTCAACGAGGGGCCTCTGATCGAGAAGGGCGTCACGGGCATGCGCAGCTTCGTGGCCGAGCCGATGCGCCACGGTCGGCTGTTCCTCGCCGGCGACGCCGCGCACATCGTCCCGCCGACCGGAGCGAAGGGCATGAACCTCGCGATCGCCGACGTCCGCGTGCTGGCCGACGCGTTGGCGGAGTTCCTCCGGGATCACGACGAGAGCGGGATCGACTCCTACTCGCGGACGTGCCTGCGCCGCGTCTGGCGGGCCGAGCACTTCTCCTGGTGGATGACGTCGATGCTGCACAACGTCGACGCGGCGGACACCGACTCGTTCACCAGGCAGTTGCAGCTCTCCCAGCTGCGCTACACGGTCTCGTCGCGCGCCGCCGCCACCAGTCTCGCCGAGAACTACGTCGGCCTCCCCCACCAGGCGGCCCTGTGACGATCCCTGCCGGGGCAGCCGGCGCCCGCCCCGCCGGCGCCCGCCCCGCCGACGCCACCGCCGCCCGGGGCTACCGGCGCGCGCCCGAGGGCACTCACCCTCCGCTGCGGTTCGCGGCGTACAGGGCCACCGGGCTGCGCGCCCCGTCCCTGGCGCCCGTGGTGCTGCGCCAACGGCTGACCGAGATCACCGGCCCGCTCCTCACCGGTGACATCGGCCCGTCCGACCACGACCTGACCACCCAGCACGCGGGCGAGGCGATCGGCCAGCGGATCGTCGTGTTCGGCCGCGTCCTGGACTCCGACGGCCGCCCGGTGCCCGAGACCCTCGTCGAGGTGTGGCAGGCCAACTCGGCGGGCCGCTACGCCCACGTCCGCGACAGCTGGCCCGCGCCGCTGGACCCCAACTTCACCGGCGGCGGCCGCGTGGTCACCGACCCGGCGGGCCACTACAGCTTCACGACGATCAAGCCGGGCGCGTACCCGTGGGGCAACCACCACAACGCCTGGCGCCCGGCGCACATCCATTTCTCCCTGTTCGGGCGGTCGTTCACGCAGCGACTGGTGACGCAGATGTACTTCCCCGACGACCCGCTGTTCTCCCAGGACCCGATCTACAACTCCGTCCCCGACGCGAACGCCCGCGGTCGCATGGTGGCCACCTTCGACCTCGACGCCACATGTCCGGAGCGGGCACTCGCGTTCCGGTTCGACATCGTGCTCCGCGGGCGCGAGCGGACCCCGTTCGAGGAGCCCCATGCGTGAGACGCCCGCACAGACCGTCGGGCCCTACCTCGCGGTCGGGCTGACCTGGCCCGCGGGTTTCCTGGTGGTCCCGCTAGGCACACCGGGGGCGGTCCGCATCTCCGGGGTCCTCCGCGACGGCGCGGGCGAACCGGTCCCCGACGGCATGATCGAGACCTGGCAGGCCGACGCGGACGGCCGCTTCGACCATCCCGACGACCCGCGCGGTCCGTCGGGCTCGGGCTTCGCGGGCTTCGGGCGGTGCCCCACCGACGCCGACGGCCGCTACGAGATCGTCACCGTCAAGCCCGGCCGCATCGGTGACGGCCAGGCCCCCCACCTGGACGTGTCCGTGTTCGCCCGCGGCCTCCTCGACCGGGTCGTCACCCGTCTGTACTTCCCCGACGAGGGCGCGAACGCCGTGGATCCGCTGCTGTCCGCCCTGCCTCCCGACCGTGCCGCCACGCTCGTCGCGGAGCCCGCCGGGGAGGGGGAGCTCCGCTTCGACATCCGCCTGCAGGGCGCCGGGGAGACGGTCTTCCTGCGGCTCTGACTCCGTCGACGCCGGTGGGATCCGTCACGCGAACCCGGGGTGAACCGTGGAATCGGGGGGTTGTCACAGCGTTTCCACAGGTGCAGGGGAAGCGCAGACACACGTTCGGGTGCGACGGTGTACAGGATTCGAGGCGGGAGGGGTGGCGATGACGGGCACGGCGCTCGTGGGCGACGGGGAGGTGGACGCGCCGGACCCGTTGCCACACAGGATGCGCGTGCGGCACCCCGTCGTCGCACAGCTGTTCCGCTTCACTCTGGTGAGTGGGCTCAGCACGGCCGTCAACGCCGCGGTGTTCCTCGTCGCACGGATCTGGTGGGACACCCTCCCGGCCAACCTGCTCGCGCTGGTCGTCAGCACCGTCGTCGGCACCGAGGTCAACCGGCGGGTCACGTTCGAGGCCGGGCTCACCCACCGCTGGCGCACCTACGTGCAGACCGGCGGCACGGTGGTGGTCTACGCCTTCTACACCTCGGCCGTGCTCCTGACCCTCGACATGATGATCGACGACCCGACGCCGGTGCAGCAGACGATCGCGGTGTCCACTTCCGGCATCCTGATCGGGTTGGCCCGATTCTTGCTGCTGCGGTACTGGGTGTTCGGGGCCGAGGACGGTCCCCGAGACGTCCCGAGCGACACGCACGCACCGCATGTGGCACGTTGACGTCCATGCGAAACACCCTCACGCGCACGATTGCGACCGTCCTCGCCGCCTCGGCCCTGATGCTCACCTCGGCGGGCGCCTGCGGTGGGGCCGAGGGTGACGACGACGACGATTCGCCCGGCGTCAACCAGCAGGACGGGAACGGCGAGGAGGACGACTGACGCCCGTTCGACCCACCCGCCGCACGGCGACCTCACGGGGGATGATGGCGGTGATGCCGATCCGACACCCCGCACCGCCGCGTCGTGCGCTTCCACCGATGCGGCGCCGCGCCCGCCGACCACCGGCCGCGCCGCTG
>JAJAZD010000031.1 GCA_026785945.1 Pseudonocardia sp. | reverse complement strand
GCTGTCACCAGCAGCTAAGCAACGGGCAAGACACGTGGAGAGCCGGATGCGGCGAGAGTCGCACGTCCGGTTCGGCGGGCGGGCACGGGAGACGGACTCGGGGTAACCCGGGCACCGCGCCCGTGTCCGACCCAACCGCAGGGGACCTGACCAGTTACGAACGACTTTGTGCGTCACCCCGGGTATCCCGGGCGATTTCGGCAAGGCGCTGCAAGTCCAGAGGTGGCCTGTTGTAAAGGCCAAGATCGGTGTCGGACTCGGCGGTGTGGGTTCCTCGCGCACGACTCCGCCCAGCGTGACCCCGGCGACGCCGGACACGCCGACCAGGGGTTGCGCGAGTGCTCGTAGTTGTTGGTCGTCGAGCATGTCTTCATCGTTGCGCACCACGGGAACCCTTGGCCGATCCCGCTCGGGAGTGCGCACCATTGATCGTCGGCGTCAACGTCCTCGCTTCGCTTCGGGCGCTCCTTGTTGACCCTCCCTCGCAACGGTGGCGAGACAGCGGTTGCGAGACGACAGGCCGGAAGCCCTCGTCGTCTGCCGGGCCGCGCGCCGACCTGGCGCTGACGGTGCACCACCACCCTGCCTGCTGCTTATTAGTAGATGGTTCGTCCATTATAGGACCATACGGTCCTTTGTGATCCAAGCGGTCAAGAGTGCGGTGTGGTCGTGCACCGAGTCGCGGACCGTCGAGCGCCCACCGATGCTGGTGGGCGGGCTTCGCCAGGTCTCGGACGTTCGAGGAGGAAGCGGCGCAATGGACCTGATCCACTTCCAGGCTGATCCACTTCCAGGAGGAGAGCTTGATGTCAGCAGTCCTTTTCGGTTCCATCAGCTCCGTCGCCGACACGTCGGAGCTGCAACGCGACGCGTTCAACCGGGCGTTCGCGGCCCATGGCCTCGGATGGCGTTGGGACCGCGACCAGTACCGCGACATGCTCGACACGAGCGGCGGGAGGAACCGGATCGCCGAGCACGCCCGCTCCCTCGGGCAGGTGGTGGACGCGCAGGCGGTACACGAGACCAAGTCGACGCTGTTCCAGCAGAGCCTGAGCACGGCGCGGCTGAGCCCACGGCCGGGGGTCGTCGACACCATCAAGGCGGCCAGGGCCAAGGGCTGGAAGGTCGGCCTGGTCACCTCCACGTCGCATGCCAACGTCGTCGCGCTGTTGGACTCGCTCGCACCCGCTGTCCAGGCCGACGACTTCGACGTCGTCGTCGACGCCGACAGCGTCGCGCGGCCCAAGCCCGAGCCGGACGCCTACACCTTCGCGGTGGGCAGCCTGTCGCAGCAGCCGGGTGAGTGCGTCGCCGTCGAGGACAACCTCGGCGGAGTCCACGCCGCGCGCTCCGCGGACGTGCCCTGCGTGGCGTTCCCCAACGAGAACACCGCGGGCCACGACTTCGGCGACACCCGCGTCGTCGAGCGGTTGGACTTCGAGGATCTGACCTCGGCCTCCGGCCGGTGACCTCCCGGCCCGGCGGCCGGGTACGACGGGATCCATCGCCGACGCGGGCCGCGGAGCCGGCACCCACCGACAGACCACCGAGAAGCCACGAGCGGACGTCGCGCCGCCGCATCAGACCGGGAGACAGAACGATCATGACGGGTTACGCAACCGCGACGCTGAAGGCCACCGACACCGCCTTCGCGGTCGAGGCCTACGAGAAGATCGACTACTCGCTCGTCTTCGTCAACGGGGCCTTCGCGGTGGAGAACACCGAGCTCGCGGACAGCTATCGGCCGTGGGGGCGCTGCCTGATGGTCGTCGACGAGACGGTCCACAGCCTCTACGGCGAGCAGGTGCGCGCCTACTTCGACCATCACGGCATCGCGTTGAGCGTGTTCCCCGTCGTCATCGGGGAGACGAGCAAGACACTGCGGACGGTCGAGCGGATCGTGGACGCGTTCGGTGACTTCGGGCTGGTCCGCAAGGAGCCGGTGCTCGTGGTGGGCGGTGGCTTGACCACCGACGTCGCCGGTTTCGCGTGCGCGGTGTTCCGCCGTTCGACCAACTACATCCGGGTGCCGACGACGCTGATCGGGCTGATCGACGCCAGTGTCGCGATCAAGGTCGCGGTCAACCACGGCAAGTCGAAGAACCGGCTCGGTGCGTTCCACGCCTCGCAGAAGGTGATCCTGGACTTCTCGTTCCTCAGGACGCTGCCGGTCGAGCAGGTCCGCAACGGCATGGCCGAGCTCGTCAAGATCTCCACCGTCGGCAACAGCGCGATCTTCCAGCTCCTCGAGAAGTACGGGGAGGACCTGCTCACCACCCGGTTCGGCCACCTCGACGGAACCCGCGAGCTGCGGGAGATCGCCGATCGGGTGACCTACGACGCCATCAGGACGATGCTCGAGCTGGAGGTGCCCAACCTCCACGAGCTCGATCTGGACCGCGTGATCGCGTTCGGGCACACGTGGAGCCCGACGCTGGAGCTGGCGCCGGAGGTGCCGTTCTTCCACGGCCACGCCATCAACATCGACATGGCGCTGTCGACCACGATCGCCGAGCGGCGCGGCTACATCTCCGAGAGCGAGCGTGACCGCATCTTCTGGCTGATGAGCAAGCTCGGTCTGTCCCTCGACAGCGTCCACCTCACCCCCGAGCTGCTGCGCAAGGCCACGGACCTGATCGTGCAGACCCGCGACGGGCGCCAACGCGCCGCCGTCCCCAAGCCGATCGGCGCGTGCTTCTTCGTCAACGACCTGACGGCGGACGAGCTCGAGCACGCGCTCGAGGCGCACCGCCAGGTGTGTCGCATCTACCCCCGCGAGGGGCGGGGCGAACAGGTATTCCTCACCCCGACCGCCGGTTCCGTCCAGCCGGCAGGATGAGCGCGGACCCCGACGCGCCGTCCGCACCGAGCGCGCCGCGACCGGTCACGCCGATGGGCATCCTCGTCGGCAAGCTCGCAGACCTGGTCGATCTGCTCGACGGCCCCGACCGCGACGACGCGGCGGTGCGGCGCGGGATACGCGACGCCTACGACCTCGCCGCGGGCCTGGACCCCTATCTGGGCCGGTGCACCACACCGGAGTCGTCGGCGCTGCGGTCGCGCGCCGCGGCAACGGCGGCTCACGACTGGAGCCGGCACGCCGGCTCCGGTGGGGCCGCGCCGCTGGAGCAGGAGATGCTCTCCGGGCACGTCGAGGGCCAGCTGTTGAAGATGCTGGTCCACGCCACGAGGGCGCGAAGGGTGCTCGAGGTCGGCATGTTCACCGGTTACTCCGCGCTGGCGATGGCCGAAGCCCTCCCCGAGGACGGGCGGGTCGTGGCCTGCGAGGTCGACGCGCACGCGGCGGAGTTCGCCGAGCGCTGCTTCCGCGCCACCGACCGCGGCCACAGGATAGACATCCACGTGGGTCCCGCCGCGGCCACCCTCGCCGAGCTGGCCACCGTCGGCGAGGTGTTCGACCTGGTCTTCATCGATGCCGACAAGGGCGGCTACCTCGGCTACGTCACCGCGGTCCTGGACGACGGGCTGTTGGCGCCGCACGGGCTGATCTGCGTGGACAACACGCTGATGCAGGGCCAGCCGTGGACCTGCGACGAGCCTGCGGCGAACGGTGTAGCGATCGCGGCGTTCAACGAGGCGGTGGCCACCGATCCGCGCGTCGAGCAGGTGGTCATCCCGCTCCGCGACGGCCTGACGTTGATCCGCCGCGTCGACCGGCCCTGACCCATGCCATCCGAGGAGGCAGCAATGCGCACCACCGCCCTGGACCCCATCGGCGTCGAGGTCACGGACCTGGCATTGCACGAGGTCGATGCCGACGCGGTGATCCGGATGCGAGACCTGCTCGCCGATCGCGGTGTCGCGGTCCTACCCGACCAGGACGTCGACGACGCCGCGTTCGTCGGCTTCCTGAAGAGGTTCGGGGAGCTGATTTTCACCGAGGGCGAGGCACCCGTGCTCGGCTTCCCCGATCTCAACGTGGTCAGCAATGTCGGGCGTTCCACCCCACCGCGCAGCGTGTTCCATGTGGACACCAGCTACGTGCGCCGCCCACCCGCCTACACCGCGCTGCGCGCCGTCCGGATCCCCGACCACGGAGGGCAGACACTGTTCACCAACCAGTACCGCGCGTACGAGGCGCTACCGGACGACGTCCGCACCAGGCTCGACGGGCGGACGATCACCCATCGGGTGACCGGACTGGACCTGGACGACGATCACGAGACCGAGGCCCGGCACCCCGTCTTCCGCCGCCACCCGGTCTCCGGCCGCACCAGCCTCTACCTGTCCACGCCGCAGCGGTGCGTCGCGATCAGCGGCATGGACGACGCCGAGGCCACCGAGATGATCGACTTCCTGTACGCGCACTCGACGGCCGACCCGAACACCTACCGGCACACGTGGTCGCCGGGGGACGTCGTCATGTGGGACAACGGCTGCGTGCTGCACCGCGCTGACCACGGCGGCGTCATCGGGGACCGGGTGATGCACCGCGGCATGGTCGCCGCCTATCCCGGTGCCCACGCCGCGACCCCGCACGCGCGGTGGCGGTGAAGCCGCCATCGCCACCGTCCGGTCGACGGCGTCTGAGGGTCGCGTCGAGGACGGTGGGCGCTCTGGCCCTGCTGCAACTCGCCCTGCCCGCGAACCTGCTCCTGACCGCGGCCGCGACGCTCAGGTCGCTCCTCGTCGCCGAGCCGCGCCGCAGCGCGGCCGAGCCGAGGACGATCCTGCTCAGCGGCGGCAAGATGACCAAGGCCCTGCAGTTGGCGCGGTCGTTCCACCGCGCCGGCCACCGGGTGATCCTGGTCGAGTCGGACACGTACCGGCTCACGGGGCACCGGTTCTCCCGCGACGTCGACCGCTTCTACACCGTGCCCGATCCGCGGTCCGCCGACTACCCCGGCGCCCTGCGCGACATCGTCATCGCGGAGGGCGTCGACCTGTACGTCCCGGTGTGCAGTCCGGCGGCGAGCTACTACGACGCACTCGCCAAGCCCGTGCTCGCTCCGCATTGCGACGTGCTGCACTGCGACGCGGAGATGGTGCGCGCCCTCGACGACAAGCACGAGTTCACGACCATGGCGGCCGCCCTGGGGCTGCCGGTGCCCGACTCGCACCGCATCACCACGCCGCAGCAGGTCGCGGAGTTCGACTTCGACACCGCCGCCGCGCCCTACATCCTCAAGAGCATCCCCTACGACCCGGTGAACCGGCTCGACCTGACCACCTTGCCCCGCCCCACGCAGCGCGACACCGCGGCGTTCGCCTGGTCGAAGCCCATCTCGACGGACACGCCGTGGATCATGCAGCAGTTCGTGCCCGGCCAGGAGTACTGCGTGCACAGCACGGTCCGCGACGGCAGGGTGCAGGTGTACGCCTGCTGCGCGTCCTCGGCGTTCCAGGTGAACTACGCGATGGTCGAGCGCCCCGAGATCGAGGCCTGGGTACGGGGGTTCGTCGAACCCCTGGCGCTGACCGGTCAGGTCAGCTTCGACTTCATCCAGACCGACGACGGCCGGGTGTACCCCATCGAATGCAACCCTCGCACGCACTCGGCCATCACCATGTTCTACGACCACCCCGACCTCGCGAAGGCCTATCTCACCGGCGACACCCCGGTCATCACGCCGACCGCGTCGAGCCGTCCGACCTACTGGGCCTATCACGAACTGTGGCGGTTGATCACTGCGCCGACGACCGTCCGTGAACGTGTCCGCGTCATCGCACGAGGGAAGGACGCGATCTTCGACTGGTCGGATCCGCTGCCGTTCCTCATGGTCCACCACGTCCACATCCCGTGGCTGCTGATCAAGAACCTGCTGGCCGGCCGGGACTGGATCCGGATCGACTTCAACATCGGCAAGCTCGTCGAGCCGGCCGGGGACTGAACCGATGACGCTGCGCGTCCTGCACCTCGCCGGCTCGCCCGTCAGCGAGTTCCACTGCGACCTGTCCCGGCTCTACGCACGGGGCTGTCTCGACGCCGTGGCGGACCCCGGGCTCTACGACTTCCGCGTCGCCTACGTCACGCCCGATCGTCGCTGGCGCTTCCCGGCCGACCTCGGGTCCGCAGCGATCCGGGCCGCCGAGCCGCTGCCGCTGTCCGCCGCCGTCGCGTACCTCTGCGACATGCGTGTGGACGTCGCGGTGCCTCAGATGTTCTGCCGCCCCGGCATGACCTCCTACCGGGCGCTGCTCGACACGATCGGCATCCCGTATGTCGGCAACACCCCCGACGTCATGGCTCTGGGCGCGGACAAGGCGAAGGCGAAAGCCGTCGTCGGCGCGGCCGGCGTCGCCGTTCCGGCGGGGGAGGTGCTCCGTCACGGCGATCGCCCTTCGCTGCGTCCGCCCGTGGTGGTCAAGCCCGTCGACGCCGACAACTCGCTCGGCGTCGCGCTGGTCCCCGACCCGACGCACTACCGCGCCGCCCTGGACGACGCCTTCGCCCACTCCGACACGGTGCTCGTCGAGGACTACGTCGAGCTCGGCCGCGAGGTCCGATGTGGGGTCCTCGCCCGTGGCGACGAGCTCATCTGCCTGCCGCTCGAGGAGTACGACGTCGACACCGCCACCAGGCCCGTTCGCGGTTACGCGGACAAGATCGGTCGTACCGGCGACGGCGATCTCGAGCTCGTCGCGAAGGACACCACGCGGGCGTGGATCGTCGACCCGAGCGACCCGATCACGCGACGCGTGTGGGACGTCGCGAGGATCTGTCACAGGGCGCTCGGCTGCCGGCACTACAGCCTGTTCGACTTCCGCATCGACCCCACCGGGCGACCGTGGTTCCTCGAAGCCGGCTTGTACTGCTCCTTCGCCCGCGCGAGCGTCATCCCCACGATGGCGTCCGCTGCCGGAATCCCACTCGACGACCTGTTCCGAACCGCCGTGGACGACGCCACGAGGTAATGATGCGATCGTGGTCGATTCGTCCACTACTGGTCGGAGGTCGTACGGTGGTGGGATGGCACGCAAGGTAGGCGGGCGCACCACCTCGTCGGTGGATCCGCGGGTCGTACGCACCCGCAACGACATTCTCCGGACCACCCTGCAGGTGCTGATGGACGAAGGCTGGGATGCCGTCACACATCAACACATCGCTCAGGTCGCCGGGTATTCCAAGGCCACCGTCTACAACCACTGGCGGAGTCGAGCAGACCTGATCCGCGACGCCTTCCTGCGGCTGCGCGACATGCCGCACCACGTGCCGACCGGCGACCTGCGAACCGACCTGATCCAGGAGGTGACGACATTCCGCACCGGTATGGACGAGCGTCCCCTCGCCAGGGCGCTCTGCGTGCTGGTCAACCTCACCGACGCCGCCCCCGAACTGGATGAGGTCCGGGACAGATTGGTCACCGACGGCGAACGCCTCGTGCGGGAACTGCTCGCCCCGGTCCTGCACGGTACCGAGCTGGAAGCCGCGACTCTGATGTTGTGCGGTGCCGTCCTGCACAGCGCCATGATGCACGGCGAGCCACCCGGTGACGATGTGATCGCGTCCGCTGTCGATCTCACCCTCCGTGCGATCGGACGCAACTGAGCTCCAGACCACAACCCACACCACCGACCCCCGCGCCTGCTGCACCTGGTCACGGGTCCAGCCCTGGACGAACTGGCGCCCCTGCTGAAGGCCGTTGCCCACCGGGGGGCGCCTTGCTGCACTAGATGAGTGATTCCGTGAAGTTGGTGTTCAGCGGTCGTCGACGACCAGTGTTCGTTTTGCGGTGATGTCGAGTGCCCAGTTGCGTCTGATACCTGCGGCCAGGGCGAGGAGGCGGTGGGGCGGCTGACTCACGACTCGACACGGCGCCCGTGCTCCCCGTCCGCGGCGACACCCCCCCGTCGAACGGGGGCACCGACCCGCGGCAGGGAGTACCACCGGAGAACGGGGGCATGCCGGAGGTCACCCCGGTCACGGGCGCAGGCCCGACGGGACGGGACCGGACACCCCGGCCATCCAGTCCCTGCGACGACAGGCGCACCGCGGCAGCGCATCCTTGTCCGATGACCGGCGTCGTGACAACGAGGCCGCGACACGCCCTCATACGATCTTCACGGAATCAACCATCTAGGGCGTGATGGTCGGCGGGTCCAGCGCTGGGGTTGCCAGTGCCGAATCTGCGACGCTGAGCTCTGGCGGGCCGTCCGATCCCGCCGCGCCGATGCCCATGGCTCACGACATCATGCACCTGTGCCTCGCCGTGCTGGCCGCTGTCGTGGCGCTCGGCGTGGCGATGATCGTGCTCATCGTTGGTGCCCGCGAGACGAGTAATGATGCTCCGCGACGAACTCGCTCCGTGACGGTCGCGGCTCGTCCACCTCCGCGCACAGCCGTGCGGCTAGCACAACTCTGCGTGCTGCGGAACTGATCAGTCAGCGCAATCTCCGCCGACTCGATCCTGTTCCGCATGCCTTGTAGAGGAGTACCACCTGTGAACCGCACGACCCTTTTCTGCGGACTCACCGCCGTTCTCGCAGCCGTTGCTCTCGCCGGCTGTGGTTCCACCACAGCGCCGTCGGCCACGTCGTCGTCCACCACATCGGCGGCCACGTCCGCGACCACCCAGCACAACGATGCGGATGTCGCCTTCGTTCAGGGGATGGTGCCGCACCACTCCCAGGCCGTCGCGATGTCGCAGCTCGTGGCCGGACACACGTCGAACCCCAAGCTCATCGATCTGGCTACCCAGATCGCCCAGGCTCAGGGACCCGAGATCACCCAGATGCAGGGATTCCTGCAGAGCTGGAACGTGCCGGCCGCACCCACCGGCGGCATGGGTGGCATGGCCGGATCCGGTTCCGCGATGCCCGGGATGATGTCGGATCAGCAGATGCAGCAGCTCGGCGCGGCCAATGGTGCGGCGTTCGAGGTCGGACACCGTGATGGCGACGTGCGGCAGGCCGGGGAATGCCACCGGCATCTCCTTCGTCGCCGGCCCCGCCGTTGGCGCCTGCTGTGCCAGCATGGGGGCGCCCCGCCGGGCCCGGCAATCGCCCGATCGATCAGGGGTCCGTACAACCCGGGAATCCGATGAACGTCGACGTCGAGGTCGAGACGCTGATCCGGCCGCGCGGTCACCACCGATCGTCGTCGGCGTTCGGGTCGGATGCGGTCAGCGACCCGCTGAACGCCCGCAGCCGGTGGAGCGCCAGCTCGTCGACATTGCCGCCGCGCAGGGCCTGCTTGATCGCCCGGTAGGTCTGTGCCTGCAGCCCGCAGCGGCGGCACTCCTCGAGGTGCGCCGCGACGCGGGCGGCGGTGAGGTCGTCGGCCTCGCCGTCGAGGTAGCGCTGCAACGCGCGGGACGTGCGCAGGCAGCGCGCCATCTCGGTCAGCGACATCGAGCTCACGACAGGCTCCGGCGGGGGACGAGCCCGGCTGCGACCAGGCGGGTGCGAATGCGGGCACGTGCGCGGTGCAGCCGGCTCATCACCGTGCCCCGGGGGATACCCAGCGCCTCGGCGGCCTCGGCGTAGCTCAGCCCGTCGACGTCGACGAGCTGGACCACGACCCGGTGCATCGTCGGCAGCGCGGCGAGCGCCTCGACGACCACGGCCTCGAACTGGGCGTCGACGACGACGTCCTCTGCGCTGCGGGGATCCCCGCAGCGATCGAGCACGTCGCTGTTCTGGTGCTCGGTGACGGTGAGTAGGCGGGGCAGCCGGGTGCGTACCCGGTTGCGGTGGGTGTTGCGCAGGATCGTCAGCAGCCACGCCCGGGGATGTGTGCCGTCGAAGCTGTCGATCGCGCGGTAGGCGCGCACCAGGGTGTCCTGTACGAGGTCCTGCGCGTCGGCCGGCTGGCGCACCAGCGTCGACGCGACCCGGTAGAGGACCGCGATCTCCGGCTCCACGTAGCGCGCGAACGCCGCAGCCGAGGTGTCCCCTCGGTTGTCGGACGACGCAGCCGGTCGGTCGGTCACACCACGGGAACCGGGACGGGCCCCGTTCGATTCCACCAGCGCGGTCGACCACGGCGGGTAGGTTCCGGCGCCGTGGGTGGATCGGGCGGGAACCGACCGACTACATCGCGGCGCTCCTGGTGGCCGGCTTCGGATTCCTCGCCGTGAGGCGGCGCCGCCGGGCGCCGGCTGACCTGCAGATCCGACGGGCGCCCGGCACGCGCCCGGTGCGGTTCAGGAGGCGGCCGGGAGGCCTTCCAGCATTCCTCCGGCCAGCCGCGCCGGCAGCAGCATCCTCAACCCGGCGGCGTCGACCACTCCGACGATCACCGTCTCGCGGATGGTGACCTGCCAGCGGTAGAACCCGTACCCGGCGAATCAGGGGCGGCGGCGGCGGGCAATCCCCGTAGGCGAAGGCCTGAGCCGCCGACGCGCCCTGCCCGCGCCGGACGGGCCCGCGCCCAGCGTCCGCAGCGACGCCGCCAGCAGCTCACCAGCCAGGGCCCAGGCGCGGGAGTCGACGAGGGGGGTGGTCGAGCCCGACCCACCACGCGCAGGCCGGGAGAGCGGCGAGCGCGACGGCGACCGAGCCGACGATCACCGGGTCGCGCCCGGCCGGGCCTGCACTCCGCTGACCCCGCCGAAGAAGACGGCGTCGAGATCGACGTGCCGGAACGGGGTCACCGACGCGGTGTAATCGATGACCGGCTGGCAGGTCACGGTGATCCGAGCTTCTCGCCGAGCCAGGAGATGACCCCGCCGCAGAGGCGCTGCAGCTTCTCCGGGTCCTGGTCGGGTATGGCGCTGATGGGTGAGCACCTGCCGCCGTCCGCGGCGGCGTCCTGGTCGCTGCCGCCGCACGCGGCCAGCAGCAGCAACGCGGTGGCGGCGATCAGAACGGTGCCGGCGCGCCGGATGGTTCGGGTTGCGCGGTGACCCTCAGGGCGGTGCCTGGGAGTCGGGCTCAGAAGGGCCAGCGGTCACCGAACCGGGCGGCGAGCCTGCCGTCGAACCCGGCATAGCGACCCGTGGGAACGATGGCCAGCAGCAGCAGCGGGACCAGGTCGACCGGGTAGATCCACAGGTACTGGGTGGCGTCGGAGAACAGGTACATGAGCCAGATCGGCCCGATGAGCAGCAGGTTCCCCACGGCCGCGGCGCGGCTGAGCACCCCGAACAGCAACGCCAGGCCCGCGGCCAGCTCGACGATGGTGAGGAACACCCCGAAGAACCCGAAGTTGGGCAGTACCAGGCTCTGGTAGAGGCCGCCGAGCAGGCCGAAGTTCGTGTTCGACGAGGCGTCATCGAGGATGAACTGGGCCTGTGGGAGCCACAGCAACCCGAACGAGGCCGCGCCGAGGTCGTAGGCGCCGACACCGACCATCTTGGCGAGCGCGTTGCTCAGGTAGATCAGACCGAAGAAGATCCGCAACGCGGCGAACCCGCGGGCCAGCGCCTGATGCGACGCCGCGATCGTCGCGGGTCGTGCGGTCGTGGTGTCGCCGGGCGGCGGCGGGTCGGACATGGCGGTCACCGTTCTGCGAGGAGACGGGAGGTCGGGAGTGCCCGGACCGGGCACCGAGTGATCATGCTCATCTGATGTTGAGCGCGGAGTCGGCGCCGCGCGGTTGACCCTCGACCAGACGCAGCAGCGCCTTCGCCGGTACCGACAGCGGCGCGGTGGTGCGGGTGATCAGCAGGTCGGTGTCGAGGAGCCCACCGTGCACGGTCGGCCCGAACGGGCTCCAGAACGCCCCGTCGGCGGTGATGGTCAGCTCGGCGGGCAGGTCCGTCACGACCGCTCCCACCCCGAGGCCGTGGTCGATCGCACGCCCGCGGGCCACGATCGGGCGGATCACATGATCTTCGTCGGGCACACCGAGGCCGCGGTGCAACGCGCACAACCGGTCCAGCTCGACGTCGTCGATCGACTCCACGGTGGTCGCGATCCGCACCGAGATGCCGCGGGCGACCAGTTCCGGGATCGCGGCGACGACCTTGGCGAAGTTGTCCGGGGCCCGCATCGCGTCGTTGGCGTCGGCGTCGGGGCGGTCCAGCGAGATCTGCAGAGCGACCGGGAGCCCAGCCAGCACGTCGATCCGGTCGAGCAGGCGGCGCTGGAACAAGGTGGCGTTGGTCAGCGCGATCACCGGCAGGTGCCGCGAGATCTCGGCGAGCAGGTCGGGCATCTCGGGGCGCAGGAAGATCTCCCCGCCGGTCACCCCGAGGTCGGTGAACCCGAGCTCGGCGGCCTGGCGCGCGACGTCGAGCATCGCCTGCGCGTCCAGCACCCGCGGCGCCACCCTGGGGCCGGACTCGGTGAGGCAGTAGACGCAGGCGATGTTGCAGTGGTAGTTGGCGTACATCCACACCCGGCCCGGCAGGGTGCCCTCGGCAACGGCCCCCGCGATCGGCCCGTCCACGGTGCTCGCGGTCACTGCCGGCGTCCCGCGGGTCGGCGTGCGGTGGTGGTCATGGCGGCGGTGGTCATGACAGTCCTTCCGTGGCGAGCCGGGCCGTGGTGTCGGGCCCGGTGGGCAGCGCGAGCGCGGTGGCGAACCGGTTGAGCAGCAGCGTCGCGCCGACCAGCGCTGTCAGCTCCACCACCTCGTGGCCGGCCCAGCGGCGGCGCACGGCCGCGCGGGCGTCGTCGGTGACCGGCCCACTGCCCGCGACGACGTCCACCCAGTCGAGCAGGGCCAGCTCGCGGGGATCGGTGAAGGCGTCGGCGACCGCGATGTCGGTGCGCAGGGCGCGCACCTCGTCGAGGCTCAGCCCGGCGTCCAGCGCCACCACGGTGTGGGCCTGCACGCAGTACCGGCACCCGGCCAGCGCCGAGGTCCGCACGATCACGATCTCCTTGGTGCGCCAGTCGATCCCGGAGGGGCCCAGCGCGGCGCCCAGGAACGGCATCGCCGTCTCCAGCAGCTCAGGCACCTGGGCCAGCGCGGCCACGATCGGTCCCGGGTCCCCGCTCGCGTAGTACGGGCGGGCCAGCAGGGGTGCCTGGTCGGGCCCGACCAGCAGGTCGCTGTGGTGGTCCAGGTCGCTGTGGTCTTCGGCGAGGGCGCGCATCGTTGACACCGTAGGCGCCGATCGCCGTCGCCACACCGGCCGCACCGGTGACGAAACGGTGACGTCTCGATCCTTGAGGGGGACGGTCCCGCGCAGCCAGGGGGATCGCATGGTCGTGGGTCAGCTCGTTCACCCCGTAGCCGGCGCCACCCTCGGCTCGCGGACCCGTGGTGGATCAACTGCAGCGACGCGGAGGCCGAGCGGGTCATCGCCCGACGCAGCCAGGCCCTCGATTCGGCCCCGCCCTGTGGGGAGCGACCGTCCCGAGCGTGCTCATCGTCCCGCTGCTGGTCGTTGGATGAGCCGCCCGGGCTGGCCTAACGTGCTCCGGCGCCCACGACGTCAGACGGCCCGCTTCGGAACTCCGGGCTTGGCCACCGCGGCCGCAAGCTCCTCGAGGTTCTGGCCGCGAGCCTCGACGCCGTACCTCCACCACACGCCTCCGGCGACGGCGCCGATCAGCCAGAACGCGCCGAGCAACGCGAACATCGACGTGAGGTTGAATGCGGTGGCGGCGGTGGCGAGCAATACCTGGCCGATCACGGCCCCGATACGCCCGACCGCCACGCTGGCCCCGATACCGGTCGCTCGCAGGTGGGTCGGGAACAGTTCGGAGAACGTCGGGTACGCCGACACCCACGCGCAGGTGGCGAAGAACGCCGCGATGGTGAACGCGACCAGCACGACGGCGGGGGACCCGGTCGAGGCCGCGGCCGCGACGACAAGCATGCTGAGTGCCGCGGCGAGATAGGAGAACGTCACGGTCGGCTTGCGGCCCAACCGGTCCAGCCCGAATGACACCAGGATCCCGCCGAGCAGCGCACCGATGTTGGCGATCAGGAAGTACACCGGCAGCGCGGCGTCGCTCACCGGTACCGCCCCGGTGGCGGAGGAGAAGACGAAAATGCTCATCGCCGTGAACAGACCGTAATAGCCCGCGGCCTCGGAGAAGTCCAGCGCCATCCCGAAGAACAGCCGCCCGCGGTGGTCGGCCCACAGCTCGGCGAGCCGGCTACGGCTGGTGTCGCCGCGACCCGGGAAGTCGTAGCCACGCTCGCTGGTGATGCCGGTGATCGACTCAACGACCGCGTCGGCCTCCTCGAGGCGGCCCCGGGAGGCGAGCCAGCGCGGTGACTCGGGGATCAACCGCCGGGCGAGCAGGCCGTAGCCCGCGCTGACGACCCCGAACAGCAGCGTGTACCGCCAGCCCAGACCGAGCGTCGTGATGACCACGATGGACACCAGGCTGGCCAGGATCCCGCCGAGTGCCCAGAACGTCATGACCAGCCCGTTGCTCAGCCCGCGGCGGCGGGCCGGCATGAACTCCGCGATCGCCGAGGTCACCGCGGAGTACTCGCCGCCCACCCCGAGCGCGGTGATGAAGCGGAACAGGATGAACAGCTCGTAGCTCGGTGCCGCCGCGGTGGCGACCGCCGCGACCGAGTAGAGGATCAGGGTGGCGACGAACAGCCGCCTGCGACCGAAGCGGTCAGCGAGGTAGCCGAACCCGATGGCGCCGAGGGCGATCCCGCCGAACCACACGATGTTGATCACAACGGCCTGCGTGCTGTCCAGGCCGAACTCCGCCTGGATTCCTGGAATGACCGAGCCGATGATCTGGACCTCGAATGCGTCCAGCATCCAGCCGATGCCCAGCGCCATCGCGATTCGGGTGTGTATCGGCCGCCATGGGGCCGCGTCGAGTCTACTGCTCACAGTGCGCTCCCTGGATCGGGTTCCCGCGGCCAAGCACGGCAACTGGAAACTATGTCGGGGACGCAGCCGGAAAAACGTTCGACGACAGCACGTAAGGTTCATGTAAGGACCGCCGTCGGCGCGTGAAGCAATGCCCGGGCGATGATGGGGCCGCGGCCGAGCCCGCACGGCGATGAGGAGACCACGATGACGAGCACCGAGCCGCTCCTGGTCGGGGCAGTGGCTTACAGCGCCAACGTGGTGCCTATCTGGGAGGGCATCCGGGACTACTTCCGGTCCTCGGGCGCTGAGATGGACTTCGTGCTGTTCTCCAACTACGGCCGACAGGTCGACGCGCTGCTGGCGGGCACGATAGACATCGCCTGGAACACGAACCTGGCCTGGGCGCGGACCGTCGCCCAAACCGACGGTGCCTGTCGGGCGCTGGCCATGCGCGACACCGGTCGCAGCGAGCTGGACGCGTTGCGAGCGGTGCTGGAGGAACGCGCGGATGCCGCGGCGATCGGCATCAACACCTGGGAGGCCATCGGCCGCGGAGAGCTGATGCCCGGCGCGTTCGAGGTGTTCTGGGCGTCCCCGACCTACAGTCACTGCAACTTCACCGCGTTGCCACGGCTGCCGGCGGAGCGTGTGCAGCCCTGGGTCGAGCACCTCCTCGCGATGGACTGGGACAACCAGGACCACCGGCCGGTCCTGGAGATGGAAGGCCTGCGGCGGTGGGTGCTGCCGCCGCTCGACGGCTACACCTCACTGTTCGAGGCGATCCACGAGCAGAAGATCCCCAGTCACTGGTGACGAACTCATGGGTGTTGGACCTGGTCGAGCGGGTCGGCGCCGCGGCCCGGGGCGCCACCGTTTCCGTTGCGCTGTACGACCCCGACCGGGGCAGTCCCGGCCGGGCCGATCCCGACCGGCAGACGGAGACGGTCGCTGCGTGGTGCCGCCTGACCGGAAACGAGCTCGTCGGCGTGCGAGACGGTGTCGCGACCATGCGGCGGGGGCGCAGCCCCGATCCGCTCGCGGGGCTTGATCCGAGCCAGCGGCCCGGTACCCGGTTGTGGATGTACACCAACTTCGACTGCAACCTTTCGTGCGAGTACTGCTGCGTTCGGTCCTCGCCACACACGGCTCGCCGGGCGCTGGGGCGTGACCGGGTACAACGGCTTGCCGCAGAGGCCGTTGATGCCGGGGTCACCGAGCTGGTCCTCACCGGCGGAGAGCCGTTCCCGCTCCCCGACATCGACCCGGTCAGCGCAGAGGACCCCGACCATCTGGTCACCCGCGAGCTGTTCCCGCTCCGGTCGGCCATCGCAGAGGTCCGACGACGCTTCGCAGCACCGTTCTCGAGCCACCGCGGCAGCGCAGTGGTTCCCGTGCGCCTGACCATGGCGCCGAGAACCGATCGTGGTGTCGACTGGATCAGCCGGGTCATCGATCGCGGCCGGGGACCTACCCGCCGCGTTGCGGACCTGAGGAAGCAGAACCGATCGGACGGGGTTTCCCGCACATGACTGTCTCGACGCGTGCCGCGCGCGGCCTCTTGACTGCCGTCGCTGCCCTCCTGCTGGGGCTGACTGCCTGCTCGTCACCCGCACCGCCTGCGGTCGGGACCGCCGGGTCCGCGGACCCGGCGGCCGCCTCCCCCGCAGCGCTCGACTTCACGGCCCCCACCCTGGACGGCGCCACGCTGGACGTGTCGACGCTGGCCGGGACACCGGTGGCGCTGTGGTTCTGGGCGCCGTGGTGCACGATCTGCCGCGCCGAGGCCCCGGACGTCGCGCAGGTCGCCGCCGAGTTCGACGGCCGGGTGCGGCTGCTCGGGGTCCCCGGGCGCGGTGAGGTCGACGCGATGCGCGCGTTCGTCGGCGACACCGGCACCGGCACGATCACCCACGTCGTCGACGCCGACGGCGCGCTGTGGAACCGCTTCGGGGTGGTGTCCCAGCCGGCGTTCGTGTTCGTGGACGGCTCGGGTGTGACGCGCAGCTTCGCCGGCTCGCTCGGCGCGGAGGACCTGCGTGCCGCCCTCGACGAGCTGGCCGCAGGTCGCTGATGGACCAGGCCGTGCTCGCGCTCGCACTGGTGGCCGGTGCGGTGGCGGCGTTCAATCCGTGCGGTTTCGCGCTGCTGCCCGCCTACCTCGGGCTGCTGGTGGCCGATGACGCGCCGGGAGGGCGGCCCGCTGCGCTGCGCCGCGCGCTGCGGTTCGCCGCCGGGATGACCGTCGGGTTCGTCGCCGTGTTCGGCCTGGCCGCCGCGGTGCTGGCCCCGCTGTCGCTGTCGTTCGAGCGCTACCTGCCGATCGTCACCGTTGTGATCGGGATCGTGCTCGTCGGGCTCGGTGGCTGGCTGCTCACCGGCGGGCAGCTGGCGATCCGCGGCCTGGCCGGGCACGGCTCGGCCCCGACCGCGAGCTGGTGGTCGCAGGTCGGGTACGGGGCCTCGTTCGCGCTGGCGTCGCTGTCGTGCACGATCGCGCCCTTCCTCGCCGTGACGGCCGGGTCGCTGCGCGGCGGCGGCCCGTTGGGGGTGGCGGCGGCGTTCGTGGCCTACGCGCTCGGGATGGGCACGGTCGTGCTCGTGCTGGCGCTGGCCGTGGCCGCGGCTCGGACCTCGGTGGTCGGGGCGATGCGCAGGGCCGGGGCGGTGATCAGCCGGGGCAGCGGTGCCCTGCTGGTCGTGGCCGGGGCCTACGTCGCGTGGTACGGCTGGTTCGAGATCCGGGTGCTCGCCGGTTCCACCACGTCCGATCCTGTGATCGACGCCGCGGTCGGGGCGCAGGGGGCGGTGGCGCGGTGGGTGGCCGGATTCGGGGCGGGCGGTCTGCTCGTGCTGGTCGCGGTGGTGGCGGGGGTGCTCGTCTCCGCACTGCTGTGGCGCCGGATCCGCGCACGCCGGGCCGCGGTCACCGTCCAGTGAGTCGCTCGGCGCGGGCCGCCACGGCGCTGGTCCTGTTCGCGTTTCTGGGTGGCTGCGGGGTCGCGCCGACCGCGGGCGGCGGCCCGCCCATCGCGGCTGACCCGGTGGTGCTGGAGACGGTGCAGGGCTCCCCCCGCGAGGACGTCGCCTCGGCGCTGGACCGGATCGACGACCCGGCCCTGCCCGCCCCGCTGGTGGACCCGGCCCGGGTCGTCTCGGGCGGCCCGCCGCCGGACGGCATCCCGCCGATCGACGCCCCGCGGTTCGAACGGGCGTCTGCGGTGGACTGGCTGACCGACGACGAGCCGGTGCTCGCCCCGGCGGTCGGGGAGACCGGGCGCGCGTACCCGGTGCGCATCCTGATCTGGCACGAGATCGTCAACGACACCATCGACGGGCGGCCGGTCGCGATCACCTACTGCCCGCTGTGCAACTCCGCGCTGGGCTTCGACCGGCACCTCGGCGACCGGGTGCTGACCTTCGGGACCTCCGGCAGCCTGTACCTGTCGGACCTGGTGATGTACGACCGGCAGACCGAGTCGCTGTTCTCCCAGCTCGAGGGCCGCGCGATCGCCGGGGCGCTGGCCGGGGCGGTATTGGACCGGGTGCCCGTGCAGACCGTCACCTGGGCGCAGTGGCGCGCGGCGAACCCGGACGGCTGGGTGCTGTCCCGCGACACCGGTGTCGACCGGGACTACGGGCGCAACCCCTACACCGGCTACGACGACCCCGACTCCGCGCCGTTCCTGTTCGACGGCGACCTCGACCCCCGGCTGCCGCCCAAGGAGCGGGTGCTGGCCATGGGCGGGGACGCCGACCCGGTCGCGGTCCCGCTCGCGGCGCTCACCGCCGCCGGGGTCGCCGAGATCGAGGTGGCCGGGCGTCCCGTGGTCGTCTGGGCGGTCGACGGCCTGCGGTCGGCCCTGGACACCGGACAGATCGCCGAGGGACGCCAGGTCGGCGCGACCGGAGCGTTCGACCCCGTGCTCGACGGGCGACCGCTGAGCTTCACCCGTGACGGCGACACGTTCGTCGACACCCCGACCGGCTCGACCTGGAACGTCCTGGGTGAGGCCGTCGACGGGCCGCTCGCCGGGGCCCGGCTGCAGCCGGCCGACCACGTCGACACCTTCTGGTTCGCCTGGGCCGCCTTCCACCCCGACACCCGGCTCGCCCCCTGACCGTCCTCGGCTCCGGCACAGAGGAGGACGAACAGGGGGCGGCGCGAGCGGGCCGAGTGAGGCGACCCGGGATCCAGGCCGCGTGGGTACCCCGCCCGGCCCGGCCGATCGGAATCCGGCCCGGCCGCAGCGGGTTCCCCCGGAGACGCGATCGGCAGGTGCTGCCGGAGACGAGGACGAACCGTGAACGAGAAGACCACACCCGCCCGGATCGAGGTCCTGTGGCGGCCGGGCTGCCCGTACTGCTCGCGGCTGCGTTCGGGCCTACGGCGGGCGGGGATCGAGACCGTGGAGCGCGACATCTGGGTCGATTCGTCCGCCGCGGCCCGGGTGCGCCGGGCGACCGGTGGTGACGAGACCGTGCCGACGGTCGTCGTCGGCCCCCGCGCCCTGGTCAACCCGTCGGTCTCGCAGGTGGTCTCCGCCGTCCGTGCGGAGTTCCCCGACGAGGCCGAGGCCCTCGTCGGTGCCGCCTCGGCCGGTGGCGGTTCGCTGCGTGCCGGGGCGGGCTGGACGGCGGTGGTCGCGCTGGTGTGGGTGCTGCTGGCGGTATGGCAGCCGACGACCACCTGGCATCTCGCGCCGGTGCTGCTGGCCGCGGCGTGGCCGTGGGTGACGGGGCAGGACCTCCGGGGCGGCGACCGTTCGGCGCTGTCGCGGCTGCTCGTCTCCGGCACCGCCGGCTTCGCGGTGGCCGCGGCGACGACGCTGGCGCTGTCCCGGTTCGGCCTGCTCGGCGGACCGACCGTGCTCGGCTTCGCCGATCCCGCCGTCGAGGGGCTCGTGCTGGGCGGGGTGTCCGCGCTCCTGGTGGTCCTGCTCGGGCTGGGCCGGGCCCTGCGGACACCGGTAGGCCGCTCCGCATGGGTGGGGACGACGCGGGTGGCGGCCTCGGACGGCGTCGTACTGGTGGAGGGCAACGCCTACTTCCCGGCGTCGTCGGTGCCCGCCGGGGTCCTCGTGCCGAGCCCGACGACGTCGGTGTGCCCGTGGAAGGGCATCGCCCGCTACTACGCGGTGCGCGTGGACGGTCAGGAGCTTCCCGACGCGGCATGGACCTACCCGCATCCGCTGCCGTTCGCCCGCCGGGTCAAGGGCCGCGTCGCGTTCTGGGGCGGCGTGGACGTACGGCCGGAGTAGGAGCGCCTCACCTAGATGAGTGATTCCGTGAAGTTGGTGTTCAGCGGTCGTCGACGACCGGTGTTCGTTCTGCGGTGACGTCGAGTGCCCAGTTGCGCCTGATACCTGTGGCCAGGGCGAGGAGGCGTTGGGGCGGCTGACTCACGATTCGACACGGCGCCCGTGCTCCCCGTCCGCGGCGACACCCCCCGTCGAACGGGGGCACCGACCCG
>JAJAZD010000030.1 GCA_026785945.1 Pseudonocardia sp. | reverse complement strand
GTCGTTCTCCGCGATCACCCGGACGAGCGCGCGCCCCGCGGGGTCGCCGCGCCCGGCGCGGCCGCGGCGGCCCACCCCCCCCCACACCTCCGCCGCCCCGCGGGGGGGCCGCCCCACCCCCCCCCCCCCCCCCCCGCCCCCGCGCCCCCCCCGGGGGGGCCGCCCCGGGGTCCCCGCCTGGTCAGCGGCGGGGGCCGGCCGCGACCAGCTGTTCCAGCAACGCTGCCATCGGCCGGCCCGCAGCCGCCTCCAGCGCCTCGTTGGTCGCCGCGACGCCGGTGGTCACCTGGGGGTCGTCGGTGCGTCGGGCGACCGCGGAGAGGATCGCGACGGTGTCGGCGACCAGCTCGGGCTCGATCGGTGCCGTCTCGTCGGCGGCCGTGCGGCCGGCCCGGCTGATGACCGAGGCCGCCCTCTCGGCGAGGGCGTCGTCGCCCAGCACGACCGGGAGGACGCGGGCCTGGAGATCCTCGAACAGCAGGATCCAGTCGCGACCGGCCGGAGTCGTCGCGAGTACGTCGTCGCGGATCCTCCGGAGCGCGTCGACCTCACCCTCGCCGCCGAGGAACGCCATGCCGATCAGCTCGATCGCGCAGATGCACTGCTGCATCAACGCCAGCAGTCCCGACTTCACGTCGAGCTTGATCGGCTCGGGGTCCGCGGGATGGAACGAGTCGCGGGCGTTGCCGACCCACGGGCCGGTCTCGAACGTGTACCCGTAGGTCTTGCGCAGCGCGGGGTCCGCGATGTGGCGGGCGTAGGCGTAGTCGCTGTGGGTACCGGTCGTGCCGTAGAGCCCGAACCCGGTCTGCGGGGTGTAGGCGCGACCCCGGACGTCGGCGATGGCCGTCACGATCCGCTGCGCGACGGTCTGGAACCGTTGCTGGTCACGCGGAGTCATGTACTCCTGGTAGGCCGGATCGGTGATCGGCTTGCAGGTGCCGGCCGGCAGTGTGGTGAACCGCTTCGCCGGGTCCGTCGTCTGCGTCGGGACGTGCCCCCACGGGTACAGCACCAGCTCGGAGTAGGAGTGCACATCGACGAAGCAGTCGATGCGACGGGTGTCGAGCAGGAACTTCACGTTGCGCGTCTCGGGCTCGGAGAACGCCGCCGAGCCCGCGAAGACGTCACTGCACGGGCTGCACGAGGTCTGGCCCTGGGCCACCCCCCAGAGGAGGTCGCAGTTGCGGTTCAGGTCCACCCCGTCGCAGGTGGTGTTCGGGTTGTCACGGCGGTTCTTGCGCCACAGGTCATCGACCGTCATCACGTGGTGGCGGCCGTCGGGGTTGGTGCACGGCACGAGGTAGATGTCGAGCGTGTCCATCAGGACCTTGACGTCGTTCGCCGGCCACACGCGCCCACCGAGCACGATGTCGGTGCCGTTGCGGTAGCTGACGACCAGCGCGACGGCGAACTCGACCAACGCATCGGGGTTCATGAGCTCCCGCGCGTGCACGCCGCCGACGAGGAGCACCCCGCGCCGGTTGTCGCCGGCTCCGGCCCGGACGCGCAGCGCGAACACGGGCCGGCCCAGCACGGAGAGCTCGGGAAGCTGGAAGCGCTGGCAGTGCTGCGGGAAGAACTGCGCGAGCAGCCCGCCGAGCTGGTCGATCTGAGCGACTGTGCGGTACATCAGCCCTCACCCCTCGCGTCCCCGGTCACGCCGTCGAACCAGGCCCGCACGTCGGCCTCGTCGGAGACCAGGCCCGGGTCGAGAGGCGCGATCGGCGCGACCGCCTGCACCCGGACCTCGTAGCCCTCGGCGACGAGCCGGGCCAGATCGTCCGGACCGAGCAGCATCCGCACCCCACCCTCGGGATCGGGCACCCTGTCGAGGTCCAGCGCGTCGACGGCGTGGAGCTCCGCGCTCCGCGTCGTCGCGTGGACCGTCGCCTCGAAACGCATCACCACGTCCCCGCCCCCTGCCGACTGATCCGTCATGGCTGACCACCTGCTCTCGATCCGACACCCGTTCGACGGGAAGAGCGACGAGGTGTCGTCGCTGATACCGGCCCGTCGCGGGTATCGGTCCCGCGCCGACGTCAGGCCGGGCGCCTCAGAGGGCGACGTGCCGGGTCTCCGCGAGGATCAGCCGCCGGACCCCGTGCCTACCCGCGACGCTTGTCACCTCGTCCTCGGTGAGGTTGACGACGACCGCGTTGGCGAGCGTCAGGAGCTGGGGCGTGCCCTGCACCCCGAGGTGCGCGAGGTGATCGATCAGATCCTGTTGCAGCACCCGCGTGACCCGTTCCAGCTCGACGAACCGGGCGGCCGGGTCGCCGGCTCCACCGGGTGCGGCCTTGTCGGCGAGCTCGACGATGACACGGACCCGCGGCGTCGCCACCCCGTTCGCGGCCTCGGCGCGCAACGCACGGGTGATGGCGGGGTCGATGTGACCGGGTTCGTCCGTCATGGCCGACCTCCCTCGGGCGGCTCCCCCGCGCGAGCCGCCCGAGAGATCCTATTGCGATCAGAGCTTGGTGGGCAGGTTGCGGATCAGCGCACCCAT
>JAJAZD010000029.1 GCA_026785945.1 Pseudonocardia sp. | reverse complement strand
ATCCCGGCCCTCGTCGCGGGCCGGGCCCGCCGCCCGTAGGGAGGGGGCCCCCGGGGGCCGCCCGCCCCCCGGGGGCGGGGAACGGGCCGGGGGGCGCCCGGACCAACCCCGCCGGGGGCCCCCCGGGCGCGCCCGGGCGGGGGGGGGCGGCGAGCCCGGCCCGCGGCGGGGGCGGGGCCCGCCGCCGGTTGGGTGCACGCCGGGGGGGCCGGACGCCCCCGGGCGGAAGCTCATCGGACGTGGGACCGCAGGAACTCCACCGTCCGGGTCCACGCGATCGCGGCCTGGCGCTCGTCGTAGGTGCCGAGGGTGTTCTCGTCGTTGAAGAACGCGTGGCCGGCCGGGTAGAAGTGGAACTCGGGCGTGACGCCGGACTCGGTCTCGATCCGCCGGGCCAGCTCCCGTGCCGCGTCCGGTGTGGTGAAGCTGTCCTGCTCGCCGAAGTTGCCCAGCACCGGGGCCGTGAGGCCGGACAGATCGGGGTAGGCCTCCTTGAGGACGCCGTAGAACGGCACCGCCGCACCGATCTTGTCGCCCAGCTGGGCCGCCAGCACGATGACGAACCCGCCACCCATGCAGAAGCCGACCGTGCCGACCGTCGACGACGTGACTGCCTCGTGGCCGAGCAGGAAGTCCACGGCACCGGTGAGGTCGCGGGCCGCGTCCTGGACGGGCAGCCTGTCCATGAGCTCGCCGGCCTCGGCGGAGTCGTGGGTGGTGGTGCCGCCGAAGAGGTCGGGCGCGAGCGCGACGAAACCCGCGGCGGCGAACCGGTCGGTGACGTCGGTGATGTGGGTGGTCAGGCCCCACCACTCCTGGATCACCACGAGGCCCGGGCCGGAGCCGGCCCCGGGAACCGCGAGGTAGCCGTGGGCGGTGCCGCCGTTGCTGGGGAAGCTGACGTTCTGAACGGGATTCGTGTCGGGCACGACCCGGATCAGATCACGGGCGGGCGACGAATGCCCGCCGGGTACACGTCTACAGTGGCCGCGGCCACCGTAGGACGCCCGCTCGGGCCGCGGCACGGATCGAGGGGCTGGATGACATGGGTCACTTCGGCGACGGTGATCGCCCCGACACGGCGGGTGGTGAACCGGACGCGTGATGTCGACGCGTGATGTTTCTGTGACGAAGGGGCCTGGCCAAGTGGCTGGGTTGCCGGCCTCCCGCGGTCTAGCGTCGCAGCCATGAGCGTGACGGGCATTCCGCTGACCGGACCGCCACTGGTGTCGACGTCGGCCCACGCGAGGGCCGTGGCCGATCTTGTGCGCCAGTACCGCCGGTACCCGGCAGGCACCCGGGTGCGGCTGGGGAAGAAGACCTCCAACCTGTTCCGGTTCGGCGCCCCGCCGGCCGAGCGCCTCGACACGTCCGCGCTGACCGGTGTGATCGACGTCGACGTGCACGCGCGCACCGCGCAGGTACAGGGGATGACCACCTACGAGCACCTGGTCGAGGTCACCCTGGCCTACGGGCTCATGCCGCTCGTCGTGCCGCAGCTCAGGACGATCACCCTCGGCGGCGCCGTCACGGGCCTCGGCATCGAGTCCACCTCGTTCCACCACGGCCTTCCGCACGAGTCGGTGCTGGAGATGGACGTGCTCACCGCAGACGGCGAGGTGCTCACGGTCACCCCCGACGGTGAGCACACCGATCTCTTCCACGGCTTCCCCAACTCCTACGGCACCCTCGGTTACGCGCTGCGCCTGGTCATCGAACTGCAGCCCGTCGGGCCCCACGTACGGCTGGAACACCGCCGGGTGTCCACGGCGGACCTGGCGGCGACGATCACGAGGGTCTGTGATCCCGACTTCGCAGGGTCCGACTTCGCAGGGTCCGACTTCGCAGGGTCCGACTTCGCAGGGTCCGACTTCGCAGGGCACCCCGACTTCGTCGACGGGGTCGTGTTCGGGCGTGACGAGCAGTACCTGACCCTCGCCACCTTCACCGACGACCCGGGCCCGGGTCTGAGCGACTACACCGGCCGGAAGGTGTTCTACCGGTCGGTGCGGGAGCGTGCGGTCGACCACCTGAGCGTTCACGACTACCTGTGGCGCTGGGACACCGACTGGTTCTGGTGCTCCCGCGCCCTCGGCGCCCAGCACCCCCTGGTGCGTCCCTTCTGGCCCCGCCGTCACCGCCGTTCCGACGTCTACCGGCGTCTCGTCGCGCTCGACCGCCGCACCGGGTTCTCCAGCCGGGTCCGGCGCGTGGTCGGCGCGCCGCAGGAGGAGCTGGTGATCCAGGACGTGGAGATCCCGGTCGGGCGGTTGGTGGAGTTCCTCGACGCGTTCCACACCGACATCGGGATCGCGCCGGTCTGGCTGTGCCCGCTTCGGTTGCGCGGGGAGCGGACCTGGCCGCTGTATCCGATGAGGACCGACGAGCTCTACGTCAACGTCGGGTTCTGGTCCGGTGTGCCGGAGCTGCCGGGAGATCCCGATGCGCACAACCGACGGATCGAGCGGTTGGTCGCCGATCTGGGGGGTCACAAGTCCCTCTACTCCACCGTGCACTACGACGAGCGTGAGTTCTGGGAGCACTACAACGGCCCTGCCTACCGTGCGCTGAAGAGCAGGTACGACCCGCACGGTCGGCTGGGAGATCTGTACACCAAGGTGAGCGGACAGACGGGGCGGTGAGCAGAATGCAGGTCGCGGACATCATCTCTGGAGTCGTCGGGCCCGACGTGCCCGTGCGGCTGATCGGGTACGACGGCAGCAAGGCGGGACCGGACTCCTCCGAAGTGGCACTGCGGATCTCGTCGCCGCGGGCGCTGGCCCGGCTGGTGACGGCGCCGGGCACGCTCGGGTTGGCGCGTGCCTACGTCGAGGGCGAGCTCGAGGTCGAGGGCGAGCTGTACGCGCTTCTCGACGCGATGGGCGCCGTGACACTGCAGGACATCCCGCGGGCCCAGCAGGTGCGGCTCGCCCGACAGCTGGCACCGATGTGGGTGCGGCACCGCATGCCGCCGCCCGACCTGGAGTACCGGCCCCGGGGGCGACTGCACTCCAAGGCGCGTGACCGCAAGGTCATCTCCCACCACTACGACGTGTCCAACACCTTCTACGAGTGGGTGCTGGGGCCGTCGATGGCCTACACGTGCGCGGTGTTCCCGGCCGCCGACGCCACGCTGGAGCAGGCGCAGGAGGCCAAGCACGAGCTGGTGGCGCAGAAGCTCGCGCTGGAACCCGGCATGCGCCTGCTCGACGTCGGCTGCGGGTGGGGCGGGATGGTCATGCACGCGGCCGCCGAGCACGGCGTCAAGGCCCTGGGGGTGACCCTGTCGCGCAACCAGGCGCAGTGGGCGCAGGCCGAGATCACCCGCCGTGGACTCGACGAGCTCGCCGAGGTGCGCCACGTCGACTACCGCGACGCGCCGGAGTGGGACTTCGACGCGATCAGCTCGATCGGGCTGACCGAGCACATCGGCAAGGCCCAGCTGCCGTCCTACTTCCGGTCACTGCACGCGCGGCTGCGTCCCGGCGGCCGGTTGCTCAACCACTGCATCACCCAGCCCCACGTGATGAAGCGCAAGCTCGACCCGTTCATCGACCGCTACATCTTCCCCGACGGCCACCTCGAGCCGATCGGCGTGCTGGTGACCGAGATGAACGAGGCCGGATTCGAGGTCCGCCACGAGGAGAACCTGCGCGAGCACTACTCCCGCACGCTCGCCCTGTGGGGCCAGAACCTCGAGCGGCACTGGGACGAGGCCGTGGCCGAGGTCGGGATCAGGCGGGCGCGGGTCTGGCGGCTCTACATGGCGGCCTGCCGGCTCGGGTTCGACCGCAACAACATCGCGCTGCACCAGGTGCTCGGTGTCAAGCTCAGGGGCGGCGGGCAGTCGGACTTCCCGCTGCGCGGCTGGTAGCCGGGTGTCGGACCGGCTCTCCCCGCTCGACGCCTCGTTCCTGTTCCTGGAGCACCGGGGTGCGGCGATGCACGTCGGCGGGGTGATGACGTTCGCCCCGCCCGATCGGGGGCGGTTCGACGCCGCCGCGTTCACCGCGCTCATCGGGGATCGGCTGGGCCTGGTGCCCCGGTACCGCCAGAAGGTGCGTGAGGTCCCGGGGCGTATCGGCCTGCCGGTATGGGTGGACGATCCCGACTTCGACCTGGACCACCACGTCCGGCACACCGCGTTGCCCGCGCCCGGCACCGAGGACGTGCTGCGCGAGCTGGTGGGGCGGTTGCTGGGGCGCCGGCTCGACCGGTCCCGGCCGCTCTGGGAGGTCTACCTCGTCGAGGGGCTGGCCGACGGAAGGTTCGCCGTGGTCACCAAGACCCACCACGCGATGGTCGACGGGCTCGCGTCGATGGACATCGGTGCGGTGCTGCTCGATCTCACCGCGCAGCCCCGGGAGACCCCTGCCGACGACTGGCGGCCCACGCCCGAGCCGTCGGGACTGGAGCTGGCGGCGTCGGCCGCGGCGGAGGCTCTGCGCCGTCCGTGGCTGCTGTTCGACGTCGCCGGGCGGGCCGTCCGTGACGTGGGGAAGACCGCGGCCACGGTCGGACGCACCGCGGGCGGCGCGCTCGCGGCGGGGCGGGGTGCGGCGTCGATCCGCCCGGTGCCGGCGCTGCACGCGGCCACCGGGGCGCAGCGGCGCTACGGCATGGCCCGCAGCACGCTCGCCGATCACCGGCAGGTCCGCAAGGCCCACGGCGGCACGATCAACGACGTCGTGCTCGCCGTGGTCACGGGCGGCCTGCGTCGTTGGATGATCACCCGTGGGGAGCCCCTCACCGCGGGTACCGGGGTACGGGCCATGGTTCCGGTCAGCGTCCGGGCCCGGGCGGGGAGGAACGCCAACGGCGCGGTCCCGGCCGGGAACAGCATCTCCGCCTACCTCGTGGACCTGCCCGTCGCCGAGGAGGACGCGGTGGCGCGGCTGGCCGTGGTCCGCGCGGCGATGGAGGTGTACAAGCGCAGCGGGCGGGCGGTGGGTGCAGCCGCGCTGATCCGGCTGGTCGGGTTCGCGCCGCCGATCGTGCACAGCCTGGGGGCCCGGATGACGAGCCAGTTCTCCAGCCGGCTCTACAACGTGCTGGTCACGAACGTCCCGGGCCCGCCACGGCCGCTCTACGCGATGGGCGCGCGGATGCTCGACATGTTCCCGGTGGTGCCGCTCGCGGGGGGCCAGGCTGTGGCGATCGGCATCACGTCCTACGACGGCGGTGTGTACTACGGCCTCACCGCCGACCGGGACGCCCTGCCCGACGTCGACGTGCTCGCCACGGCGATGACGGACGCCCTCGCCGAACTGGTCGCCCGCTCCTGACCCGCGAGTCGGGGTCTCCGTGCGCGCGAGTCGGGCTCTGCGTGCGTGCGAGTCGGGCTCTCGTTGCGATCCGCGTCGGGTGGGGCACGGCTGTGCCGTCTCGTGCGGGGCCTGCGTGATCTACTGCCCGACGTGACCGACCGCCGGCTCGTCGCCCACCTGCGGACCTGGCTGGGCCGGTGGCCCGGAACCGGCACCGGGCTCACCGTCGTCGGCTCGGCGCGACGGGTGGAGCCGGCGTGGGACGGCGCGGTCCACGCGATCCTCGGGGTCGCGGGGCCGGGCGGCGGGGTGCTCTCGGTCCCGCCCCCGGCCGTGCCGGCTGTCACCGACCTCATCGCGCACGGTGGGAACCTCGCCACCGTCCCCGCCGCGGCGAAGCTCGACGGCACGTGGTTCGTCGGTGTCTTCCGCTGGAGCATCGCCCCCGCCCCGCTGCCCGACGCGGGGGAGTGGGTGGCGGCGCTCGACCCCTCGGTGCCGCCGTGGCTGCGGCCGTTCGGCCACGACGTGCTGGTGGCGGTCGATCCGCACACGGGCGAACACCTGGCCGGGGTCGGGATCAAACGGCACGACGAGCACGGTCACGAGCTGGCCGTCGTCACGGCGCAGGCGGCGCGGGGCCGCGGGCTCGCACGTCGGCTCGTGGCGCAGGCCGCCCGCCGGGTCCTCGACGAGGGCGCGGTGCCCACCTACCTGCACGCGCCGGACAACGACGCCTCGGCCCGCGTCGCCGAGGCGGCCGGCTTCCCGATGCGCGGCTGGTCGATCATGGGAGTCACCCCCTGACGGTGGGCATCGGTCCGCCCGGTGTCACCCCCGCCCGCGAGTTGGGGTCTGCGTGCGCGCGAGTCGGGCACTCAGCGCGTTGCGCGCACCCGGTCGAGCAGTCCGGGGATCGCGGCCCGCACCATCGCCAGCACCTCGACGAACGCCGCGGCGTCGCCGTAGTAGGGGTCGGGCACGTCGGCCCCGGGCGGGGAACCGGGGTCGAACGAGCGAAGCAGGCGCACCCGGTCGGGCTCGGCGACCATGGCCTGCAGCGCGCGCCGGTGGCTGTTGTCGAGCGCCACGATCAGATCCGCGGAGAGCTGCTCGGCATCGACCTGGCGGGCCACGTGGGCGTCGGGATAGCCCTGCGCGCGCAGCAGCGTCGATGCCCGGTCGTCGGCGGGGGACCCGACGTGCCAACCGCCGGTCCCGGCGCTGGTGACCGTCACGCCGTCGGCGAGACCGGCCCGCTCCAGCTCGTGGACGAACACCTTCTCGGCGATGGGTGAGCGGCAGATGTTGCCGGTACAGACGAAGACGACGCGCACCGGTGTCACCGTAGGGTGCCGGTCATGGATCACGGCGACCCGGCTCTGCGCCACCACGGCGACGTCGATGCCGAGCCCGGGATGGTGGACTTCGCCGTGAACGTGCAGGGCGCCGGGCCGCCCGCGTGGCTGCGCGACCGCCTCACCGCGGTGCTCGACGACCTCGGCCGCTACCCGAGCATCGCGCACGACCTCCGCGCGCGGGAGGCCGTCGCGGCCCGGCACGGCCGCAGTCCCGACGAGGTGCTCGTGCTCGCGGGCAGCGCGGAGGGTTTCGCGCTGCTCCCGGCGCTGCGGCCGCGGCTGGGCGCCGTGCTGCATCCCGGGTTCACCGAGCCCGAGGCGGCTCTGTGTGACGCCGGTGTGCCGATCGTCCGGGTAATGACCAGCGAGATCGACGGCCACCGGTTGCATCCCGGCGCCGTTCCCACCGACGCCGACCTCGTGGTCGTGGGCAACCCCACCAACCCGACGGGCGTGCTGCACCCGGCCGGAGACGTCCGCCCGCGGGGCGCGCCCCGCCGGGGGCGGCTGGGCGCCGCGGCGTTAGCCCCCCCGCTCCCCCGCCCGCCCCCGCCGCGGGGGGGGCCCCCCCCGGCCGGGTGCTGCTGGTCGACGAGGCGTTCGCCGACGCGATCCCCGGCGAGCCCGAGACGGTGGCCGGCGAAGCGGGCCCGCTCGTGTTCCGCAGCCTGACGAAGACCTGGGCGCTCGCCGGCCTGCGCGCCGGGTACGCGCTCGGCGCGCCCGACCTGCTGGCACGCCTCGCCGCGCCGCGCCCGCCGTGGCCGGTGTCGACGCTCGCGCTGGAGGCCGTGATCGCGTGCAGTGAGCCCGCCGCCGTCGCGGAGGCGGAGCTCGCCGCCCGGCGGGGGGGGGTGGTGGGCCCGGCCT
>JAJAZD010000028.1 GCA_026785945.1 Pseudonocardia sp. | reverse complement strand
CGGCGTGTGACGCGCAGCGATGTGTGACGTGGTTCGAGCGGCGCTATCTGGCGTAGTCGCCGTCAGGCGCTTCTGATCACGAGGGCGTCGTGGGGAGCGTCGATAACTTCGACGATGATCCGGTCGCGGGCCGCGGCGACTGTCCCGCAAGCCGATCCTTGACCGGGACGATCGGGGAGGACGTCGGGGCTGGTGTTGGGTTGCTACGTGCTGTAACGGTACGGATGCTGCGACGACAGTGGAGAAGACGCGGGGGGAGGGGGTCGGCCGTGGGTGAGGACGACGGGCTGGTGGAGCTGTCGGATGCGATCGGGGTTGTCCGGGAGCAGTTGATCAGTGCGCAGACGGCTGGTCGGCGGGTCGTGGCCGGCCGGGTGTTGACCTTCGTGGTGGGGAAGGTGTCGATCGAGTTCAGCGGTGAGGTGAAGAAGGTCCACGGAGCCGGTGGTGGGGTGAAGTTCTGGGTCGTCACCGCGGATGCCAAGGCCGAGCGGTCGACGGGCGCGACGCACAAGGTGACTGTCGAGCTGATCCCGCAGGCCTGTGACGGGGGCTCGTTCATCGTCGCCGACGATGTCGACGCCCCACCGGCGAACTAGCCCATGTGCAGCTGAGGTGCGGCGCCACGTCGAGGTCTACGCGGAATGGCCGGATCACCCCCCGGAACGGGCGCGGTGGACGTGCGGGTCGGGCTACCTGCTGGGTGGGCGGCTGGTCTTGACCGCAGCGCACGTGGTGTGCCGCGCGGGTCGGGTGTCGGCGACGGTGCAGGTCCGCGCGGAGTCCGGGGGGTTGCTCGCGGCGGAGGTGGCGTGGCACCGGTTCGAAGGCGATGTGGATGTGGCGTTGCTGGTGGTGACCGATCCGGGATGGCCGGAGCCGGTGTGGCGGCACCCGGTGCGGTGGGGACGGCTGGTCACCACCCGGGCCGGTCAGCGGTGTGAGGCGATCGGGTTCCCTGCGGTCGTGGCTCGACCGCAGCGTCGGGACACCCACCATGCCGTTGGGGTGATCAACCCGGGGGCTTTGGTCAAGGCCGGTCTGTACGCGGTGGAAGTGACCAACCCTCCCGCCGGGCCCGACGCGGATGGGTCGCGGTGGCAGGGGATGTCGGGTGCGGTGCTGCTGTGTGATGGTCTGCTCGTCGGGATCGTCACCGTCGATCCAGCGGGTTTCGACAGCCGCCGGCTGGTCACCGTGCCGGTCACCGCGGTCACCGCCGACCCCCGGTTCGCCGCCCTGGTGGCCGCGCATACCGGTGCGGTGCCGATCGTGGAGCCGGTGGAGTTGGCCGGGTTGGTCGAACCGGTGGCCGCACCGGACTCCCCGGCGGGGCTGCTACGCGCCGAGGTGGCCGACACCCCGTTCCGTCCCAGGCCCGAGCTCGCGGCGCTGCAGCAGTGGTGCCAGGAATCGGAGTGGTCGGCGACCCGGCTGGTGGTCGGTGCGGGCGGGCAGGGCAAGACCCGCCTGGCCCGGCACCTCGCCGCGGCGCTGGCCGGCGAGGGGTGGGCCACGGTGGTGCTCTCCGAGCGGGCCGGGACCGACGACATCGCGGTGCTGAGTGAGGTCGCGGTGTCGACCCTGGTGATCGTGGACTACGCCGAGGGCCGTACCCACCAGCTCGACGCGCTGGTGGTGGCGATGGCCCGGGCGGAGGCGAAGGTGCGGCTGCTGCTGTTGGCCCGCACCGCCGGGGCATGGCGCACCGAACGGATCGACCCGACACCACATCTGGCCATGCTCGGTGATGACCGCATCGTGCTGGAGCTGGGCCCGGTCGACCCCACACCCGAGGGTCGGGCCCAGGCCTGGGAGCAGGCCGTCGTCGCGTTGGCTCCCCGGTTGGGAGGCCTCGATGGCTACCGCGACATCGACTGGACCGCCCTGGCCGCGACGCTGGGCGCGCCGCGGCTGGACGGGGAGCGCTACCGCACCATCCTGGCCGTGCAGATGCACGCCCTCGCCGAGCTGCTGCAGGCCGGCGACCCGGTCTCCGCAGGTGGTGGGCCGCAGGAGGTGCTGCTGGCCCACGAGAGCCGGTACTGGTCACGGGTCGCGGACAGGTTCGGGATCACCTTGACCGCGCCCACCCGCCGCTGCCTGGTCGCCACGGCAACGCTGTGGGGTGCGGTGGGCACCCACGACGCCCGGCGGGTCCTCGCCGTCACCCTGCCCGGTGCGGACCCCGACGCGCTGTCCAACACCGCGGATTGGTTGGCCACCCTGTACCAGGACCGTGAACGGTACTGGTCCGGGCTGCAACCCGACCCGCTGGCCGAGTACCTCATCGGCACCGTCCTGGGTCCGAACGGTCGCTGCCCCACCCTGGTCACCGACACGATCACCGCTGTCTCACCCGGACAGCTCGAACACGGCCTGACCCTGCTCGGCCGCGCCCACCCCCAGCATCCGCACCTCACCCAGACCATCGCCCACGCCGTACTCGACGGGACTGCGGGCACGGCGGCGATCACGGTCGCTCCCCGCCTAGAAGATCCCCGTCCCCTGCTCGCTGCGGTGGACCGGCTCATCGACACAGCCGACGTCGCGACGCTGCGCGTCCTGGGCGACACCTTGCCCCGCCACAGCATGCTGCTGGCAACCACCAGCGTGAAGGTCACCGCCGCCCTCGTCGGGCTTCTGCGTGAGGCCACCGAGGCCGACCGCGACGCCTACCTACCCGACCTGGCGATGTCGGTGAACAACCTCGCCATCCGGTTGGGTGAGGCGGGTCGTCGGGTGGAGGGTCTGGCCGCCGCGCAGGAGGCTGTGGACCTGCGGCGGGAGCTGGTCGAGCTCAACCGCGACGCCTACCTGCCCGACCTGGCGGGGTCGGTGAACAACCTCGCGGCCGACTTGGGTGAGGCGGGTCGGCGCGAGCAGGCCCTAACACTCGCCACCGAGGCCTCCGAGTACTACCACGAGCTCGCCCGAACCGACCCCGAGGTGTTCGGACCGAACGCGCAGGCAGCGGAGAGCTTCGTGACAGCTCTCCTCGAGAACAAGCCCTGACCATCACCGGAGCCCTCACTCTCCACCCCACGGGATCTAATCCCGCGAGCCGAACCCTCACCGGGGACACCGGACCACCGCCGACGGCGACGAGCTCCAGCAAGCTCGAGATCCTCGCCGACGAGGTAGAACCGTCGCGCCGCCCGCTGCCCCGTCACCGTCCGACCCCACCCCCAAGAATTTCGTGGCGTGGGTCACTTATCTGAGGTGGGAGTTGGCCGCGGATCTCGGCGAACAGGCCAGGGTCGTCGGCGTCACCGAGCGCTGATCTCGCGCACGGAGAGCGGCTCTCCGCGAACGAGTCGCTCCGTCACGTCCCACGCGTCAGGCTCTGCCGACGAGATGAGATGTAGCCCGTCGGTGCCCAGCGCTACGACAACCTGCGCGGCCACCTGGCCGCCGACCGCCGGCTCGGAGTCGGTATTGCTAAGGGAGAGCCAGACCTGCAGGTCTTGACCGGGCGAGACAAGGATGACGTCCCCGGGCGAACCGTGCGGCAGGCCGGCACGGTCCAACGCGCCAACAACCCGCGCGCGTACGGCCGCAGTCTCTCGGCGGTCAACCTCAAGGGCGGCCAGATAGATCGCCCGAGCCAGCTCGCCGGCCGCGCGTTCGGCGACCTCGACATCGATCGCGTACGGGCCGAAGAAGACCGTTCCGATGTTCGGGTCAAAGCGAAAGCCCCAGAACATCCGTGCGACATCACGCTCCGCGACACCAGCCCGACGCTGATCCCGTTGTGGACCGCGGCCCGTGCCGCGGGCCCACTCCTCGACGTGCATCAGCCCGTCGCGCATGTTCTTGATGTCGGGCAGCGCCCGCTCGAACCGCTCGCGTGCAAGGGTGAGAGTCGCGCCGGCCGTCGAACCCAAGCCGAGATCGGTCAATGCACGCTGTTCGAGGTCTTCGGCCGTGAGGAGCTGCCTGAGCGCGAACACGAGCTGGCGCGCGTCGATCTGCCGGGAACTGAAACCGACCCGGAGGTCCTCCTCCCCATCCCGGATACGCAAGATCGCCAGCTTCGCCGTACGCAACCACCACTGGGCTTCTGACACCGCGATCGCGTACGGGTTATCGGCAGGCGACCAATCGTCCGGAGCGGCCGCCGGGCCAGCGCAGTCACGCTGCACCTCCATCACCCGAGGTACGCGGCGACCGCGTACGCCGCGGACCGATCCAGCGAGTCCCGCGAGCGGTCATACCGGCGGGTGGTGCGGGCGTCGCGGTGGCGCGCGTAGTCCTGCACATCCCGCAGCGGCACCCCGGCGTCTAGGGCCATGGTGATGCCGGTGTGGCGCAGCGAGTGCGGCGAGAGCCGATCCCACTCCGCGATCCCCGCAGCGGCTGCGAGCCGGCGCACCAGCTCCCACAGCTGAGAAGGCCGCATCCGCCCACCCGAGGTGGTGGCCAGCAACGGCCCGCTCATCCCGCGCCACCCCCCCGCCCCCGTCCCGGCCGGGGTACGGAAGTCGAGGTAGGTGTGCAGTGCCTCGAGCGTGCCCGGTGACAACGGCACCTTCGCCCGCCGGTTTCCCTTCCCGAGCACGGTCAGCACCTGATGCCCCCGATCCGACCCCAGATCGGCGATGTCAGCACCGAGCACCTCATCGACCCGCAGCGCGTTGTGCAGCAACAGCCGAACCGCGGCCGCGCTGCGCAGCCGCGCCCGCCCGTCGTCGGTGTCGGCGGCGGCGATCAACGCCCGCCCCTGCTCGCGGGTCAGGCCGACCGTGGCGGTGTAGTCCGGGTCCACCCGCGGGCGCGTCACCCCCGCCGTCGGGTCCCCGCCCGTCAGGTCGTGGGTGAGGCAGTAGCGGTAGAACGACCCGATCCCCGACAACCGCCGGCGCACGCTCGCATCCCCGGCGCCGGCCGTCTGCTGGATCCGTACCCACAGATCCACCTGGACCCGGGTCGCGGCCAGCAGCTCGATCCCGTGCCCGGCCAGCCACCCCTGCCACCCGAGCAGGTCACCGGCGTACGAGCGGCGGGTGCGGGCCGAGCGCAGCGACGCCAACCACGCCGCAGCCAGCAACCGATCCCGATCGGTCAGCACCGCGAGGGCCGGCAGCTCCACCAGGACATCGGCCACGAGCTCGCCCGCCATCCCGGCCGCCGGGCTCGACGCCGCCGGCGCGACGACGACGAGGGCGGGCGAGGTGGAGGGTGTCGCGGGGGCGGTGTTGTCGAGCATGAGCGGGACGGTAGAGGCGGGGTCCGACAACCTGGTGATATAGCGGGTTATCACCAGGCTGTGAGCAGAAGCTCCCCGGTCGAAGCACACACTTCAGTCAGGTGCGGGTCTGTTCGTCGGGCCAGCCGGTGACCAGGGCCCGCACCGCCGCCTGCCGGACGTTCCAGTTCTCGTCGGTGGTGGCGCGGTGCAACCAGGTGCGAGTCTGCTCGTCGGGCCAGCCGATGGCCAGGGCCTGCATCGCCGCCTGCCGGACGTCCCGGTTCTCGTCGGTGGTGGCGCGGTCATGCAACCAGGTGCGGGTCTGTTCGTCGGGCCAGCCGGTGGCCAGGGCGTGCGCCGCCGGCTGCCGGACCTAACAGATCTCGTCGGTGGTGGCGCGGGCATGCAACCAGGTGCGGGTGTGTTCGTCGGGCCAGCCGGTGGCCAGGG
>JAJAZD010000027.1 GCA_026785945.1 Pseudonocardia sp. | reverse complement strand
GGTTGTGGCTGCGCCGGTTGTGGCTGCGCCGGTTGTGGCTGCGCCGGTTGTGGCTGCGCCGGTTGTGGCTGCGCCGGTTGTGGCTGCGCCGGTTGTGGCTGCGCCGGTTGTGGCTGCGCCGGTTGTGGCAGCGCCGGTTGTGGCAGCGCCGGTTGTGGCAGCGCCGGTTGGTCGTGACCTGGAGGCAGACACAGGTCCCGCGGTCGGACCGGGCTCACTCGGTGGGAGCACCGCATCCGACGCGCGCAACACGCCGGCTGGTGGCACCACGGCCGTCGAGACCACCCCGAAAGCCCCCTCGGATAAAGGCACCGCAGCCGCCAGCGATGACCCGCGGAACAGCGTGCCCCGTCTCGGCGAAAGTGGAGCGGCGTCCGAGCCCGTCGCGGTCGTCGCAGATCCCACGGGGACACCCGTCAGCTCGTCGAGCACGGCGGACGTCGTGAGCACCCCGACGACCTCCGGGGGGAACAAGACGACCTCCGGGGGGAACAACCAGAACACCACCGCGTCGGGGAGCGAATCGGTGGTCACCGTGGCGACCGCCGAGGACCCGACCGGGCCTGCTCGGTCCGGCTCCGGCCTCACAGACACCGGCGGGAACGCCGACGCCGCCTCCCAGACCCGGGCGGTAGCGCTCGGGGGAGGGGCGGGTCGCGTGGACGAGCCGTCTGCGTCGTCGCTCGGTCTCGCGGCGGCCGACCCCCTCGTCATCGAGGCGGTCTCCAGTCGTGAATCGGCACCCGGGCGCGTCTCGGATCCCGCGGTCCAGGTATCGGTGCCGGCCTCGGTGGAGGGGGCACGGCCCGCAACCTCCGGCACTCAGTCCTCCCTGCCGGAGCGTGTGGCGGAGCAGGCGCCGGAGCGTGTGGCGGAGCAGGCGCCGGAGCGTGTGGCGGAGCAGGCGCCGGAGCGTGTGGCGGAGCAGGCGCCGGAGCGTGTGGCGGAGCAGGCGCCGGAGCGTGTGGCGGATTCGACCCGGTCCGCGCCCGCCCCGGCCTCGACACCGGCGCTGAACCTGCTCAACGTCGCCGCAGCGGATCTGTCGCCGGGATCCGGCAGCGGGTCGCCCGCGTCCCTTCCGGATCGTGTCGAGGGCGGCTTCGACCCGGCGCCCGTGGCGAACCCGCTGGACGCGGTGGAGTTGTCACCGCAGGTGGGAGGTCGACCGAATCCCCTGCCCGCAGAGTTCGGTTCGGGGCCGACTGCTTCTGGCGCAGGTGGCCAGACGCCCGCGCTGAACATGCTCGACGCGGTGGATTTCTCATCGGAGTTGGGTCGGGGGACCTCGACGCCGGTACCTCGTGGGGCAGCCGAGCCGACCCTCGGCGTGGATCTGGAGCAGCGGCCGGCAGTGAACCTCCTGGACGCCGCGTTCCCGCAGCAGAAGCTGCCGTTGCCGGAGTCCGGCGGTGCCCCGCTCGCGAACCCGCTGGACATGGCGTTCGCCGCGATCGAGCCCTCGGCGATGCCGGGATCGGCCAACGGCGCTGCTGTCCCGGCGCCCGGAATGAACATGCTGGACATGGAGGCGGTGTTCATCGGCGGGGCGCCGCGGCAGGTGAAGGTGGCCGACCTCCCCACCGGCGCGCCGAAGGCCCTGGACACAGCAGCCCCGTTCGAGTGGTGGCGCGCCCAGCTCGTGCCCGGCTCGGGGGTTCAGTCGGTCATGGACATCGCTGCACGGACACTGGCCGAGCAGCCCAGGGTCAACCTCCTCGAGGTGGAGGCGCGCGTGCTCGAGGCCGGCGTGGCCGATGGCCTCGACCGGGGGTTCGCCGAGGTCGTCGCGGAGGGACGCGGACCTCAGGAGGCCGTGAACCCGCTCGACGATGTGAGCTCCGACCTTGTCGGCAGCGAGCCCGCGATGCCGGTCCCGCCCGCCGCGCCGGAGCCCGAGCCGGTGGTCACACCGCTCCCGAGCCGCGCCGCACCAGATCGGCGCGAGATCACGGCGAGCGGCGCGTAGCGGCGCGACGAGAGGACAGCGGATGGCAAGGCAAGCGCAGGACGGCCGGGTGTGGGGTAGGGCCGAGGCGCTGGACACCCTGGGCCGGTTGCCCGGGCGTCGGCGGCGGTCCGTGGGCATGCTTCTCGGCGTAGCGGCGGTCGTCATGGGGGCCTACCTCGGCCTCGCCGACCCAGCGCGCGGGCAACCCGCCCCGCCGGTGACGCCGAGCGGTCCCGCAGTGCAGCTTGCGACGTGTGCGACCGTCGGAGTCAGGCTCTCGGCGAGCAGGATCCCGACCGAGGGCATCGCCGAGAGGAATGTCGTGAGCCTGTCGCGCGCCGACCGGGACGGGAACGCGGAACTCCTCGTTCCGCGTTCCTACGTCCTCAAGTCGGCCCCCGGACCGGAGGACACCGTGCAGCTCTCGGTGCTGATCCGGAGCGACCCGAACGGCCCGGACGCGGTCCAGCGGGTCAACGGGGCCAACGCCGACAACTCCCTCTCGGCGGCCGTACTTTACGACGTCAGTGCTCAGCAGGTCTTCAACGAGTGCCGGACTCCCTGATGGCCCTGGTGATGGTGGCGTCGGTCAAGGGCGCCCCAGGTGCGACGACCACGGCTCTGGCGCTGGCCGCCACGTGGCCACGCCCGGCGCTGCTCGCCGACCTCGACCCCGACGGTGGTGACGTCCGGTACCGCCTCGACGCCGCGGACGGGGAGCCGCTCGGCCAGGAGCCCGGGCTGCTCACGTACGCCGCGATGATCATGGAAGGACCCGACGTCCGGGACCATCTCCAGGAGCTGCCCGGCGGTCTTGAGGTGCTGGTCGGCCTGCCGAGCGCCGACGCCTCCGAGGCGATCGACCGCAAGTGGGCACCGGTCGGCGCGCTGCTCCAGGCCACGCCGGACCGCGACGTCGTCGCCGACTGCGGGCGGATCCACCCGCTGAGCCCGCTGGAGGAGCTGTTCCCGTACGCGGCTGCGTTGCTTCTGGTCACCCGGCCGACCGTGGACGGGGTCGCGCACCTGCGGGCGCGCATCGAGGCCATGGACGACGCGCCGCCGATCTACGTGGCCGTCGTGACCGGAGCGGCCGACTCCCGATCGGCGATTCAGGTGCAGGCCGTGCTCGACAGCGCCGGCCTCCCGGCCACGGTGCTGGGGCGCATCGCCTACGACCCGGTCGGCGCCGGCACGCTCGCCGGCGAGTGGACCGACCGGCTGAGCCGGTCCTGGCTGATGCGATCGGCTCGTGACCTCGGAGCGCGGCTCGTCCGCGACATCGACCGCCCGGTCGTCGACGAGCCGGAGAGCGAGCCGGCATGACGACGAGGCAGCTGCTGGCCGTCGTGCTCCTGGTCGTCGGAGGCACCGCGATCCTGTTGCTCAGCCAGCCTCGCCGCCCGGATCTGCGTACCCGCCTACGCGCCCTCGACGGCACGCCGGCGCCCTCGGCGCAGCAGTGGCGGCGCGCGACCATCGCCGGGCTGGTCCTTCTGGCTGTCCCGGCCATCCCGCTCGTGCTCGTCGCGACGGTCCGCCCACCGGTGATAGCCCTGCTCGCCGCGGTTGCCCTGCTCCCGATGACGATCACGATCGGCGTCGAACTCTACACCGGGCTGCGCCGCCCCGGGTTGCCCATCAGGGTGCCGTTGACGATGCAGTGGCAACGGCGCCTGGTCGGTTCTCTGGTCACCCGCACGATCGCTCCCCTGCCCACCCCGCCGCTGCGGAAGCGGCGTCCGCGGGTCCGCCGCAGGCCACCGACGCTCACCTCGGCGGGCGGCGGGCGGCGGCTGCTCGTGGTTCCGCCCGGGACCGCGCCTCAGCGCGTATGGGAGCTGGCGGAGATCTACCTCGGATCGCGTCGCCGCTTCCGGGACGTCCTCGCCCTGAACAAGGGTCGGAAGTCTCCGACCGGCGCGGCCATCAACGAGGACAGCCGCGTCGGCCCGGGGTGGGCGTTGATCATGCCGCGGGACGCCATCGGCGTCGGTCTGGTCGACCTGCCGGGCGACCCTCGCCTGACCTGGCCCGGGTCGCCGGAACGATCCGAGCCCCAGCAGGCCGTCGGGGCCGTGGTCGAGGCTCCGGACGCGACACGTGCGACGGACACGGCTCAGACCGGCCGGAGGGCGCGAGCGGAGCAGGAGGCCTGGGCCGAGCGGCAGGTCTGGGCGGAGCGGCCCGGAGGGAGCCGTCCCACCGACGCCCCGCAAGCGGCTCCCGTACGCGGACCGGCCCCCCCGCAGGCCGAGGAACCGCACAGGGATCCGGCCGTTCTCGACCACCGGCCCGCCGACCTTCCGTGGGACCTCGTGCACGCCCAGCTGCTCGCCGACGGCCTGCTCGCCACGGTTGCCCTCCGCCGCGTGCAGCGCGAGGCCGGCCGTTCCTTCGGCGAGGGCGTGCCGGCACTGGATCCTGCGGCGACGGCCGTGTACGCCGCCGCGGCACTCGGGGCCGACGAGGAGGGTTCGGAGGCCCTCGACCACGCGCTGCGTGCGTTCCCCGCCGGCTCGGCGCCGGGCGTCGTCGCGGCCCGCGTCACCCCCGGCGCGGTGGAGCTGTCCCCGGCGGTACCCGATACGCACCCACCGCCGCCGTTCGTCTCCGACGCGTCCGGGCGACGGTGGACGTTGCCCCGGACCGCAGTGCCGCGGCAACCGTCGGGCTCACCGCCGGAGGGGGCGCCGTTCCCGACACTGGTCTCCGTGGGCCGCGACCGCGCCGGCTGGGTCCTGATCGACCTCGTCGCTGCGGGCGGCACCGTCGGGATCGACGGCGACCCGGCGGCCGCGCGCCTCGTCGCGACCGCGATCGCGCTCGAGCTGGCCACGAGCCGCCGGTCCGCGGGCCTGAGCGTGGCGATGGTCGGTTTCGGGCTCGCACTCGACGGGTTCGGCCCTCGGTTGATCTGCGCCGACACGGTCGACCAGGTGCTCGACGACATGGTGCGGCGCGCCGGGGCGGGTCCACAGGGACCGTGCGTCCTGGTGCTGGCCGAGCGGCCGTCGGCGGCGCAGTACGACGTGATGAACCGGCTCGCCCGCGTGCCGGACGGCATGCCGTTCGGCGCGCTCGTGGTGGGTGGGAACACCGAGGACCGGTGGACGCTCTCGCTCGACACCGAGGGTGTGTTGCGCTGCGACCAGCTGGGTATCGTCGTCGGGGCGCAGGCGCTCTCAGCAGTGACCGCGGAGGCGATCGCGCGAATGATGCGGGCCGAGAGCGGTGTGGTGCCTGTGGACGGCACCGCGGCGGACACCGCCCCTGCGCCTCCCAGCCTGCCCCGCGTCGTCGGGACGGTCCCCGAGATCGTGGTGAGCCTGTTCGGTCGTCCCCGCCTGTACGGCGCGGGGGGCCGGCTCGACGCCGACCCACTGACCGTGGAGATCGTCGCCTACCTCGCCCTGCACGGCATCGCGACCCCGGGTGAGCTGGCAGCGGCCGTCTTCCCCCGTGGCACCACCGACGCCGAGTTCAGGACGGCCCTCAAGGTCGTGGTCGGGACCCTGGGCTCTATCGCGTCGGGTCAGCCGGGCCTGCTGGAGTACGACGACGGGAGCCTGGCCCTCACCGGCGACGTGCACGCCGACTGGCACCTGTTCGTGGCGCTCTACGACGCCGGGTTCGACGTCGATGCACTCGGCATGCTGAACGCCGCGCCCGGTGACGAGCAGCCCGGGGTGCACCAGGGTGCCCGCTACGGCTGGCTGCCGGGCGTCCCGATGGCCCGCACGTTGCCGGGCTACGTCGCGGACTCGACGCACGTCCTGGCGATGCGGCGGCTCGCGGAGGGTCGTCCGGACCTCGCCGCGTCGGCTGCGGGTGCCGGTCTGCGTGTGCAACCGTTCAACAGGGTGCTCCGCGAGGATCTCGAGCGCGCCATGCGCCGCATGGGTCCGGCGCGCCTCGTCGACTCGCCGAGCCGGCCGTGACCCGGGGAGGCGGGCGCCGCGGCCGGCGGGGGTTGGGCATGTGGTCACTCGCACGGGAAGGTAGCCGTCGGAGGTGCCGCTTCGGGACTCCTCCAGACGGAGCAGGCGTACTTGACTGGGCTCGGGCACGATTCGGCAACGGAGCACGGTCCAGCGGTGACGGGCCCTCGAGGCGAGGAGCAGACCATGCGCAAGCCTGACGAGATGGCCAACCACCATGCGGTCGGACTCGCCGAGGACACTCGCGCCTCCCTGCATCTCCTGGTCGCCCAGAGCCCACGCGGCACGGACCGCTCGACCGTTGACGCGGTCGAGGGAGCAAGCGAGGAGCGCGTCGACCAGCACGCCGCGGGACGGGTCGGGCGGCAGGACGCCGACCAGGTGATCCACAACGTGTCGGACCGGTTCGTCCACGAGGAACAGGGCTTCGAGCGGCGACTCATCGCCATCCGGGCCCGGACGGCGACGCCCGAGGTGCGATTCGCCTCAGCCGGCGGGGACAGCCCTGCCACGATGGAGCGCCCCGACGGGCAACAGACCATCACCGATGCCGAGGACACCTACCACCTGATCTGGGATCCGGCCGGTACCGGCATCGTCGACTTCGTCGCCGCCGTCGCCTATCTGGCGGTCCGGGTCGACACGGCTCCGCGGACGGAGACCGGGCGTGGCTCCACCGACCGGGGCGGCGCCCGGGACCGGCACGGCGGAGGCGGCGGGAAGGCCGCCGCCGGCCGCGGCCGCGCGGTTCCGCCGGCTCCACCCAGGCCTCCGGCTCTCGCCGCGGACCTGCTGGGGTGGGTTGGGTCGGTGTCGCCGTCCGCCTTCGACGTGCCGCTCGTTCCCGAAGCGCAAACCGCGGGCGCGACCGACGTCGTCCGCGGCCCGGTGCCGGCCGGAGCGGGTCCGAACCCCGACGACTGGGGCGGCCGGGAGCTGCTCGACTGGGGTGCGGGCTGGGCCGACACGATGACCGACGACCTCGTCGACTCCATCGATCGGTTGCTCGACGGGTTGGAGTCGCAGCTGTTCGGACCGCTGGACGAGGCGCACGGCGCGACGGCTGCCGATCTGTCCCTCGTGCCGACGCCGATTCGACACGCGGGGCACCCGTCGTGAGCGCCTCCGGCCGCGGGCGGCGTACGTGATGCCCGACCAGTTGGAGAAGCGGCTGCGCGCCGAGGGCCCGACGGTCCTCTCGGCCGTGCTCGACACGGCGAACGTGCGGCGCGGTCGTGAGCCGGACCATCGCGAGGCCACCGAGGCACTAGTCGGGACCATTCTGGAGCGCTTCCTCGGCCTGCTGGCCGACGGCCGTCCCGCCGGGGCGGGCGCGGACGCGGAGATGCACGAGATCGGTGCTCGGTTCGCCCTCTCCCGGGTGTCGCACGACCAGGCGCTCTACGAGTTCCACCGCACCCTGATCGAGGTCTCGCGACGGTCGTGGACCGTGGCCGGTCCGTCCGACGTCGGTGTCCTGTTGCGGCTCGCCCAGGCTTTCGAGCGCGAGGTCGAGCCCTCCCGTGTCGCCCTGAGCGAGGGCTACTGCGTAGCGTTCGCGGCGTCGGGGACCCGCGCGATGAGCCGGCGCCAGCTTGCGGAGACGCTGGTCGCCGGGCGACCGGTCAACCGTCACCTGCTCCTCGCGGCCAACGTCACCGTGGCCCATCACTACCTGGTGCTCTGCACGTGGGCGCCGGCATCGAACCGGCCGATGGACGACATCGCGGAGCGGTTGGGCACCTCTGGTGCGCTGGTCCAGCGGCACGAGGACCTCCTGCTCGTCCTGATGCCGGCCCCGAGGCTCGCGGTGGACGCCCCGGCGGAACTGGCCGCGAACGGGTTCGACCGCCTCGCCGCGGCGACGGGCGCGACGGTCGCGGGCGCCAGCGTGGCGGACGTCGGATCGGTGCCCGATGCCGTCGAGGAGGCGCGGGCGGTCTTCGACATCGCAGCGGCCTGCGAGCGCCGGGGCGCGGTGCTCGCGGAGGACGTCCTCGTCGAACGGGCCCTCACCGGCAGCGCCGCCGCGATGGCGGAGCTGGCCGAGGTCATCGCGGTGCTGGCTCGGTGGCCGCACCTGCCGTTGACGATGCGCACCCTCTACGACAACGACCTGGACCGCAGCCGGACCGCCGAGGCCCTGCACATCGCCCGCCGGACGCTGACCAAGCGACTCGACCGCATCCATCAGCTGACCGGCATCCATCCGACCTCCGCGCTCGGGGTCCAGACATTCATGTCCGCGCTCGCTGCCGACCGGCTCACTCGCAACCGTGTCGACACGAGCCACACCGGCACCGATCTCGGAGTCGGTTGAGGGGGGTATGCAGGTGGCCGAGAACGACGATCGAGAGCTGGTCAATCCGTACCAGAACAGGGTCCGACCGCGGGCCCTGGAGCGGCTCGGTGGGGTGGGCGTCCTCAGGCGCCGTGCCACCCAGGTCCTGGTGCTGCTCATCAGCATCACGCTGATCGCGGGTACCGTCGCGACGAGCTGCGGCGCGCCGCCGACATCGGAGACGTCGACCGAATGACGTCCGCGACCTCGCCGCCCCGGGCCGGACCCTGGGGTCCGGCACGCCCGCTCGGCGGCGGTGGTCGCCGCATCGGCCGAGGTCCTCGGCGGTCGGCTCGTGACCGTCGAGGGCGAACAGCGCACGGCCCGTCTCTGCGGCCTCCCATGCGTCGACACAGCGGTGACCGCTTCCTCGTCGCCCCCTCGACCTGCCACTCGATGGCCTGCGCTGCGCGGGCCCGTCATGAGGAGTCCGAGCATGGATGACAGCAGCTGGGTGCTGAGCGCATCCGACGAGGTCGCGCACCTCGTTCGCGAGGTCGAGCAGGTCGGCGCGGGGAGGTCGGGGCTGGTGCGCACCCTGTGCGGCAAGACCATCATGGCCGGTTCCCTGCTCGTGGACTCCAGCCGTCACTGCGCCGACTGCGCGGCGCACCAGGGCGGCGCGGTGGTACCCCGGCAACGGGAGACGGACCTGACGGTGCTGCTGCAGAGGTACGCCGGCTGAACCGGCAGGGGACCTCCGCCGTCTGATCGATACCCGCGAGTCGGGCTCTGCGTGTGCGCGAGTCGGGTCCTGGGTGCGCGCGAGTCGGGGCTAGCGTGCGTTCGTGCCGAGGAACCGCGTCCGTGCCGGCGCGGTGTTCCCCGTCCTCGTTGCCCTGGCCGCGTGCGCGCCCGCGCCCCCGCCCCCGTCGCCGACGACGCCGGCACCCCCGCCCGCGGCGCCGTCGAGCGTGGCGCCCCCTTCCTTCACACTGGTGGCCACCGGCGACGTGTTGATCCATCAGGGGGGCTCGCTGACCGGCGGCGCGGAACGCGACCGCGGGTACGACTTCTCGGAGGTGCTCGCGCCCGTCGCCCCGGTGCTGCGGGAGGCCGACGTGGCGATCTGCCACCTCGAGACGCCTGTCGCCCCGCCCGGCGGCCCGTACCGGGGATACCCGAGCTTCGCGGTGCAGCCGGACATCGTCGGGGCGCTGGCCGGGGCCGGCTACGACCTGTGCTCGACGGCGTCCAACCATTCCCTCGACGACGGGTTCGACGGTCTGGTGCGCACGCTCGACGCGCTCGACGCTGCCAGGGTGGCGCACACCGGCACCTACCGGAGCTCTGCCGAGAGCGAGCGGCCGCGGATCGTCGACGTCGGTGGGGTGCGCGTCGGGCACGTGGCCGCGACGTTCGGGCTCAACGGTGTGCCGCTGCCCCGCGGCCGGGAGTGGGCGGTCGACATGGCCGAGGTGCCCGACGTCGAGCGCGTGCTGGCTGGCGCGGCGCGGGCGCGGGCTGCGGGGGCCGAGGTGGTGGTGGCGAGCCTGCACTGCTGCGCCGAGTACGCCGCCGACCCGACGGAGCAGCAGGTGGCGGCGGTCCGTGCGCTGCTCGCTTCCCCCGACGTGGACCTCGTGCTCGGCCACCACGCCCACGTGGTGCAACCGATGGAGCGGGTCGACGAGGAGTGGGCCGCCTACGGGCTGGGCAACCACGTCGCCCAGCACTCCACGCGCGGCTACGCGACGGAGGACTCAATGATCGCGCGCTTCACGTTCACGCGGGGTGCCGACGGCCGGTTCGGGGTCACCCGGGCCGAGGCGATACCCGTGCGGATCGACCTGGGCGCCGACGCCGTGCGCGTCCTGCCTGCCGACACCGCGACCCGGGACCGGGTGGCCGCGGTACTCGGCCGGCGCGGTGCCGTCGCGGACGGCCTGGAGATCACCGCCGGGTGACCGACGCCGGATGACCGACGCCGGATGACCGACGCCGGATGACCGACGCCGGATGACCGACGCCGGATGACCGACGCCGGATGACCGACGCCGGATGACCGACGCCGGATGACTGACGCCGGGCGGCTACCGGTCAGGGCGGAGGACGGTCGCCCGGCCGGGTGGCGCGCCGGACCGCCAGTGGCGCACCCGCCAGGTCCTCCTCGTTGCACAGCAGCTTGACCTCGTAGTACGGGGAGCCGTCGCGGTCGTCGTAGTCGAGGTGGACGGCGATGACGTCGAGCGGCTCACCCAGCCACTTCTGCGCGTCCCGCAGCCAGGTGGCCGACCGCTCGAGGGCGGTGGGCAGGTCGTCGTCGCGGAACTGCACCGGGCGGTAGGGGACCTGCTGCACCTCGTCGCGGGGATGCTGCGGTCGGGGGAGGTCCGCGGAGAGGCCTGCGTCGTCGAGGTCGAGTTCGACCAACTTCTCGCTCACCGTGACAGGGTGACGCGACGGGGCGGGTCGGGCAAGCCCAGGTGCGTCAAATCCTCCACCGGACCGGCGGGTCCGCGCGCTAGCCGGACCTCTCGCCCGGTTGCACGAGCAGCGAGTGGCCCTGATGGGCTTCCAGCTCGACGACGACGCTGTGCAGGTCGTCCACGATGCCCACCGGCCGGCCCGTGAACATGTCGGTGACCACGCTGCCCGGCGCGAGGTGCTCGGACCGCACGGTGCCGGTGACGACCTCGTCCGCGAAGTTCAGCACGGTCAGGTGGAGCCGGTCCGGAGCGGGCAGCCGGTGGACGAGCACCAACATGCCCCGGTGCGAGACGTCGGGGACGTCGACCTGCTGACCGACCGCGATGCCGTAGCGCCTGCGCACGGCGATGATGGCCTGCAGTTGGCGCGCGAAGCTGGTCTCGTCCGAGAGCTGGTCGGGCAGTGCGCCGTAGAGGCTGACGCCTCGCGGTATGCCGGCCGACGAGCGGGTCGCGTCGGGATCGACGCCCATGAGGTCGTGCGCTGCACGGTTGACCCAGCGCGTGTCACCCTGTTCGAGCAGCTCGCCGACGTCGGCGGCGGGGAGGGTGAGCATCCCGCACAGGTCCCAGCCCGACAGCGCGAACACCCCGGGTTGGAGGGCGTTGAACATCGCCAGCAGCAGGTGCACCCGCATGATGCGGGCCGTGGCCGCGGCGTCGATGGTGCTCAGGTCGGTGATGCCGAGGACGGCGGCGACGACCGTAGCGGTGGTGCAGGCGATGCCGTTGGTGGTGAAGATCAGGTTGTAGGGGGCCCGCGGGCCGGTGAGGTGCTCGCAGAGGTCGCGGCGGACGGACTCGGCGAGCTCGCCGCCGGTGATCTCCGCGCCCCGGTAGGTGTACACGTCGTCGCGGTGGCCGGTGGACCAGTGCACCAGCTCGTAGGTGAGCTCGTCGTGGTTCTGCAGGGCGTGCACCAGCGACGCCGGGTCGACGCCGAGCAGCAGCGACGTGCGCAGCGTCAGCCGGAGGAACTCGGTGTCGCCGGTGGCCAGCGCGTGGTGGTACGCGGGGCGGTTGACGAAGTCGTAGGACAGGTCGGCGCCTGCCGCGGCGGTGGCGCGGATGTCGTCGATGGTGAGGTTGAGCTCCTGGAAGGTGAACCCGCCGAGCTTGCGCACCATGCTGCCGATGAGGTGGTTCGCCGCCGCCGACAACGGGTGGCCCTCCGACCAGCCCGGCAGCCCTTCGGCGCTCTTCTCGACACCGAGGAACCCGTTGGCGTCGAGCCGAAGCGCGCCCGCGCCCAGGTCGGCGAGGGAGTGCAGGGCGTCGCCGATGATCAGGCGCATCCCGGCGAAGGAGGGGTCGAGCCAGTTGATGGAGGGCTGACCGTCCTTGAAGTAGTGCAGGTACACCCAGCGGCGCGCGGCGCCGTCAGTGCCGATGACGGCGCGGGTGGCGCTCCAGTTCGTCTCCTTCACGCCCTCGGCGTAGAAGATGACCCGCTGCAGCCGCCCGACGATGTACCCGGCCTTCTCCAGCAGCTCCTCGGTGCCCGGGTCGATGTTGACCGAGTCGCGTCCGTCGGGCACGTCGGGCAGGGTCCCCCAGTCCTCGGACTCGATCTCGATCATGTGATAGATGCCGGGGTAGTCACCGTGCTTCATCTCGGCGAGCCGGAAGTCCGCGCCCTTGCCGGTGTGACCGGGCACGATGTCGTCGATGATCGTCCCGCCGGACCAGGTGGCCATGCCGCACATCGCCCGGAACTCCGCCTCCGTGCCGAAGGCGGGGTCGATCTGTGTGCTGATGCGGTCGAAGTGTCCGTCCACGCTGGGGGTGGTCCGCCAGCCGGACACGCCACCCGCGCGCTTGACCGGGCCCGTGTGCACCGCCTCGATCCCGATCCGCGAGAACGCGTCCCACAGCGCCTCGTCGGCCAGCGCGGCGAGGAACGACTCGCCGGGTGCGGTGATGAAGGAGATCGGGTAGGCGGTGAACCAGACCGCGGCCGCCTCGACCGCGTGGCGGGGGCCGGGATCGGCGAACGGGTTCTGCCACATCGTGCCCTGGCCCGAGAACTGGCGGCTGATCTGGTTGGCGTCGGCCAGCATCGACTGGTTGAGCAGCCACGAGACGTACGCGGGGTTGGTGCCGGCCGGCGGGCCGTCCTCGGCCACCGACGTGCGGGTGAACGGTGCCTTCACCCGGGCGCGGTGGCGCAGGACACCGGGCCGGGCCGGATGCAGGTGCTCGGCATAGCTGATCTCGCTCGGCTCGTGCGACTGCTGGTCTGTCACCAGGTCTCCGTGCTGGATCGGCGCGCTGGCGCTGTCGGACGTGGGGCCTCATCCAAGCGCCCGCGCAGTGGCGGGCCACACCGGGGTCGCCGGGAGAAGTCCCTCCACTGTGGACGCCGGGGGCCGGGCTGTCCCGGCGGGAACCCGCGCGCCGTGGTGGACCACCCGTCGAACGCCCGATGTCACCCGGACGTGACACCGCCGCCGCGCGTGACCTACGGTCGGAGCGTCCCGACGGAGGCGCCATGGTCGCAGTGCCCCGACCCGGCCGACCGCGGCGCGGCGGCTGGTGGCACCGGCTTGCGCAGGATCGGAACGGGGGCGACACCATGGCCGTTCTCGCCGCGGGACGGCGGGTGGGCGCGGACCTGCGGGCGGGACTGGACGGGCCCGGCGTACCCGCGGCGACGCGTGGGCTGCACCGCCTGCTCGGCGCGGACGCCGTCGGGCTCGGGGGGTTGCGGGAAGGGCCGGTGTGGTCGGGGCGACCGCCGGATCCGGACCTGGTGGGCCGGCTGGTCGAGCACGTCCTGCGCACCGACTCGCGGGCCGCGCGCGGTCATCTCGTCGCGCTGCCTGTGCACGCCCGCGACGAGCTCGTCGGCGTGCTGATCGTGCAGGGCGACGTCGCCGCCTCGGCCGTGCGGGAGGCGGCGGAGTGGGTGGGGGAGGCGCTGGACCGGGCCCGGCTCGAACGCTCCGCGGACGTGGCCGAGCAGGCCGAGCTGCGGGCGCTGCGCGCGGAGATCTCGCCGCACTTCGTCTACAACAGCCTCACGGTGATCGCGTCGTTCGTCCGGTCGGATCCCGAGCGCGCCCGTGAGCTGATGCTCGACTTCGCCGAGTACATCCGCCACAGCCTGGCCCGCCACGGCGACTACACGACGGTCGCCGGTGAGTTCGCGGCCATCGAGGCCTACCTCGCACTCGCCCGCGCCGTGCTCGGTGACCGCCTGCGCGTCCAGGTGCGGATCGCCCCGGAGATCCTGCCCGTGGCGCTGCCCTTCCTCGCGCTGCAGCCCCTGGTGGAGAACGCCGTGCGGCACGGCGTGGAGCTCACCGGCTCGGGCGGGCTCGTGCAGGTCACCGGCCAGGCGGAAGGGGCCGAATGCGTGATCACCGTCGAGGACGACGGACCGGGCATGGACCCGGCGTACGCGGCCGACGTGCTCGCCGGCCGCGGAACCCCCGGCAGTCTCGGCCTGGTGAACGTCGACCGGCGGCTGCGCACCGTGTTCGGGCCCGGCTACGGGCTCGTGCTGGAGACGGCCGACGGCGCCGGCATGCGGGTCGTGCTGCGGGTGCCACGGTTCCAGCCCGGGGTGGTGGCCTCGTGACGGGACCGGGCGCAGGTCTGCGTGTGCTCGCGGTCGACGATGTGGCTCCTGCCCTGGACGAGCTGCGCCGGATGCTCCTGGAGTCACCGGCCGTGGACGACGTCGCGGTGGCGAGGGACCCGCTCGCCGCGCTCCGGCTGCTGCAGGCCGGCCCGTTCGACGCGGTGTTCCTCGACGTGGCGATGCCGACCATGGACGGCCTGGAACTGGCGGCGCTGCTGGCCCGGATGACCGATCCGCCGGTCATCGTCTTCGTCACGGCGTTCGAGCAGCACGCCGCGTCGGCCTACGGTCTCGGCGCGATCGACTATCTGCTCAAGCCGGTCGGGCACGAGCGGCTCGGCGCGGCGTTGGACCGGGTGCGCCGCTTCCGGGGGTCGCTCCCGGCGCCCGCGCCCGGTGTCGACGCGCTCGCGGCCGTGCCCGTCGAGCTCGCGGGCCGGACGCGGTTCGTCCGGCGCGACGACGTGCGGTTCGTCGAGGCGCAGGGCGACTACGTCCGGTTGCACGCGCCGTCGGGCAGCCACCTGCTCCGCATCCCCATCTCGCGCCTGGAGGAGCACTGGCAGCATGCGGGATTCGTCCGGGTGCACCGCAGCTACCTGCTGGCGGTGCCCGCGGTACGGGAGCTGCGCAGCGACCTGACCGGGGGGCTGCTCGCCCACACCGACGTCGGCGACGTCCCGGTGAGCCGCCGGCACGCCCGCGAGCTGCGCGAACATCTGCTCGAGGCCGCCATCAGGGGCGAGCTGGACCGCCGGTGACGCCACGCCAGCGCCGCGTCGCCGTCGTGAGCCCGCAGACCCGGCTGGCGATGGTCCGGCGCCGCACCGGCATACGCGTCGACGTCCCGCACCTCGCCCCGACCGACGTGGAACGCGCCCGAGGTGTCTACCGCGCCCAGCTGCGCCGCGCGCTCGCCGCGCTCGCCGTGCTGGCCGTGCTGATCGTCGGGCTGCCGGTGGTGCTCGCCCTGTTCCCGGGACTCGACGGCGTGCGGTTCGCCGGCGTGCCGGTGTCGTGGCTGGCCGTGGCCGTGTTGCCGTACGCGGTGCTCGTCCCGCTCGCGTGGTGGCAGCTGCGCCGGGCCGAGCGGGTCGAGCGGCCCTCCGGACGAGCGGTTCGCGGTGACCGGCACCCGACCGCAGCCGTGCGCACGGGGCGCCCGTGATCGGCGTGGCGATCGTCCTGGTCGTCCTCGCCACCTTGCTGATCGGGGCTCGCGGGGTCGCCGCGATGCGCAGCACGTCGGACTTCCTGGTGGCCTCACGGCGGATCTCGCCCACGCTCAACGCGGCGGCCGTGTCGGGGGAGTACCTGTCGGCCGCATCGTTCCTGGGCGTGGCCGGGCTCGTCGTGAAGGATGGGGTCGGCGCGCTCTGGTACCCGGTCGGGTTCACCGCGGGCTACATCGCGATGCTCGCACTGGTGGCGGCGCCGATGCGACGTACGGGCGCGCTGACCGTGCCCGACTTCGCCGAGGCCCGCCTGGGCTCTCCCGGCCTGCGCAAGCTCTCGGCCGTGGTCGTGCTGGTGATCGCCACGCTCTACCTCGTGCCGCAGTTCAAAGCGGCCGGACTCGTGCTCACCGTGGTCAGCGGTACGCCCTACTGGGTCGGGGTGGTCGTCGCGGGCGTAGCCGTGAGCATCACCCTCGCCCTGGGTGGCATGCGTGCCGCCACCTACGTGCAGGCCTTCCAGTTCGGGCTCAAGCTGCTGCTGTTCGTCGTCCCGGCCCTCTGGCTGGTGCTCACCGTGGGTGCGGACACGCGTCGCGAGGCCCTCTCGCCGGTCGAGTTCACCCGCTTCGAGCGCACGACGCCGGTGGAGTTCCGCCTCGACACCCGGCTGACGATCACCGAACCCACCCCCGTCTCGCTCTCCGGAGCGCCGGTGGAGCTGCTCGGCCAGGGAAGCTACGCCGCCGTCGCGGGCAGTACGTGGACCTTCGCCGAGGGTGCCGACGTGCCCGACGTGGCCGGCGCGGTCCCGCCGGGCGGCGAGGACTGGTCGCGCCCGCTGCTGGACCCGGCGGGCGGCCACCCCCTGCTCGCGACGTGGTCGGTGCTGGTGGCCACCGTGCTGGGCACGATGGGCCTGCCGCACATCATCGTCCGGTTCCATACCAGCGCCGACGGGCGGGGCGCACGGCGCACGGCGGCGATCACCGTGGCGATGCTGAGCGGGTTCTACCTGTTCCCCGCGGTGTACGGCCTGCTGGGCGCGGTCCTGCTGCCCGAGCTGTACCTCGCAGGCGGCACCGACACCGTGGTCGTCGCCCTGCCGGCCAGGGTCGACGGCGGGTGGGTGGGTGAGGTGTTCACCGCGATGCTGGGCGCCGGCGCGTTCGCCGCCTTCCTCGCCACCTCCCTCGGCCTGCTGCTCGCGCTGTCCGGCGCGATCTCCCACGACCTGCTGCCCGGCACGACCCTGCGCCGGCTGCGGTCCACGACGCTGGGCGCGGCGGCCTGCGTCGTGGTCCTGGCGCTGCCCGCGGTGAACCTGGACGTCGGCGTGCTGGTCACCTCCGCGTTCGCCGTGGCCGCGTCCACGTTCTGCCCCCTGCTCGTGCTCGGGATCTGGTGGCCGCGCCTCACCGCGCGCGGGGCGGTGGTGGGGGTGGTGGTCGGGCTCGTCTCGTCCGCCGGGTCGGTCGCGATCGACCTGTTACTGGGCCTCTCGCCGGGACTGGCCTCGATCCTGCTCGGACAGCCGGCGCTGTGGTCGGTGCCGCTGGCATTCCTGACGATGGTGGTGGTGTCGCTGCGCGGCAGGCCGCCGGCGTGGGCGACCGCCGCCATGCTGCGGCTGCACCTGGACGAGTCGGGTCCGGGTCGCGACCGCTGATCCGTCCGCCCGCTCGTTCTGCTCACTTGACCGTTCGTCGTTGATTCCGACCGTTGGACGGCCGCCGGGCGCGCACGCACGCGGTGTGTCGCAGGCCACTTCCGCCGCCGCCCAGGCCGCCCTTAGCTGTTCTTCGCTCCGGGCCGGCGGGGCTTGCGGAGTCGTGCGAGGAGGCATGGTGAGTACCACTGATTCGTCGCCACCGACGGAGGTGCGTGACTGGGAGGCGGTTCAGGCCACCCCCGAGTTCCAGGACCTGCGCCGAAGGCTGCGCAACTTCGTCTTCCCCGTCGCGGGCCTGTTCCTGGGCTGGTACGTGCTCTACGTCCTGCTGGCGAACTACGCGTCCGAGTTCATGTCCATCAAGGTGTTGGGCAACGTCAACATCGGCCTGATCTTCGGGCTGCTGCAGTTCGTGTCGACGTTCGCGATCACGGCGTGGTACGTCCGCTTCGCCGACAAGAGGTTCGACCCGCTGGCCGGCAAGCTCCGCGCCGAGCTGGAGGAGGATCACAAGTGAGTGTTCTCGCGCAGGACGGCGTGGAGGGCAGCAACCCGCTGCTCAACATCGCGATCTTCGGCGTCTTCGTCGTCATCACCCTGGTGATCGTCGTACGGGTCAGCCGGCGCGCGAGCTCCGGCGCGTCGGACTTCTACACCGCGGGTGGCGGATTCTCCGGCCCGCAGAACGGCGTCGCGATCTCCGGGGACTACCTCTCCGCTGCGTCGTTCCTCGGCATCGCGGGCGCCATCGCACTCAACGGCTACGACGGCTTCCTCTACTCGATCGGCTTCCTGGTGGCGTGGCTGGTGGCGCTGCTGCTGGTGGCGGAACTGCTGCGCAACACCGGCCGGTTCACCCTCGGTGACGTTCTGGCGTTCCGCATGAAGCAGGCCCCGGTGCGCGCCGCGGCCGCGACGTCGACGCTGGCGGTGTCGTTCTTCTACCTGCTCGCCCAGATGGCGGGAGCCGGCGGTCTCATCGCGCTGCTGCTCAACATCACCGACGGGTTCCAGCAGTCGGTCGTGATCGCGGTCGTGGGCGCGATCATGATCGCCTACGTGCTGATCGGCGGCATGCGCGGCACGACCTGGGTGCAGATCATCAAGGCGGTGCTGCTCATCGTGGGCGCCGGCGTGATGACGGTCTGGGTGCTCGTCCTGTATGGGTTCAACTTCTCCGCGTTGCTGGGCGCAGCCGTCGAGCGCGGCGGCGAGACGGGCGCGGCCCTGCTCAACCCGGGCAAGCAGTACGGCGTGTCGAGCGTGAGCCAGCTCGACTTCCTGTCCCTCGGGCTGGCGCTGGTGCTCGGCACCGCGGGCCTGCCGCACATCCTGATGCGCTTCTACACGGTGCCGACGGCCAAGGAGGCCCGCCGCTCCGTGGTGTGGGCGATCTGGCTGATCGGCCTGTTCTACCTGTTCACGCTCGTGCTCGGATACGGCGCAGGTGCGCTCGTCGGACCCGAGGCGATCCGGGCCGCGCCCGGTGGTGCCAACTCGGCGGCTCCGCTGCTCGCCTACGAGTTGGGCGGCACCCTGTTGCTCGGCATCATCGCGGCGGTGGCCTTCGCGACGATCCTGGCGGTCGTCGCCGGTCTGACGATCACGGCGTCGGCGTCGTTCGCCCATGACATCTACGCCAACGTGATCAAGAAGGGCAAGATCGACGAACAGCACGAGGAGGTCCGCGTCGCGCGGATCACCGCGGTGGTCATCGGCGTCGTCGCGATCTTCGGCGGCATCCTCGCCAGCGGGCAGAACATCGCGTTCCTCGTCGCACTGGCGTTCGCGGTGGCGGCGTCGGCGAACCTGCCGACGATCCTCTACTCGCTGTTCTGGAAGCGGTTCAACACCTCCGGTGCGCTGTGGAGCATCTACGGCGGCCTCGGGATCACGGTCGTGCTGATCGTCTTCTCGCCGGTCGTGTCGGGCAAGCCGGTCAGCGCGACGACCGGCAAGAGCCCGTCGATGCTCCAAGGCGTGGACTTCAGCTGGTTCCCGCTCGACAACCCGGGCATCGTCTCGATCCCGGCCTCGTTCCTCCTGGGCTACCTCGGCACCGTCCTGAGCAAGAACAAGGCGGACACCAAGAAGTACGCCGAGATGGAGGTCCGCTCGCTGACCGGCGTCGGGGTGGAGAAGTCGGTGGTGCACTGATCGTCGAGGGCTCCCCTCACCGAGTCGACACGGCCCGTCCCGGTCTCCCGGGGCGGGCCGTTCCGGGAGACCGGACCCGCGGTGGCGCGTCGGTCCGGCCCTCTGGGGGGTCTGTACTCCCCAGGAGCTGATGGGGAGGAGGGCTGCTCGTCGGACTCCTCGCTGCTCCACCACAGAGGTGTCCCGTCCGCGATCGTCGACGCGATGCGACGGTCAGCGGCCCAGAACGCGGGCGGCGTGGCTCGCTTCTGGAGCTGAGCTGGGCGGCACGGAGGCCTTCGGGCTCCCGGACGGCAGCAGCCGCACCTTCCTGGACGACGGCGACGAGGTGACGATCGCGGTGACGATAACGGTGACGATCGCGGCGACGGCGCCGGGACCCGACGGGTCGCGGATCGCGTTCGGGGAGGTCACGGGCCGAGTGGCGCCGGCGACCCGGGGACCCGGCGGGGTCTGCGGACGCAGGACGGTTGCCCATGGGAAGGTGTCGTCGGGCAGAGCCCCGTGGGGGCCGTCGACGGTATGCGGATCATTGCGGCCGGTGGGGAGGGAGGAGGTCTGCGGCGCCCGTTCGACATGGCGCGTGTCACTCGCCGCCCGTCGCATGCAGGCGCGTCCTGAGCGCAGCCGGTGTCGCCTGCGGACGATGAGGAACGTTGCCGGGTAGCGTGCCCGACCAGGACATGTGACCACCGTGGCTCGCCACGACCACCCCTGAGGACGTGCGGTCAGGGGAGTTCGAAGGTGATCGCGACCCCGTTCGAGAGGACCGACTGGTGAGCGACAGGATGTTCGCTTCCGAGGGCGACTCGGTGGACGTCGGGCGCGAGGAACCTTCCGCGTGGGGGGACCGCTGGGATGCCGGACACCCTCTTCACGGTGCCGACGACGCCCCGGACGCCTCGGCCGGGGTCGCGCGCCGGCTCCAGAGCCGCGTCGACCGGCACCTCTGGCTGCTGGGCAGGATGCAGGCCGACCCGTTGCAGCCCGAGCCGGCCGGTCTGTCCGAGATGCTGGAGACGTCGCGGCGGATCCGTCGCGACACCGAGACCCTGCTCCTGCTCTGCGGCCAGGACCCCGGCGTGCGCGCAGGCGGACCCCGCCGGGTCGCCGACGTGCTCGCCGACGTGGCGGCGGCTGCCGAGGAACCCCGCCGCGTCGACGTCCGCCCCGCTCCCGCCGCCACCCTGACGGCCGGAACGGCCACCGAGATGCTGCACGTGCTGGCCGAGCTCGTGGACCACGTCAGCGCCGTCTACCCCGGGGCCCGCGTCGATGTGACCTGCCGCGTCGAGGAGCCTGCGGGTGTCGTCGTGGAGGTGCGGGCCGACGGCGCCGCCCGCTACGACCCCGACGGCCTCGGCGGGCGCCCTTCGATGGCGGCGGCGCAACGGCTCGCCGCCCGGTCCCGCAGCGGGATCGCCCTGCGCCTCTCGGCGTCAGGAGGCGGCTCGGTGGCCACCGTCCACTGTCCGGGTGCGGTCGTCACGTTCGACGAGCCCGAACGTCAGCCGATGTCCTGGGTGGCCGACCGGCTCCGCAACGGGCCCTCGCGTCCCACGCAGGCGCCAAGCTCCAGCGGGCGCAACGGCCGCAACGGCACCGAGGGCCGCACCGGTGGCGACAGGAGCGGACCCGCGGCCGGCCGGAACGGTCGTCCGACAGCGCCGCCCGCCGGCCCGCCGGTGCAGTCCCCGCCGCACACCCGCCCGAACTACGCGCGGCCCGACTTCGCGCAGCCCGACTACTCGGCAGCGGATCACACCACCGGTGACCACCCCGTCCCCGACTGGTCCGCGCTCGACTACCCGGTCGTCGGCCGTGCGCCCGCCGCCCCGGACCTCGCCGCCCCGGATCTCGGGGCGCGCGATGTCGCCGCCCCGGACCTCGCCGCCCCCGACTTCGACGCGCCCGGCTTCTCCGCCTCGACCTACCTGCCGGCCGCCTACGACTCGTTCGCCTCGCCGTCAGGGTCCTACCGGTCCTACATGCAGCCCGACAGCGCGATGCCCGCCGATGCCCCGCCGGCCCCCGCCCCCGTGGACGAGCTGTTCGGGCCGATGATCGATCTCGGCCACCTGCCCTCCGACGACCTGGGGGCCACGCCGATCTTCGAGGCGATCGCGTCCGCGTGGTTCCTCGAGGACGCCCCCGAGAAGATCCAGGAGCCCGGGCGTCTCGTCAACGGCGCCCGCCTGCGTGACCCCGTCGACTGGACCTCCCCGAGCGACGAGGAATGGCGCGCCGCCGCCGCACGCGCCGCACAGCCGGACCCGATGGCGCTCACCGCCACCGGGCTGCCGCGCCGACGCCCCGGCAGCCAGCTCGTCCCGCCGCCCAGGTCGCAGACCCGGATACCCGAGCGGAGCCCCAGCGAGCGGATACCCGATCGGGTACGTGACCGTCTCAGCACCTACCAGCGGGGCCTGCGGCAAGGCCGGCACCGTGCGGACCCCGCACCTCCCCCACCCGACCAGGGTGGCTCGTTCGCCTGGTAGCGCACAGCCCGATCGGGCGGCGCCGGGCGAGCGGCTGTCCGGAGACTCCTGCAGGCGCCCGTCCCGTGACAGGGTGGGGTCGTGAGCTTCGACGTGCGGGCGGTCCGCGAGCGCTTCCCGGCGCTGAAGGCCGGATACGCCCACTTCGACGGACCCGGTGGGTCGCAGGTGCCCGACGTCGTGGCCGACGCGGTGGCTCGCACGCTCACCTCGGCGCTGGCCACCCGCGGGACGGTCACCGCCGCCGAGCGCGCGGCGGACGACGTCGTGCTCGGCGCCCGCGCCGCGACGGCCGACCTGCTGGGTGCCGATCCCCGGGGCGTCGTGTTCGGCCGGAGCATGACGCAGCTGACCTTCGACATGGCCCGCACCCTCGCCGCGGGCTGGCGCCCGGGTGACGAGGTCGTGGTCACCCGGCTCGACCACGACGCGAACATCCGGCCCTGGGTGCGAGCCGCGGAGGCCGTGGGCGCGGTGGTCCGCTGGGCCGACTTCGATCCGGGGACGGGCGATCTCACCGAGGACGACGTGGCCGCCGTGCTCTCGCCGCGCACACGGTTGGTGGCCGTCACCGCGGCGTCCAACCTGATCGGCACCCGCCCGCCGGTGCGGGCGATCTCCGATCTGGCCCACGCGGCCGGGGCACTGACCTACGTCGACGGCGTGCACTACTCGGCCCACGTCGGCGTCCACGTCGACGAGCTCGGAGCGGACTTCTACGTCTGCTCGCCCTACAAGTTCCTCGGGCCGCACTGCGGAGTGCTCGCCGCCGACCCGGCGCTGCTGGAGACGTTGCACCCGCAGAAGCTGCTGCCCAGCTCCGATGCCGTCCCCGAGCGGTTCGAGCTCGGCACCCTGCCCTACGAGCTCCTCGCCGGTACCACCGCGGCCATCGACTTCCTCGCCGACCTGACGAGCCGGGCCGGTCCCGGTGGGGCCACCCGCCGGGCGCGGCTGCTGGCGTCCATGGAGGCGGTCCAGGAGCACGAGGACGGCCTGCGTCACCGCATCGAGGAAGGGCTCGCCGCCCTGCCCGGCGTCACCGTCCACTCCCGCGCCCCGCTGCGCACCCCGACCCTGCTGGTGACGATCGCCGGGCGGGAGCCCGCGGCGGCGTACCGGTTCCTGGCCGGGCTGGGAGTCCACGCGCCGGCAAGCTCGTTCTACGCGCTGGAGGCCTCGCGGCGACTCGGCCTGGGGGACGGGGGCGCACTGCGGATCGGGCTCGCGCCCTACGTCGACGACTCCGATGTGGACCGGCTGTTCGACGGGCTGTCCGCCTTCCTCGGTTCGGCCGTCGGTTCGGACATTGGTTCGGCCGACGCCACCGGCGCCACGTTGAACAGCGGCGGCAGGTAGCGCAGCATCAACGTCGACCACGTCAGGTGCGTGAGCAGTGGCGCCTGGATGCCGCCCGAGGAGCGCCGCTGCAGCCCGAACAGCGCGCCCATGGCGCCCGAGGCGAGCACCAGCGCCGGGTTGCGGGTGGCGAGCGTGGCCAGCATGTACACACCGGTGGAGGCGACGACCGGGTGCTTCTCGCCGACGGCGGCGTAGAGCGCCCCACGGAAGAACACCTCCTCGGCCGCGCCGTTGGACAGCGTCGTCAGCAGTACGAGCCGGTCGGACCCCTCGTCGGCGTAGCGCAGCACCGAGGAGATGGCCCGCTCGAGGACCGGGATGTGACGGGCGACCAGTGCGCAGGCGTAGAAGCCCCCGAACGCCGCCACGCCGGTCAGCACGGGGGTGAGCACGGGACGCCGCAGGATCGACTCCGGACGGCGGCGGTGCTGCATCCAGCCCAGGTGCAGCGGCCCCGACGCGACGCCGCCGACGACCCAGGTGGCAGCCGTCGCGGCGGTCAGCCCGTAGAAGCGCGTCGAGTCCGGCGTGGTCGACAGCGACGCACCCAGCAGCCCGGCACCCGCCATCGCGGTGCCGGTCACCACGCGCCGGCGTCGCCGGAACGCCGCGTCGGACTCGCGGTGGTCGCGCGGCACCTTCTCCACCAGCCAGGGCGGCAGCGCGCGGAGGACCCGGTCCGGGATCCTCATCGCCTCGCCTTCCGCCCGGCCTTGTCCTGCCCGGCGTTCGCGTGCCCGGCCTTCGCACGCTTGGCCTGTGCGCGTTCCCCGAGGGCGTGCAGCACCGCCGTGTCGTAGTCCATGGGCTCGAACGGTACGAGGGCGCGGATGCTGTCGTCACGCACCACCACCTCGTTGCTCATCGAGTCGATCAGCGAGCGTCCGGTCTGCACGTCGACGTCGGTCACCAGCGACAGCCAGCGCGACGACAGCCGCGGGGTGAGCAGCGGCACCGGCACGACGATCATGGTGCGCCCCTCGATGGCCGCGACCCGGCGCATCATCTCGACGTACTCCAGGACGTCGGGCCCGCCGATGTCGAACGCGCGCCCCGCGGCCTCCGGGACCTCCAGCACCTCGACGAGGTACCGCACGACGTCGGCCACGGCTATCGGCTGCGTGCGCGTCCGCACCCAGCGCGGCGTGATCATGGCGGGGAGGTGCTCCACGAGCTGGCGGGTCATCTCCCAGGAGATGCCGCCGTGACCGACGACGATGCCGGCCCGCAGCGTCGTGACGGGGACGCCGGCGGAGCCGAGGAACTGCTCCACCTCCCGGCGGCTGCGCAGGTGCGCCGACAGGTCGTCGGTGTCGTCGCCGAGCCCACCGAGGTAGACGATCCGCTTGACGCCCGCCTCGGCGGCGGCGCGGGCGAAGGTGCGGGCGGCGGCGGCGTCCCGGCGTCGGAACGCGGCGTCGTCGAGGGAGTGCACGAGGTAGTAGGCGGCGTCGCAACCGGCCAAGACCGTGTCGAGCGACGCCGCGTCGTGGACGTCGCCGCGCACCGCCTTGCCCGCCCCGGTGTAGCGCCCGGGATGCCGGGTCATGGCGAGGACCTCGTGGCCCGCCTCCTCCAGGGCCGGGCACAGCCGGCCGCCGACGAACCCCGACGCACCGGTCACCAGCACCCGCATGGGCCCACCATCCCGCGCGACGGGCCGGTGCGCGACCGGAGCGCGACGCCGACCGGTCATTCTCGGCCGGCGGCGGTGTCCCGCTCGTCGCGGCGACCCGTCGCACGGAGGTGTTCGAAGATCAGGTTCGTCTCGGTGCCGGCGATCGCGGGATCGCGGTTGAGATGGTCGCCGACGAACCGGCGCAGCTCGTCGGTGCTGCTCGTCGCGACGTGTACGAGGAAGTCGTTGGCCCCGGCGACGAAGTACACGGCCAGTACCTCCGGCTGCCGGCCCAACGTCGCCATGAACCCGCCCATCGCACCGCGGGCGTGGGGCTGGAGCCGGATCGCGATCATCGCCTGCAGGTCGTGGCCGAGCGCCCGGGGATCGATGTCGGCGTGGTAGCCGCGGATGACGCCGTTGTCGCGCAACGCCCGTACGCGAGCCAGGCAGGTGGACTGCGCGACGCCCACCCGCTCGGCGAGATCCTTGTTGGAGACGCGCGCGTCGTCGCGCAGCGCCGCCACGATCGAGCGGTCGACGGCGTCGAGCCGAGAATCCTGCGGCGGCAGCGGCCGTTCAGGCACCCGGCCCGCAGGTGGTAGCGGCATCGGGGAACTCCAGCGAATGTCGTGCGGTTCGATTGCACTCTAGCCGCAGGTTCTTCATCCTCATGGCATGAGAATCGGTGTGCCTCGCGAGGTCAAGAACCACGAGTACCGCGTCGCGCTGACCCCCGCGGGTGCGCACGAGCTCGTCGCGTCCGGGCACCACGTGCTCGTCGAGCGGGGCGCCGGTCTCGGCAGCTCGATCACCGACGCCGACTACGAGGTCGTCGGCGCGCGGATCGTCGACGGTCCCGACGAGGTCTGGGCCACCGCCGACCTGCTGCTCAAGGTGAAGGAGCCGATCGAGCAGGAGTACCACCGGTTGCGCCGCGACCAGGTGCTGTTCACCTACCTGCACCTCGCGGCGTCGCGGCCGTGCACCGACGCCCTCCTCGCGTCGGGCACCACCGCGATCGCCTACGAGACCGTCCGGCTGTCCGACGGCACGCTGCCGCTGCTCGCTCCGATGAGCGAGGTTGCGGGCCGGCTGGCACCCCAGGCGGGTGCGACCGCCCTGCTGGCGGCCGCCGGTGGCCGCGGTGTACTGCTCGGCGGTGTCCCCGGGGTCCGCCCGGCCACCGTGGTCGTGATCGGTGCGGGCGTGTCCGGCCAGAACGCCACGGCGATGGCCGTCGGCATGGGCGCCGACGTCACCGTCCTCGACCTCGACATCACCAAGCTGCGCGACCTCGACGACCGCTACGCGGGCCGCGTCCGCACGGTCGTGTCGAACTCCCGCGAGCTGGAGCTCGTCTGCCTGGAGGCCGACCTGGTGATCGGGGCGGTGCTCGTGCCGGGAGCACGCGCCCCACGACTGGTGAGCAACGACCTCGTGCGTCGGATGAAGCCCGGCTCGGTGCTCGTGGACATCGCGGTCGACCAGGGCGGCTGCTTCGAGGACACCCGTCCCACGACGCACGCCCACCCGACCTACATGGTGCACCGCTCGGTCTTCTACTGCGTGGCCAACATGCCCGGCGCGGTGCCCCACACCTCCACCCACGCACTGACCAACGCCACGCTGCCCTACGTGCTGCGGCTGGCGAACCTCGGCTGGGAGGCGGCGCTCGCGGGCGATCCCGCGCTGGCCGCGGGCCTGTCCACCCACCGGGGTGCGCTGACGAGCCTGCAGGTGGCCCACGACCTCGGGCTGGTCCACACCGAACCACCCGAGTTCGTCCGCGCCCCGGATCCCGAGTTGTCCGGCGCGGGAGCGGCCCGCACCTGATGCTGTGCGCCGCGCGGGCGCCACATAGGGTGCGCCGGTGATCGGTGAATGGTGGTTCGTGGCGGTCGCCGCTGTGGTCGTGCTGGCGCTGCTCACCATCGTGGTCGTGGGGAGCCGGCGGGGCTCCACCGACGCCGATCAGGCGCCGGTTCAGGACACGCGACCGGTCGCGGCCGTCGTCGCCAACCCCACGAAGATCGAGGCCGGCACCCGCGACCGGATCGCCATGATCTGCGAGAGCCTGGGCTGGGCCCCTCCGGTGTGGCTGGAGACCACGGTCGAGGATCCCGGCACGGGCCAGACGAAGGCCGCGGTCGAGCGGGGCGTCGACGTCGTCCTCGCCGCCGGTGGTGACGGCACGGTCCGTGCCGTCGCGCAGGTGCTCACCGGCACCGGGGTCGCGATGGGCCTGATCCCCGCCGGCACGGGCAACCTGTTCGCCCGCTCCGTCGGCACACCGCTCGACGCCGCGGCCGCCTGCCATGCCGCCCTGTCCGGACACGACCGCAAGATCGACGTCGGGTTCGTGCAGATCGACGGGCAGGGTGAGGAGCACGTGTTCCTCGTGATGGCCGGCACGGGTTTCGACGCGGCAGTCATGGCGAGCACGCCCGAGGCGCTCAAGAGCCGCGTCGGTCCGCTGGCCTACGTCATCTCCGGCCTGCGCGGGATGCGCGGCCACCGCACGCGTGTGACGCTGACGTTCGACGACGGGCCGCCGATTCGCCGCCGTACCCGCACGGTCCTGGTCGGCAACAGCGGCACGTTGCTCGGCGGGCTCGTCCTCATGCCGCAGGCCGAACTCGACGACGGCGTGCTCGACGTGGTCAACCTCTCGCCGAAGGGCGTGGCCGGCTGGCTGGCCGTGGCCATGCGGGTGATCAGCCGCACGCGGCACGGGCACTCACGTGTCGAGCACTGGACGGCCCGCTCGATCGTCATCGCGGCGGACGAACCTCAGCCCTCCCAGATCGACGGCGACCCGATCGGTGACACGTCGGAGCTGCGGATGCGGGTGGACCACGGGGCGCTCGTCATCCGGGTTCCCGACCTGCCGCCCGCCGGCACCCCCTAACCGGGCTGATGCGGCGTGCGCACGGTCTACGTCATCGGCATCGGCGCCGGGGATCCCGAGCACCTCACGCTGCAGGCGATCGCCGCGATGAACCGGGTCGACGTCTTCCTCACCATCGACAAGGGCGAGGCCAAGACCGATCTCGCGGGCCTGCGCGGCGAACTGCTGGCGCGGCACGTGCGCGGCCCGTACCGGGTCGTGGCGGCCGAGGACCCGGAACGTGACCGGGAGGCGGCCGCGTACGAGGCCGCGGTCGTGGACTGGCAGGACCGACGCGAGGCGCTCTACGAGCAGCTGATCACCCGCGAGCTGGACGAGGACGGGTGCGCGGGCCTGCTCGTCTGGGGCGATCCTTCCCTCTACGACGGCTCCCTGCGGATCCTGGACCGCATCCTCGCCCGCGGCGCGGTCGCGTTCGAGGTCGTCGCGGTCCCCGGGATCAGCAGCATCGCCGCGCTCGCCGCGCGGCACCGCCTGGTCCTCAACCGCGTCGGGCGCCCGTTCGTCGTCACCACCGGGCGTCGGCTCGCCGCCGAGGGGTTCCCGGTCGGTACGGACGACGCGGTCGTCATGCTCGACGCCCGCAACGCCTTCGCCGGGCTTCCCGACGCTGACCTCGACATCTACTGGGGCGCCTACCTGGGCACCCCCGACGAGGTGCTGGTGCACGGTGACCTGCAGCAGGTGAAGGACAGGATCGTGGCGACCTGGACCGGGTGTCGGGCACGCAAGGGCTGGATCATGGACACGTACCTGCTGCGGCGCCGGGACCCCGGGTGAACCTGCTCGTCCTGGGTGGCACCGCCGAGGGCCGGCAGCTCGCGTCGGCGCTGCACCGGAGACCCGGGTACGCGGTGACGTCGTCGCTGGCCGGACGTGTGTCGGTGCCGACGCTGCCCTGCGGGGAGGTGCGCGTGGGCGGGTTCGGCGGCGTCGCCGGGTTGATCAACTGGTTGCGCGAGCACCACACCGATGTCGTCGTCGACGCCACCCACCCGTTCGCGACGCGGATGACGTCGCACGCGGTCGCGGCCACCGCGGCGCTGGGGCTTCCGCTGCTCGTCCTGTGCCGGGAGGGCTGGACCGCCGGGCCGGGTGACCGGTGGCACCGCGTGCCGTCGCCCGAGGCCGCGGCCGCGATGCTGCCCGAGCTGGGGGAGCGGGTCTTCCTCGCCACCGGGAGCGGGAACCTCGCCGCGTTCGCGGGGCTGGACCTGTGGTGCGTCGTGCGGGCGGTCGACCCGCCGCCGCCGCCCCTGCCGCGCCGCGTCCACCTCATACTCGGCCGGGGCCCCTTCACCGCCGACGCGGAGCGCGCCCTGCTGCGGGAGCACCGCATCGACGTCGTCGTCACCCGCGACAGCGGTGGCGAGATGACCGCCGCCAAACTCGTCGCCGCCCGCGAACTGGGGTTGCCTGTGGTCCTGCTCGCCCGCCCACCCGCCCCCGACGCCCCGGTCCTCGCCACGGTGGAAGAGGTGGTGCGGCGGCTCGACGGGCTCGTCCGGAGCAGCTGAGCACCCGGCGGACACAATCCGCGTACGTCCATCCCGCCGAGACCGGCGCCCATCCGTCGTAGTCCTCGAAACTGTCGGGGGTCGAATGTATGTTCGACTCATGCAGGTGGTCGATTTGCCCGAGGGGTTTCCGGAGATCCCGCCCGGGCCCGCCCTCGCCGCCGTCCTCGCCGGGCTCGACCTGGCCCGGGTGGCCAACGACGATGTCGTCACGGTGTTGCGGGCTCAGCACCGGCAGGTCGCTCACGAGCAGGCGCGGCTGTTGGCGGCCGTCGTCGAGGTCGCGCGCTCCACGCCGTTCTCCGACCCGGAGGATCCGCACGTGCGGGCGCTGTTCGGCGTGCAGCGTGCGCAGGCCGTGCAGGAGTGGGCGTCGGGCGAGATCGCGGCGGCGCTCACCCTGACGAGCGCTGCGGCCGACGGGGAGCTCGCCTTCGCCGACACCGTCGTCAACCGGTTGCCGCTGGTGTACGCCGCACTGACGGCCGGGGCGATCGACCGGCCCAAGGCCTGGGTGTTCGCCGAGCAGCTCGACGGCGACCTGACCCGCGACCAGGTGGCCGCGATATGCGCGGCACTCGTACCGGTGGCACCGCGCCTGACCACGGGCCAGCTGCGGGCCCGGCTGATGCGCATGATCCACGACATCGATCCCGAGCACGCCCGCCGCCGCTACCGGCGGGCTGTACGGGAACGGGCGGTGGTCGGCCATCTGAGCCACGACGGCACCGTCACGGTCACCGCCACCGGCCTACCGGCCGACGAGGCAGCCGTCGCGTGCGAGCGGCTCGATCTCCTCGCCGGGACGGTGCAGCGCGCCGGCCACCCGGGCCGCCTCGCCCAGATCCAGGCCGACCTCTTCCTCGGCATGCTGGACGGCACCTTCCACCACCTCACCGAGGCCCAGATCGTCGCGGCCCTGCTGGTCCGCCCCCGCCCGGAGGACGTGGAGCCGCAGGGCACCGATCAGCCGGCCTCCCGCACGGCCGCGCGCGCCGACGCCACCTCCGGCACAGGCCGCGCCCGCGGGCCCGCCACAGCCCACCCCACTGAAGGCGCCGCCCTCAGTGGAGCCGCCGAGGGCACAGCGGCCCGGCAGGGCTCCGCGGCCGACGGTTCTCCGTCCCGAGACGCGGCCACCGGCGGCTCTGGTCCCGCTGACTCGTGCGTCGTTCGGCCGGGGGTCGAGATCCGGGTCGGGCTGCCCACCCTGATCGGACTCGACGATCGGTGCGGCGAGGTGGCGGGCCTCGGGCCAGTGCTGCCCGCGGTTGCCCGGGCGCTCGTGTCGGCCCAGCTCAGGGGGGCGCAGTGGCGGTTCGCGGTCGTCGACGCCGACGGGCATCTGATCCTCGCGGGCACCACCCGCCGTCGGCCCGTCGTCGCGCGGGTCGAGCGTCGTCGCTGCCGTGGCGGCGTGGTCGAGCTGTCCGTCGACGCCGACGTCCTGGCGCTGCTCGCCGTCGACTCGGACGTGTGCGGCCACTGGGCCGCCGTGGTGGCCGCCATCGCCCGCCAGTTCGCCGCACGTGACGACGGCGTCGCCCGCCTCGACGGACGCCCGGCCGCCCGGTTCGCCCGGGCTGCGCTCGCCCGCCACGTCGAGGTCCGCGATCGCACGTGTTGCTTCCCGGGATGCCGGCGTCCGGCCCGCCGGTCGCACAAGGACCACACCCGCGACCACTCGCGGGGCGGCGGCACGGTCCGCCACAACATCGGACCCCTGTGCGGTCGGCACCACCGTCTCAAGACCGAGGGCGGGTGGGTTCTCGCTCAACCCGAACCCGGCCGGTTCCGGTGGACGAGCCCGCTGGGCCGCATCCATCACATCCGCGGCGAGCCGATCACGCCACCCACGGTGGCCCCGCTCCCGCGCCCGGTCGAACCCGATCCCGACATCGGATCGGGCCGGTACGTCGAGGGCTCGATCCTGGACCGACCCACACCGTCACCGGCACCGCTGACCCTGGTTCGGCTGACCACGGCTCCACTGACCCGGACGCCACTGACCCGGACGCCACTGACCCGGACGCCGGTGACCCGGACGCCGGTGACCCGGACGCCGACATCCGGAATCCCGCCGGGCGATCACGATGATCTTCCGTCGTTCTGAGGCGAACGTCAGGTGCGGTCGAACTCCGCCCGGACCCCGGCTCCGTGAGCGGGGCACCCACGGCGAGCCCTCCACGCTGGCCCGGCCGATGCCGCGCCCGAGCTGTACGTAGTACGGCCCGAGTGACGGTCCGAGGTCCGCGGCCAGCGCCACCGGGTCGGCGGCGCCGAGGTCGCGCACCGTGTGCAGGCCCCGGTCGGCCAGCCTGCGGGCCGTCCTGGTGCCGATGCCCCACAGCGCCTGCGTCGGGAGGTCGGCCATCACCTCGCCCCAGTTCGCCTCCGTCGGTACGAAGACGCCGGTGCCCGGTCCGCTCGCGCTCCCAGGGGTGGGCTTCGCGAACTCCGTCGCGATCTTGGCCCGCAGGAGGTTGTCGCCGATGCCGACCGAGCACGACAGCCCGGCCTGCGCGCGCACGGCGTGGCGCACGTCGTGGGCGAGCGCCTTGGGGTCATCGGTGTCGGATCCGAGGAAGGCCTCGTCCCAGCCCATCACCTCGACCACGACGGGAAACGACCGCAACACGGCCATCACCGCCTCGGTCGGCCCGTCGGGGATCAAGGCGGACTACTCCAACTACGGCACCGAGCAGATCTCGCTGGCCGCGCCGGGTGGCTGGTTCCGCGACCGGGGCGGCGTTGGTCGTGAGCGAGTTCGGCAGGCGTGACCCCCGTCATCGGGACAACCTGACGATGTCGCCGAGATCGGTGGAGCGGGTGCTCGTGGGTTCGGCCGCCGAGAAGGCCTGCCCGGCGCCCGTGCTGTCCTACGCCCGCGAGGGTCGTTCGCCGGAGTTCGACGCGCCGTGGGAGGGCACTACGAAGCTCAACGGTCACTACGGCGACGGCATCGTGGACGCCCTCGCAGCCGTGACCTCCCGCGGGCGCTGACCTGCGGCTGATCCGGGCTCGGCGCCTCATCCGATGCCGGGTCCGGGTCATCGGCCCGCATCGAGGTCGGGACGTCCCGTGTTCACGTCCGGCGCCGCCTATCGGGTCGGACTCGACCCGATCTGGCGGAGCACGGACGAGGCCAGGCGCAGTGACCCGACGCCCGTGGGATGAAACGGGAACGGGTCGGCGAGGCCCTGGAGGTCGGGGCCCAGCCCGTCCTGGTCGGAGTCGCACAGCAGGGCCAGCTCGGGAGTGGCGACCGCGAAGCCGTACTTGCCCGCGCCCGCGTCGAGCACGTCGTTGAGCTGCTCGTTGCGGGCGGTGAGCAGCTCGATCTTGGTGGCGTCGAGTCCCGGGTAGCCGGGCGCTCGGGTGTCGGGACAGTCGGCGTCGGGCGGGAACGCGCCGTAGGACGGCACCACGATCACCTGCGGGCGACCGGGCAGGTCGTTGAGGTCGACGAGCAGGTCGCCGTAGACGCGGTCGAAGGCGGCCAGCCGGTAGTCGAACTCGCCCTGCGTCAGCTGGTCACCGCAGTCGGTCACGCCGTAGCAGTAGCGCAGGAAGTCGATCCAGCCGACGTCGTTGGGCCCGATCGCCACCACGACGAACCGCAGGCCCTGCACCTGCTTGAGCACCCCGACCTGGGCGGGCACGAGTTGCCCTCCGCGGTCCTGCGGCCCGCGCAACCCGCTGGTGACGGTGGCGCTCGGGCAGGCCAGGTTCAGCACCCGCGCCGGTAGCAGGCGCCCCACCTCGGCCGCGAGGGAGTCGCTGCTGCGCTCGCACGCGACGTCGTCGGACCGGCTGTCGGGGGCGTCCGGCGGCACAGCCGGCCCGCCGACCCGGACGGCCCGCGAGTCGCCGATCACGGCGCCCGAGTAGCCGGTGACCGCGGGACCGACCGGATCAGGTGAGAGATGGAAGGCGCCGACGAGCTGCGCCAGTGACGCCACCCCGCTCAGGCCCTGCACCGCGCCCGAGTACGCGAGCGCCCCGGAGGCGCCCCAGGCCAGTGTCGAGGCCACCACGGCGACGCCGGTCATCCGTCCGGCGGCTCCGACGCAGTCGGACCAGATGTCGTGCAACGGCCGGTGCGCGACACCGGAACGGCTCTGCCGGCGCAACACGAGCAGGGTGAGCAGCCCGGCCGTCACCGCGGCCGCGGCGAGGGCGAACGCCAGCAGGCCGAGCCCGGCCCACAGGTACCACGCGACGAACCCGCCGGTGACGGCCCGGACGGCCTCGTCACGCATCCGCGGCCCGGCCTCCGGATCGAACAGGGCGTCCGCGTCGGCGCCCCGCTGCACCGGGCCCATCGTCAGCTGGGGCCGCAGCGGGCCGTAGACCTGGAGGCGGTCGATGTCGAGCGCGGTGTTCCCGACCTGGACCAGTCGCGCGGGCCCCACGACCGAGACCTGCGGCGGGCGGGCGCCGACGGTGATGTACTGCCCGAACGTCACGACGTCACGGCCCGGGGTCAGCGCGACGGTCACCGGGATACCCACACCCAGGCAGACCAGGACGAGCAGGACGGTCGGCCACAGGCGCGGCGCGAGGCTGCGGTGGCGGGTCGCTTCCGGCATCCGGTCCTTCCTGCTCGATCCCGAACCGATCCTGCCTGTCCTGTGCGCATCCACGACCGATCATGCCCGTATCGATCCGGTGCCGCGTCCAGGATGGGTCAGGCGGGCGGCGCGGGGTACCTGCCGATGGCTGTAATTGCGTACGCCGCGCCGTGTGGACGGTGCCGGGCGAGCGGGGTCACCGGCCGGGAGTCCCGGGTGCCGCGCGGACCGCGAGCAGCGCGATGTCGTCGCCCAGCGGATCGCGGGAGAACCGCTCGACGGCCTCCCGGACTCCCGCGACGACCTGTGCCGCCGAACCGCCCGCGGCGGCGGCCGCGGCGCGGAGCAGCCGGTCCGCGCCGAAGTGCTCGCGTCCCCGCCGCCGTTCGGTGACCCCGTCGGTGTACACGAGCAGCGTGTCGCCCGGGCCGAGCCGGTGCTGGGTGCACACCACCCGGACCGTGGCGACCAGCCCGACCGCGGTACCGAAGCGACCCACCAGCTCGGCGGTGCCGTCGGCACGCACGACCACGGGCTGCAGGTGCCCGGCCAGCACCAGCTCCACGCCGAGGCCGGGGGGTTCACCGGGACGGGGCCTGCTCAGGATCGCGGACGCGAGCGTGCAGAACTGCAGCGGGTCGGCCGCCTCCATCATCACGTCGTTGAGCATCTCGATGGCCCGGGGGAGTGAGCGGCCGTCGCGGACGACGACGCGCAGGACGTCGCGCACCAGCCCCGTGCGCGCGGCGGCTCGGGCGCCCTTGCCGCACACGTCGCCGATCGACACCATCCAGCGCGACGGGTCGACGGTCACCACGTCGTAGAAGTCGCCGCCCACGTCGCTGCCGGAGCTGGCGGGCAGGTACTCGGCGGCGAACTCGATTCCCGGCACGACCGGCAGGGCGCGGGGGAGCAGTGCCTGCTGCAGGGCTTGGGACACCGCGACGTGCGCGGCGGTGCTCTGGGCGTTGTGGATCGCCAGCGCGGCGCGACGGGCGATGTCGGCGGCCAGCACGATGTCCTCGGGACTGTGCGGGCGCCCGTCCGGGCGCCCGACCAGCAGGGTGCCGATCGTGGTGCCTCGGGCCCGCAGCGGCACAGCCAGGCCGTCGGTCGGCACGGCGACCCTGACCGGAGCCGAGCCGTCCCGGACCAGCTCCGCAAGCCCGGCCCGCAGCGCCGGGGGCAGGCCGGGGTCGGCGTCGGGGTCCAGCACGGCGCGCAGCTCCGGCAGTTCGTTCTCGTCGGCATGGGTCAACGCGGCGAGGGTGAGTCGGCCGCTCGGGTCGACGAGATGCACCGCGCACCACCGGCCCAGCCGCGGCACGACCACCTGCGGCACCACGGTGACGGCCAGGTCGACGTCGAGGGACTGCCCGAACAGTTCGCTGGTCTCGGCGAGATAGGTCATCCAGGTGCGCCGACGCTGGTCCACCCGCCGCAGCCACCGCGACTCGACGGCCAACGCGATGCGGAAGGCGACGAGCTCGGTGAAGTCGCGGATCCGGACGGGATCGACGGGGGACCTGCCGCCCGCGTGGTGTGACACCCGCAGCGTGCCCCGCAGCGGCGGCGTCACCGGCAGCGCGACCTCTACCGCCGGTTCGCGACCCGCGCGACCCACCCGACCCGTTCCGTCGCGGGCGACCTCGCGGGGGCCCGAACCGTCGCCCTCGTCGACATCGACGGACACGTACTCCGCGTCGAGCAGCTCCCGGAGCCTGCGGACGAGCTCGGCGACCAGTTCGAGGGGTTCGAGCCGCTCGACGAGCGCGGGCGGGACGCGCAACAGCCAGCGGGCCTGGTCGGCGGCCGCCCACACCCGCTCCGGATCCGACTCCGCCTCCGACTCGGCCACTCGCCCGGCGGGTGAGGAACTCGTCCGGGACAGGGAGAACCACGTGACGTGGCGCCCGTCGGACTCATGGCGGGTCCCCCACGAGGTGGCCAGGCGCGCCACCAGCGCCAGCCCGCGGCCGTGCGTGGCGGCGCGGCCGTAGCGGCGCCGCGGTTGGGCCAGGTGCAGCTCCAACGGTCCGGCGCCGTGGTCGGTGACGGCCACACCGAGCGCGGCGTCGGAGACGGTGAGCTCGACGTCGAACTCGGTGCCGGCGTGCAGCACGGCGTTCTCGCACAGCTCGCTGGCCAGCAGCACAGCCGTGTCGGTGAGGTCGGAGTCGGAGTCGGTGTCGAACCCGTCGAGAACCCCCAGCGCGTCCTGGAGCATCCTGCGTGCCCTCGCCGCGGATCGGGCGTCGGGCGGCAACCGGATCCGCCGCTCGAGCTCAACAGGCACGGCCGCAGTCTGCCCTGTCCCCCGACGGACCGCTCGCGCCAGCACCGCGGTCAGGCGGATCGACTAGCCTCACCACGCGCATGCGGTGCCCGGACCGGTGCCGAGCCGGGGAGGAGGACTGTCATGACCACGACGGAGTCGAACCTGTTGCGGGACCTCGCGCAGGCGCTGCACCAGGTGCGTCAGGGCCGGTTCGACGTGCGACTGCCCCGTCGCGACGGTGCGCTCGCCGACGGCGCGGCCGCCGAGGTCGTGGACCAGTTCAACGAGCTCGTCACGTTGCAGGAGCGCCACAACCGCGACCTGCTGCGGATCCGGCGCGTTGTCGGACGCGAGGGTCGGATGTCGGACCGCCTCGACGAGGAGTCCTACGACGGGGCGTGGGCCACCGGTACCCGGTCGGTCAACGCCCTGATCGACGACCTGGCCGCGCCCACGGCCGAGATCGCCCGCGTGATCGAGGCCGTCGCGGAGGGAGACCTCTCCCAGCACATGGCACTGGAGATCGAGGGCCGCCCGTTGCGCGGCGAGTTCCGACGCATCGGGCGCACCGTCAACACGATGGTCGACCAGCTGTCGAGCTTCGCCGACGAGGTCACGCGCGTGGCACGGGAGGTGGGCACGGACGGGCGCCTGGGCGGGCAGGCCGATGTGCGCGGCGTCGCGGGGACCTGGCGGGCGCTGACCGACTCGGTGAACACCATGGCCAGCAACCTCACCAACCAGGTGCGGTCGATCTCCAGCGCCGCCACCGCGATCGCCCGCGGCGACCTGTCCCGCACGATCACGGTGAACGCCCGCGGCGAGGTCGCCGAGCTGGCCGACACCATCAACGCGTTGACCGCCACGCTGCGCCTGTTCGCCGACGAGGTCACGCGCGTGGCGCGGGAGGTGGGCACGGACGGGCGCCTGGGTGGACAGGCCGTCGTGCCGAACGTCGCCGGTACGTGGAAGAACCTCACCGACGCCGTGAACCTGATGGCCGTCAACCTCACCGACCAGGTGCGTGGCATCGCCCACGTCGCCACGGCGGTGGCCACCGGCGACCTGTCGCAGAAGATCGCCGTCGACGCCCGGGGCGAGATCCTGGAACTCAAGAGCACGGTCAACACGATGGTCGACCAGCTCTCCAGCTTCGCCGACGAGGTCAGCCGTGTGGCGCGTGAGGTGGGCATCGAGGGCAAGCTGGGCGGCCAGGCGGCGGTGCCGAACGTGTCGGGCACGTGGCGTGACCTCACAGAGAACGTCAACGAGCTCGCGTCGAACCTGACGGGTCAGGTGCGCAACATCGCGCAGGTGACCACGGCGGTGGCGCGGGGGGATCTGTCGCAGAAGATCACGGTGGACGCGCGGGGTG
>JAJAZD010000026.1 GCA_026785945.1 Pseudonocardia sp. | reverse complement strand
TCCGGCATGCCCCCGTTCTCCGGTGGTACTCCCTGCCGCGGGTCGGTGCCCCCGTTCGACGGGGGGTGTCGCCGCGGACGGGGAGCACGGGCGTCGTGTCGAGTCGTGAGTCAGCCGCCTCAACGCCTCCTCGCCCTGGCCACAGGTATCAGGCGCAACTGGGCACTCGACGTCACCGCAGAACGAACACCGGTCGTCGACGACCGCTGAACACCAACTTCACGGAATCACTCATCTAGATTGATCACGTGCTCGACCTCCGCCCCACGCGCTACGACCATCCCGACGCGGTCCGCCTCATCGCCGAGGTGCAGGCGTTCTACCGCGAGCGCTACGGTGACGAGGACGCCACGCCCCTCGAACCGGCCCAGTTCGCCGAACCCCGCGGGTACTTCGTCGTCGGCTACGTCGACGGTGCGGCCCTGGCGTGCGGTGGCTGGCGCGCCCGGGCGGCGGTGCCCGCGGATCCCGAACTGTGCGACGGGGACTCGGAGATCAAGCGCATGTTCGTGGCCCCGGCCCACCGCGGTCACGGCCACGCCCGGACGGTGCTCGCCGACCTGGAGCGCGCCAGCGCCGCAGCCGGGTGACGGCGCATGATCCTGGCGACCGACACCCGTCAGCCCGAGGCCGTCGCGCTCTACGTCAGCGAGGGCTACACGCCGATACCGGGGTTCGGCGTCTACCGCGACGATCCGCGCAGCCGCTGCTACGCCAAGCCCCTGCCCTGCCCGGCCTGCTGAGGCGTCAGCCGCCGATGCCAGCCCAGCCGTCCGTGAGCTGCGTCTGCAGCGTCGGGAGGTCGATCTCGTTCGCGAAATGGCGTGCAGGGCGGGGGTGGCTGTCTGGTCCTGCATCACCTACGACAACACGCTGTCGCTGCTGATGGGCGAGGTCCTGCCAAACGGGTTGTTCGGGGTGGCGGCGGCGCGCAGGCGGGTGCGGAGAACAGTCTCGCCCGGCACAGCGCGTTGATCTTCTGGATCGTTCTCGAACAGTTGCGTGAGTGCGCTCACCGAGCTGCTGTGGTCGGTGGATGTCATGGTGCGCCGGTAGAGTGGTCCACGATCCGGCGCCCGCCCGGTGGTCCCGTACGGATCCGCGGGCGTCGGATTCGATCATGCGCGCCGGGCTCCCCTCCGCCGTCCGCGATCGACCGCCGAGACCGACGAGAGGACGTGCCGCGTGCTCGCACTCGTCCTCGCCCATCTCGTCGTGGCCGCAGCCCTACCGATGGTGTCCGCGCGCAGTCGACGCGCGGCATTCGGGGTGGCGGCGATCCTGCCGGCCCTCACCCTGGCCTGGGCGCTGGCGAACGCCGGCCCGGCGCTGGGCCCGGGACTCACCAGCACCACCGCCTGGGCCCCCACCCTCGGCCTGGAGCTGAGTTTCCGGCTCGATGCGCTCGCCCTGGCCATGATCGTGCTGGTCTCCGGAATCGGCGCGGTGATCCTGGTCTACGCGATGGGCTACTTCGGGCCCACGTCGGAGGACGCCACTCGCTCGGCCGCGCTGCTGCTGACGTTCGCGGGCGTCATGCTCGGGCTGGTCCTCGCCGACGACCTGCTCACGCTCTACGTCTTCTGGGAGCTGACGTCGGTCACGTCGTTCCTGCTGGTCGGGCAGAGCGGGGAGAAGCGCGAGAACCGCCGGGCCGCGGTACAGGCGTTGCTGGTCACGGTGCTCGGCGGGCTCGCGATGCTGCTCGGGTTCGTGCTGCTGGGCGAGGCGGCGGGCACCTACCGGATCTCCGAGATCGTGGCGGCGCCGCCCACCGGTCCGATGGTGACGGCCGCGCTGCCGTTGATCCTGCTCGGGGCGTTCACGAAGTCCGCGCAGTTGCCGTTCCACCCATGGCTGCCGGCCGCGATGGTGGCGCCCACCCCGGTCAGCGCCTACCTGCACGCCGCGTCGATGGTGAAGGCCGGGGTGTACCTGGTGGCGCGGCTCTCGCCCGGGTTCTCCGATCTCGCGGTGTGGTGGGTGCCGGTGGTCGTGGCGGGGCTCGGCACGATGCTGATCGGCGGCTGGCGGGCGCTGCACCAGACCGACCTCAAGCGGGTGCTCGCGTTCGGCACCGTCAGCCAGCTCGGGTTCCTGATGGTGCTGTTCGGGGCGGGCGGGCGGATCGCCGCGCTCGGCGGGATCGCGATGCTGCTCGCGCACGGGCTGTTCAAGGCCCCGCTGTTCATGATCGTCGGTGCGGTCGAGCACGCCGCCGGCTCCCGTGACCTGCGCAAGCTCTCCGGTCTGCGCACCTCGATGCCCGGGCTCGCCGTCGCGGCGGCGGTGGCGGCCGCGTCGATGGCCGGGTTGCCGCCGCTGCTCGGGTTCGTCGGCAAGGAGACGGCGTTCGAGGCCTTCCTCGGCGAAGGAGGGGTGCGTGGCTGGGCGATCGCGCTGGGTCTGCTCGCCGGATCGGTGCTCACGGCCGCGTACAGCGCCCGCTTCCTGTGGGGGACGTTCGCGGCCAAGCCCGGCGTCGCGCCCACCCCGGTGCACGCCCCCGGCCCGCTGACGACCGCCCCGATCTGGCTGAGCGCAGCCGCCGGTCTCGCGCTCGGGATCGCCTACCCTCTGGTCGACGCGCCGGCCGAAGCCTACGCCGGTCCCGGGGAGTACCACCTCGCGCTCTGGCACGGCCTCGGGCTGCCGCTGCTGTTCTCCGCGATCGCGATCGGCGGCGGCCTCACCGTGCACGTCCTGCGCACCCGGGTCGACCGGCTGGCCAAACACAGCCCGTTCGACGCCCAGCACGGCTACGAGGGAGCCATCGCCGGCCTGGAGCGGGTGGCGGTGGTCGTCACCGGTCGGGTGCAGGTCGGTTCGCTGCCCGCCTACCTCGCCACGATCATCGTCGTCGTGGTGGTCCTGATCGGGCCGGCCACGTTGTTCGGCGGGGCCTGGCCGGTCGGGCAGCCGCTCTATCACTCGATCATCCAGGTGCCGCTCGGGCTGGCGGTGGCGGTGGCCGCGCTGGCCGTGGTCAAGGCCCGCCGCCGGTTCACCGCGGTGTTGCTCGTCGGCGTCATCGGGTACGGCGTGGCGGGGCTGTTCATCGTCGGCGGTGCGCCGGATCTCGCGCTGGCCCAGTTCCTCGTCGAGACGTTGTCGCTGGTGGCGTTCGTGTTCGTGCTGCGGCGGCTGCCCGCGCACTTCACCGAGCAGCCCTCGCCGCGTCGGGCCCAGTGGTTCAGGGCCGGGCTCGCGGCCGTCGGCGGCACCGTCGTGGCGGGGGTGGCGGTAGTGCTCTCCGCGGCCCGCGTCGCCCCGTCGTCGACCTCTGCGGACTTCATCGCGCTCGCCCCCGACGGTGCGGGCGCCGACAACGTGATCGCCGCGATCCTCGTCGATTTCCGGGCACTCGACACCGTCGGCGAGATCGGTGTGCTGTTCGTGGCGGCCGCCGGCGTCGCCAGCCTGGTGCTCGCCACCCGTTACGACCGCAAGGGCCTCAGCGCGTCCGTGGAGAGCGGCCAGGGCAGCCCACGGCACGAGGAGGACCTCGTCGGATGACCATCTTCGACGAGTGGGACGCCCCCCGCGAGCCCTGGATGCTGCCCGGCGCCTGCCGCCGCGGCCGCACTCGCAGGCTGCTGCTGGAGGTCGCCGCCCGCACGCTGTTCCCCACGATGCTGGTGTTCTCCCTCTACCTGCTGCTGGTGGGCCACTACTCGCCGGGCGGCGGGTTCGCCGCGGGCCTCGTCGCAGGGCTGGCGTTCGTGCTGCGCCACATCGCGGGCGGGTCCGTCGGGTTCGGCATGCCGGTGCCGGTGCGGCCGCCGGTGGTCATCGGGTCGGGGCTGGCGATCGCCGTGCTCACGGCGCTGGTGCCGTTGCTGGTGGGATCGCCGGCGCTGTCGAGCGCGAAGCTGGCCGTCGACATCCCGCTGCTCGGTCCGGTGTCGGCGCAGACCAGTCTGTTCCTCGACATCGGGGTTTACCTGCTGATCGTCGGGGTGGTGGTCGACCTGCTGCGGTCGCTCGGGGCGGGCATCGAGCGCGACATGCGCGAAGCGGAGGAGTGGCTCCCGTGACCGGGCCGACGACGATCAACCTGGCCATGGCGGTCACGGTGGGCGTGCTCTACACCGCCGGGTTCTACCTGCTGCTGCAGCGCTCGCTGATGCGTGTGCTGATCGGCGTGGTGGTGCTGGGGCACGGCACCAACCTGCTACTGCAGATCGCCGGCGGCCCGCCCGGGCGCGCGCCGATCGTCGGCACCGGGACCGCCGAGACGATCACCGACCCCCTGCCGCAGGCCCTCGCGCTCACCGCCGTCGTCATCACCTTCGCCCTCACCACCTACCTGCTGGCGCTGGGCTACCGCTCGTTCGTGCTGGTCGGGCACGACGAGGTGCAGGACGACGTGGAGGACCGCCGGATCGCGACACAGAAGATGCCCTCGGCGTCGCTCGACGACGACCAGGACCACACCGACGAGGACCACACCGACGAGGCCGCGACGCGGCAGGACCCGTCGTGACCGCGCTCATCGCCCTGCCCGTGCTGCTGCCGATCCTGGGGGCCGCGATCACCGTCATCGGGAGCCGTTCGCCCACCCTGCAACGGGTGGTCGGGGTGGTGGTGCTGCTCGCGGTGTCGGCGATCGCGGTGGTGCTGCTCGTGGAGTCCGACGCCCGCGGCCCGCTGGTCGCCGAGCTCGGCGGCTGGGCGGCGCCGGTGGGCATCTCGCTGGTGGCCGACCGGCTCTCGGCGCTGCTGCTGCTCGTCTCCGCCCTGGTGACGTTGGCGGTGCTCGTCTACGCCATCGACCAGCGCATCGCCGACTACGGCCGCGGCACGGTCAGCACCACGTTCCACCCGATGTACCTGATGCTGTCCGCGGGCGTCTCGCTGGCGTACCTCACCGGCGACCTGTTCACGCTGTTCGTGGCGTTCGAGATCATGCTGACGGCCTCCTACGTGCTGATCACGCGGCGCACCAGCGCTGCGAAGATCCGGGCCGGGATGACGTACGTGACGGTCAGCCTGCTGTCGTCGCTGCTGTTCCTCACCGCGATCGGGCTGGTGTACGCGGCCACCGGCACCGTCAACCTGGCCGACCTCGCCGGGCGGATCGAGCTGTTGCCGCCGGGCCTGGTCACGGTGCTCGGGCTGATGCTGCTGGTCGTCTTCGGGATCAAGGCGGCGATGGTGCCGCTGCACTTCTGGCTGCCCGACAGCTACCCCAACGCGCCCGGTCCGGTGGCGGCGCTGTTCGCGGGGCTGCTCACCAAGGTCGGCTTCTACGCGATGCTCCGCACCCAGACGCTGCTGTTCCACCGCGAGGAGCCCTGGACGCTGCTGCTGGTGCTGTCCGTGGCCACCATGCTCGTCGGGGCGCTCGGTGCGCTGGCCCAGAACGACGTCAACCGGCTGCTGTCGTTCCTGTTGGTCAGCCACATCGGGTTCATGCTGTTCGGGCTGGCCGTGTTCGACGCGGCCGGGGTGTCGGGGGCGGCACTCTATGCGGCGCACCACATCACCGTGCTGGCCACGCTGTTCCTGGTCAGCGGTCTGATCACGCGGCGCACCGGCACCGTGGCGCTCGACCGGATGGGTGGGCTGGCGCGCACCGCGCCGGGGCTGGCGGTGCTGTTCGCGATTCCCGCGCTCACCCTCGCCGGGGTGCCGCCGACGGCCGGTTTCGTCGCGAAGCTCGCGCTGCTGCAGGCCGGGGTGGCGGCCGGGCCGTGGACCACCGCCGTGGCCGGGGTCGTGATCATCGCCAGCCTGCTCACGCTGTACGCGCTGGCGCGGGTGTGGGTGCGCGTGTTCTGGGGCGAGCCGAAGCCGGCGCTGCCCGACGACGACCCGGACGACGAGGTGGTCGTCGGCACCGCCGAGCGCACCCCCGTGCCCATGTACGCGGCCACCGCCGGGCTCGTGGCCGTCAGCCTGGCCATCGCGGTGTTCGCCGGGCCGCTCTCGGCGGTGACGGGGCGGGCCGGGGTGGACCTGCTCGACCGCGAGCCCTACCGCACCGCCGTGCTGGGGGTGGGCCCGTGAGCGATGCTCACTCCGGCACGCTCCGTTCGGCGACCCGGCTGCTGTCCGTCGCTTGGCTGGCGGTGGTCTGGGTGCTGCTGTGGGGCTCGTTCACCCTGCTGACGATCGTCGGGGGCGTGCTGGTCGGGTTCGTCGTCACCGCGCTGTTCCGGGCGGGCCCGGTGGCGCACCGGCTGCCGTTCCGACCGGTCGCGCTGCTCGCCCTCCTGTGGCACCTCGCCTGCGATCTCGTGGTCTCCTCGTTCGACGTGAGCCGGCAGACCCTGCGCTACGGCTGGCGCGCCCGCGGCGCGATCCTGGAGGTGCCGCTGCTGAGCACCTCGGACCGGGTGGTGGCGCTGATCGCGAGCGCGTACACGCTCTCGCCGGGCACCCTGGTCCTGCAGATCGATCTCCAACGCAGCCTCTGGTACATCTACATCCTCGGCCCGCGCGACTCGGCCGACATCGAGGCGGCGCGCACCGCGGCCATGGAGATCCAGCGCAGCGTGCTGGCCGCCGTCGGGGCGCCCGAGGAGATCGCGCAGGCCCGACGGATGATGATGGGACGCCCATGACCGTGGTGTACGTGATCGTGGTCTCAATGCTGGTCGCCGCGGGGGCGCTGACGCTGGTGCGGCTGTTCCGCGGGCCCGACACGCTCGACCGCATCGCCGCTCTCGACGTGTTCGTCGTGCTGATCGTGGGCGCCGGCGCCGTGTACGTGGCGTTCTACCAGGACGTGTCGAACGTGGCACTGCTCGTGGCGTTCTCGCTGGTGGCGTTCGTCGGCTCGGCCACCGCGGCCCGGCTGGCCGCGCACCGGGAGCGGCACCGATGACGTTCCTCGATGTCGTCTCCGCCGTGCTGCTGCTGGCCGGGGCCGCGCAGGGCCTGCTCGGCGCGCTCGGGCTGGTGGTGTTGCCGAGCCTGCTCTCGCGGCTGCAGGCGGCCACCAAGCCGCAGACGCTGGGGCTGCTGCTGATTCTGGCCGGCGCCGCGCTGCGGGTGCCGTTCGAGAGTGCCGTCACGCTGCTGCTGGTGGCGGTGTTCCAGCTGATCACCGCGCCGGTGATCGCGCAGATCGTGGCCCGGTCGGTGTACCGCAGCGGCGCGGTCCGGCCGGAGGTCCTCGTGGTCGACGAGCTGGCGCAGCGGTTGGAGCGGTCCGACGACGAACGCTGACCCGGCCCGTCGCTCCCTGGTCGGTGGGTGCCGGCCCGTGGAGTGCACGGCCGTGCGCCTCTACGCCCTCGGTGACGTCGAGCCCGACATCCATCCCGACGCCTACGTCCATCCCGACGCCGTGGTGATCGGCCGGGTGAACATCGGTGCGGAATCGACGGTGTGGCCCACGGCCGTGCTGCGTGGCGACGACGGGCGGATCGTGGTGGGGGCGCGGACGAGCGTCCAGGACGGTTCGATCATCCACTGCACCGCCACCCAGCCGACGATCATCGGCGACGAGGTGACGGTGGGGCACAACGTGCTCATCGAGGGCGCCACCATCGGGGACGGTGCGCTGATCTCGTCCGGATCGGTGGTGCTGAACGGGTCGACGGTCGGGGCGGGCGCGGTGGTCGCGGCCGGGGCCGTCGTGTCGCCGAACGCGCAGATCCCGCCGCGGACCATGGCGTCGGGCGTCCCGGCGCGGGTTCGCGAGGCCAGGCCGTTGAACGAGGTCGTCGAGGCCGGGTGGGCGCAGGCCCTGGGGCCGGTGGCGCCGGTGATGGCGGACATGGGCGAGTTCCTGCGGGCGGAGATGGCCGGCGGGCGGCGCTATCTCCCGGCCGGGGCCGACGTGCTGCGTGCGTTCACCCGGCCCTTCGACGAGGCGCGCGTGCTGATCGTCGGCCAGGATCCCTATCCGACGCCGGGGCACGCGATCGGGCTGTCGTTCTCGGTCGCCCCGCAGACCCGTCCGGTGCCGCGGTCGCTCGCCAACATCTTCCGCGAGTACTCCGACGACCTCGGCCACCCCACACCGTCCACCGGCGATCTCCCCCCGTGGGCCGACCAGGGCGTGCTGCTGCTCAACCGGGTGCTCACCGTCGAACCGGGCAACCCGGGATCGCACCGAGACAAGGGCTGGGAAGGTCACCGAGCAGGCCATCCGCGCTCGTCGAACGGGACGCCGAGCCGCTGGTCGCGATCCTGTGGGGCCGCGACGCGCGCAACCTCGCACCGCTGCTCGTCGACGTGCCGCTGGTCGAGTCGGCGCACCCGAGCCCGATGTCGGCGGATCGGGGCTTCTTCGGGTCGCGCCCGTTCAGCCGCGTCAACGAACTGCTCGACGAGCTCGGCGGCGAACCGGTGGACTGGAAGCTGCCCTGAGCGCGTTGGTCGGGGTTGCGCGCTGGTCCGGGTGGTGCGCGTGGATGGCGGCGCGCAGGGGCCGGGTCGGCGCGAGAGACGTCGGCCGGGCGAACTTCTGCGTATGGGGTGCCGGAGAAGTGGCAGCTCCCGTGCGTGCGTGAGCACGTATGCATGTCCTACGGTCGCAGGATGGGCGACGCAGCGGACCCCCGCGGTGTCGTCACGGCCGGCGTGGTGGTGGCGATGGGTGAGCTGTTCCGCGCCCTGGCCACGCCGGTCCGGCTGTCGATCGTGATGGAACTGGGGCCCGCCCCGCGCTCGGTCGGTGAGCTGGTCGAGGCAACCGGGGCGAGCCAGCCGCTGGTGTCCCAGCACCCGCGCGTGCTGCGGCCCGCCCGGCTGGTGGCGGTGGACCGTCGCAACCGCGAGCGCGTCTACCGCCTGCTCGAAGGGCTCAACCGGTGGCCCTCCCGGCACTGGGCGATCAACGTGGCCTGGACCCAGACCGTCGGCCTGGCCGCGAACCTGCTCGCCTGCTTCCGCCACCTCGCGCTGCCCGCCGGCGAGTGACGCGCCGCCGCACCCAAGCTGCTGCGGTTCGGGTTCCTGCACATCCCGGCCCGGTTGACCCGCGGCCAGCGCAAACGCTGGCTTCACCTGCGAGCCGACTGGCCCGCCACTCCCGCGCTGTTGCACTCCTGGACCGCGGTCAACGCCCTCACCGCTCCGACGTGACCCCCGCCCGACACCCCGACAACCAGGAAGGACACCAACCGGAGCGTGGAACCCGGCGGACCGACACGACCGTCGGCCAACCATCAACCCTACGAACAGGAACTCATGATCAAAATAGGGGTCGGCGATCGACGACCGGACACCGTCGCCCCCGTGAAAGATCCAGGCCAGCGGGTTCGGCGCCCTTCATCATGACGGATCAAGCCTTCTGCATCGTGCCATCCTTCAGGAAGCGTGCGTGCCACGACAGAGATTCTTCGAGAATGTGAGGGGTGTGCTTGCCCTTTGCGGTAGCAGTCGCCCGGTCAAGATAGTCCTGCAGGGCATCCCGGTAGTCCGGGTGCGCGCAGTGGTCGATGATCTGCTGTGCGCGGCGGCGCGGCGGAAGGCCACGCAGATCGGCAAGACCCTGTTCGGTCACGATGACGTGCGTATCGTGCTCGGTGTGGTCGACGTGGCTGACCATCGGCACGATGCACGAGATCTTCCCACCCTTGGCGGTTGAGGGGGAGAAGAACATCGAGATGAAGGCGTTGCGTGCGAAGTCACCGGAGCCACCGATGCCGTTCATCATGCTCGATCCCATGAGGTGGGTGGAGTTGACGTTGCCGTAGATGTCGGCCTCGAGCATGCCGTTCATCGCCAGGCAGCCGAGCCTACGAATAACCTCGGGGTGGTTGCTGATCTCCTGCGGGCGAAGGATGATCCGCTCGCGGAAGAAGTCGATGTGCTCGATCAGGTCCTCCAGGCCCACCTCGCTGAGTGAGAATGCGGTCGCCGAGGCCATGCTCACCGTGCCGCTGCGGAGCATCTGCAGCATGCCGTCCTGGATGACCTCGGTGTAGGAGGTCAGCGGCCGGAACGGGCCCTTGTCGAGTCCCATCAGCACAGCGTTCGCGATGTTGCCGACGCCCGACTGAATCGGCAGGAGTGTCGCTGGCAGCCTTCCCATCTCCACCTCGTGGGTGAGGAACTCGAGGGCGTGACCGGCGATCTTCTCCGAGTCGGCATCCGGCGCCTTGAACGGGGTGTTGCGGTCCGGGCTGTTCGTCTCGACGACGGCGATGACCTTCTCCGGAGCGACGTGCAGGTAGGGCACTCCGACCCGGTCTGAGGCCTCGGAGATCATAAGGGGCTTGCGGTTCGGTGGCAGCTCGGTGCCGTAGTAGATGTCGTGCATGCCCTCGAGCCCCAGCGGCTGCGCGTAGTTCACCTCAAGGATCACCTTGTCGGCCTGGTCGATCCACGTCTTGTTGTTGCCAACTGACGTCGAGGGGATCAGCTCACCCTCAGCGGTGATCCCGGCCACCTCGATCAGAGCGACGTCCATGTGCCCGAAGAAGCCCTCCCACACCATCTGCGCGACGTGGGAGAGGTGGACATCCATGTAGTCCATGAGGCCTGCGTTGATCTTGGCGCGGCTGATCGGGTCAGACTGGTAGGGCATCCGCAGGTGGACGCTGTCGACCTCTGCCATCGCGCCGTCCAGTTCAGGAGCAGTCGAGGCGCCGGTCCAGACACTGACCGCATACTGTTCTCCGGCGGCCTTCGCCTCCCTCGCGCGAGCCACCATCGCCCCCGGCACTGCCTTGGGGTACGCCGAACCGGTGAAACCGCTCATCCCGACATTGGAACCAGCCGGGATGAATTCGGCGGCCTCCTCGGCCGACATGATCTTGTCAGCGAAGGCCTTGATCCGAGCATTCGACAGGTCTGTCATCCCTAAAATCCACCTTCTCCGAAACCACGTGAGGCGCAGGCTGGTCGAGGGCGCGCAGAATAGTCCTACAGGGCGTGATGACCATGTGCACGCCGGGGTGGCGTGCCGGTGATCGGTTGAGGCATGGTCGCCGCCGGGCGGTCATCTGTTGGTGGGGTACGTCGCGGTCTACGACCGGTCGGGGAACCTGATGGCGACGGAGCGCGGCACGGCGCCGTTGACGATCAACACGGGTCAGTACCTGGACCCGAGGACGGGTGCGCTGGTGGGTGCGCTGGTGGGTGCGGGCGCGGCGCTGCCGTTGCTGGCCCCGCAGGTGGGCACGGGCGGGTTGGGGTTGGGCGGTTCGACGGTGGCGGCGGGGTTGGTGCCGGTGCTGCCGGGTGGGCTGTTGGCTACCGGGTCGGGCACGGGGCCGGGCGGGGCGCTGGTCGGTGCGGAACCGGTGACCCGGTTGGGTCGCCCGGTGTGCAGTCCGGCGTTGAGCCAGGGGTGTGTGCGGCCGGGTTCGTGGAACCCGCAGGACGGCAACAGTGTGGGTGTGTGGGTGGCGGGTCCGGCGGTCGTGGGGCGGGGTGTGCCGGGGCATCCCGACTACGACCGGTTGGTGGCCCAGGGCCGGGCGGGTGACCAGAGCGTGGCCGGCCGGGCGGGGTACGGGAGGGGTCCGGCCGGTGTGGGTCGGCTGGGTCAGCGCTTCGTGGGTGACGGGTCGGGCACCCCCCAGGACCGGGCGGCGACCACGGTCAACAACCTGGCCGGCGGCTACACCGTCAACCAGGCGGTCAGCCAGGCCGGGCGTCGGCTGCAGGACGAGGTGCAGCGCAACGGGCTGCT
>JAJAZD010000025.1 GCA_026785945.1 Pseudonocardia sp. | reverse complement strand
GCACAGCGCGGCGGCCACCAGCGCGGCGGCGCCGGCGTTGACGCCGTCGAGCAGCACGGGGACCCGCCCGGCCGCCGCGGCCAGGACGAACCCGGCGAGCGCGTCGTGCTCGAGCCCGCCGAACGCCGCGAGCACACCCACCGGGTCGGCCGGGTCGGGCTCGTGCAGCTCCAGCGCGCGGGCCACGACAGCGGTCTTGCGGGCGAGCGTCGCGTCGTCGATGCCCGTGCCCCGACCGGTCGCCTCGGCCGGGGTGGCGCCGGTGAACGCGCAGATCAGCGCGGCTGCGGCGGTGGTGTTGGCGATGCCCATGTCACCGGTGAGAAGGCAGCGGCTGCCCGCGGCGACGAGGTCGCGGGCGGTCCCGATCCCCACCTCGACGGCGGCGGTCACCTGCGCCCGGGTGAGCGCCGGGCCCGCGGTCATGTCGGCGGTGCCGTCGGCCACGCGGCGCGGGAGCAGGCCGGGAACCGGGTCGAGCGGGGAGGCCACCCCGACGTCGACGACGCAGACCTCCGCGCCGAGCCGCCGCGCGAACGCGTTGACCACGGCGCCGCCGGCGAGGAAGTTGGCGACCATCTGCGCCGTCACCTCCTGGGGCCACGGCGTGACGCCCTGGGCGTGGACGCCGTGGTCGGCCGCGAACACGGCCACGGCGGCGGGTTCGGGCAGCGGCGGCGGGCACCGCCCGGCGATCCCGGCGAGGGTGACGGCGACGTCCTCCACGCGGCCCAGCGAGCCGCGCGGCTTGGTCATCCGGTCCAGGCGTTCGGCGGCGGCGGCACGGGCCGCCCCGTCGGTCGGAGTGATCGCGGCCACGGTGTCGGCGAGCAGGGTCATCTGTTCCTCCCGGGCACGCGCGGCGCCCGGACATGTCGTGGCGCGGACGCCGTGCGGAGGTGCCCATGTCGGGCCCGACTCAGCGCAGGCCCTCGCCGCGGCCCGTGCGGACCGGCGGGACGATCAGCGTGGAGAGGTAGGGGCCCGGCTCGTCCGGGTCGAGGTCGGCGGCGGGCCGGATGTCCTCTCCGGTGAGGCCCAGACCGGCGCCGTACACCGCGTTCTCCAGACGCCCCGTCTCGCGCAGCACGGCCAGGGTCTCGGGGAGCATCCGGCCGAACTTGTAGGCGACCACGGCGTCGCCGCGCGTGAGGGCCTCCCGGAAGCGGTCGGCACCGGCCGTCATCGGGAACAGGGACAGCGCCTCGCGGCCCTCCACCAACGGTGTGCCGCTGCGGGCGGCCAGGTCCTGCATGGCGGTGATGCCGGGGATCAGCCCGACCTCCAACTCGCCCATGGCGTCGCGGACGCTCGCCGCGAGGTAGGTGAACGTCGAGTAGACGCACGGGTCACCGATCGTCGCGAACGCGGCGGTGGTGTCGGGATGCCCGGCGAACCAGCGCGCCACCTGCGCGGCCGCGGCGTCCCACGCCTGCTCGCGGCGTGCGGTGTGCTCGCGGTCGTGCAGCGCGAACACCACCCGCTCGACGCGCCACGCCTCGGCGTAGAACAGCACGGTCTGCTCGGCGCGTCCGGTCTCGCCGGTGTCGGCGACGGGCACGAACACGACATCGGCCTTGGCGAGCAGGTTCGCCGCCTTGACGGTGACGAGGTCCGGGTCACCCGGCCCGACACCCACTCCGATCAGCGTGTTCACCGGTCGCCCTCCAGGTCGCCTTCCAGGTCGCCTTCCAGGTCGAGGTAGGTCTGCCTGAGCCGGTCGAGGACGGAGTCGTCGGGTTTGGCCCACATCCCGCGGTCGGCGGCCTCGAGGAGCCGCTCGGTGATGCCGCGCAGGGCCCACGGGTTCGACTTGTCCATGAACGCGCGGTTGGTCGGGTCGAACACGTAGGACTCGGCGAGCTGGGTGTACATCCAGTCGTCGACGACGCCGGCGGTGGCGTCGTAGCCGAACAGGTAGTCGACGGTGGCGGCCAGCTCGAATGCGCCCTTGTAACCGTGGCGCTGCATCGCGGTGATCCACTTCGGGTTGACCACCCGCGCCCGGAACACCCGCTTGGTCTCCTCGGCGAGCGTGCGGGTCTTCACCGCGTCGGTGACCGCAGAGTCGCCGACGTACGCGGCGGGCGAGCGGCCCGTCAGCGCCCGGACCGTCGCGACCATGCCGCCGTGGTACTGGAAGTAGTCGTCGGAGTCGACGATGTCGTGCTCGCGGGTGTCCTGGTTCTTCGCCGCGACCGTGATGCGCCGGAACGACTGTTCCATGTCGCCGCGCGCCTCGCGCCCGTCGAGCCCACGGCCGTAGGCGTAGCCGCCCCACACGGCGTAGACCTCGGCGAGGTCGGCGTCGCTGCGCCAGTTGCGGGCGTCGATCAGCGGGAGCAGCCCGGCCCCGTACGCGCCGGGCTTCGACCCGAAGATCCGCGAGGTGGCGCGGCGCCGGTCGCCGTGCCCGGCGACGTCGGACTCCACGTGGGCGCGCAGGTAGTTCTGCTCGGGGGGCTCGTCCAGTTCGGAGATCGCCACGATCGCCTCGTCCAGCAGCGTGATGACGTGCGGGAACGCGTCGCGGAAGAACCCCGAGATGCGGATGGTGACATCGATGCGGGGCCGCGCCAGCTCGTCTAGCGGGGTGATGGAGACGCCGGTGACGCGGCGTGACGCGTCGTCCCAGACCGGGCGGGCGCCGATCAACGCGAGGATCTCGGCGAGGTCGTCGCCCTGCGTGCGCATGGCGGAGGTGCCCCAGACCGTGAGCCCGACCGATCTCGGGTAGGTGCCGGTGTCGGCGAGGTGGCGTGCGATCAGGGAGTCGGCCAGCGCGCTCCCGATGTCCCATGCGCTGCGCGACGGGATCGCCTTCGGGTCGACGGAGTAGAAGTTGCGCCCGGTGGGGAGCACGTTGACCAGTCCGCGCGTCGGCGACCCGGACGGCCCGGCCGGGACGTAGCCACCGTCCAGGGCATGCAGGACACCGGCGATCTCGTCGGTCGTGCGGGCGAGGCGTGGCACGACCTCCGCGCATCCGAACTCCAGTACGGCGACGACGTCGGGTACTTCCTCGCCCATTCGCTCTGCGCACACATGCGCACCGCCCGTCCAGCCGCGGGCCTGGACCCCCTCGACCAGCCGGCGCGCGACCCCCTCCAGCACGTCGACGAGATCGGCCCCGGTGACCGCCGGCCCCCCGGCGAGCGCAACGAGCCGCGCGATCCGAGCACCACCATCCTGAGCTGCGCGAACAGCCCTCTCGCGCGATAGGTTCGCGCCGCCGTGCCGTTCGCGCAGCTCAGGGCCGGGGCCGCCCGCG
>JAJAZD010000024.1 GCA_026785945.1 Pseudonocardia sp. | reverse complement strand
GGAGACCACCATGCCGATCACCTGACCGAGCCACGCCGGAGGTGGCCGCCACTGGGCAGATCCCATGGCCACCACCGGGCAGATCTCGTGACCGTCTACGGGCAGTTCTCACTGGCCCTTGACAGCGCAGCGCGGCCAAGGGAAGATCTGTGTCGGGTGGGTCCGCCGCTGCGGGACGCTCCAGCGCTGTGGCACACGACTCGGCAATGACAGGACGAACCAGCAACAAAGCTCCGATGATGCCGAGGAGTCTGTGAGAGGACCACTCGCCCTATCGGAGCTTCGTTCGCCTTACCGGCGTGACACGCCGAACATCACCAAATCACCGAAGTCATGATCGTCACAGCGCCACGGCCCGTCCTAAGTCGATCTTGGAACGACCGTGGATGGCCTGGGCAGCCTCAGGGCCCATGAAGAAGAAGCTGTGGTCTTCGACCTCGATCGGCTCTCCCGCCGGGCGCCACTCACGGCCTGCAACCCGGACACCGCACGGTGTCCGGGTTGCCACCGTCGGGCGGCGTGGTCGTGGTGGGCAGTTGCACATGGGCGGTCGCGGTCTTCCCCACCTGTTCTGTCGCCCTCGGACCGGCACGCGTCGACCGGCTGAGCCCGCTACCGGATGAGGATCGGTGCTCCGCGCATGATCGGTGTGCCAGCCGGTCCGGCCCGGCCCGGGATCATCGGAGCGCCCCCCGGCTTGAACAGCTGCCAACCCGCAACCCGCTGCGGCGGGTTCCCCTTCTCGGTCCTCAGCAGGTTGCCCTCCGGGTCGTAGACCCCGCGACCCCTGTCCATGAACTCGACCATGTGCCGGGTCACCCCGAAGCCCAGCGTCCCGTCCAGGGGCTGCGAGCCGCTGATCGTCGTGCGCAGGGACTCCCGTCCGGCGGCATCCAGTCGTTGGTAGGCGTCGCCGACCGCGTTGATGCTCCGCTGCACCAGACCGGTTTCCGGCTCACCCACGATCGCCGGACCTACGATCCGCGGACCCACCGTCGCCGGACCCAACGTTGCCGAACCCACAGTCCGCGGACCCACCTTCGCAGGACCCACGATCCGCGGACCCACGATCGCCCGATCCACCGTCGCCGGACCCACCGTTGCCGAACCCACGATCCCCCGGCCGACCCGCGGCTGGCCGGCAGGATGTCCGGGCGAGCCGGGGCACCGGACCCAGGCACCGGAGTCACAGGTCAACACCGGGCTGGCCGCCGGCACCGAGCTCGTCCCGATGGAGGGCGTGGTCGTACGCAGCGCGGGCGACACCGTGCTGGGGTTGACCTCCCCCGTGACGAGGGCCCCGGCCGGCACAGTCGGGACATCGCGCCGGGTCGGCACCGCTCCGGCGAGGGCAGGCGACGGTGTCGCGCCCGACCGGAGCACCGACGGGTCGACCACCGGAGGCGCTCCGGGAGGGGTCGCGGGGGGTGAGGGCTTCTCCCCGAGCGTGCAGACGACCTGCTCCAGGAGGTCCACCGCGGGGTTGTCGTCCGAACAGGTCTCGCGCAGGGCCGTCCCGACGGGTCCGAGGTCGATGCCCTGCGGGGGGCGGGTGAGGAGCGTGGCGGCGGCCGACTGGCCCGCCGGGTAGTAGCAGGCGGGCCAGATCGGGCGACGGAGGGCGATCGAGATCGGCACCCCGACCCCGGCGCACACCGCGGCCGAGTCACCGGCGAGGTTGGCCCAGTAGTTCTTGTCGATCCCCGACAGGCCGGGGATGTCGGAGCCTCCCGCGGCCCGCAGCGCGGAGTCGACCGCCAGGTTGGCGAACGGCACCGCGAAGTTGACGCCCGCGATGGTCCGGTTGTTGAGCGGCGCGTCGAGCCGGATGTTCGGATCGGTGGTGAAGTTCAGGCCGCGCAGAAGTCGCTCGTCGCCGGTCTCGAGGTAGTTCATGAAGCGGTTGACCTGACGGTTGGTGACGGCGTCGTTCACGGCGGGGTTCAGCACCCGCCGCGCCAGCTCCTGGCTGCCGACGGCGAACACCGACCCGATCGTGCCCTTCGCGATCGCGTCGGCGACCGGGTCCTCGAGGATGGTCTGGTTGTTGACGCCGAGCAGAGCGAGGTCACGGAAGATGCTCAGCGGCTGACCTGGCAGCTGGTTGCGGAAGGCCGTGGAGAACGGCAGGGTCTGGCCGGCGGCTCGGGCCTGGGCCTGCAACGCGGCCGTGTTCACCAGGCTGGACGCACCGGTGCCCAGCACCGTGTAGACCCCGGTCGCCGGGGTGGGGGTCCAGGCCTTCGGGTCGAAGAGGTCGAAGTCCGGGTCGAACCGGAGGAAGTCCGGCACCGGGTTCGTCGTCGCGGTGGCACCCGCAACGGTGCCCGCGCCTCGACCGTTCGCCTCCTGCGAACCCGCGGTGGGGTCGGTGAAGTCCGCGTCCGCGTCGATGCCGGCGAGGCTCCAGGTCGTCGTGAGGTCGCCCGACGACGAGCCGCCCGACATCGACCCCAGCGGAGCGGTGGACGACGAGCCGGAGATCGAACCGAAGGGATTGGTGCGTGCACCAGAGGCACCACCCGGTGTGCTCGTGGTGACGCGGGTGCCACCGGTTCCGGATCTGGTGGTGCCCACCGACGGTGTGGGCGCGATGCCCAGCTCGTCGAGCAGCGCCTGTGTGGCGGGGTCGGCGAAGTCGAGGGCAAGCGGCCGGTCCCATCCGGTGACTCCCCCGCTGGTCCTCGACGCATCGGCCGGGTCGCCGGCCGCGTTGCCGAGCAGGACGTCGAGCGCCGCGGTCGTCTCGGGGTCGGCGAACCCGATGGCGCCTGTCGCGGGATCGAAGGCGCTGACAGCGTCGGCGCCGAACTGCCACGCCGACGCGTCCTGCGGTGTCGTCGTGCCGCGTGCGGTAGTGAGCAGCTCGTCGAACGCGGCCGTGGTCTTCGGATCGGTCACCCCGAACGTCAGACCGTCCTCGACCACGGGCGGGACAGCGACGGGCACGCCATCGACACCGGAGCCACCACCCGAGTTCCGGGGCGACTGCGACGAAAGCGAAGCGTCGGCGAGCAGGACAGGCGCCTCACGGATGTCCGTCACCTCCGTGAACGCGGTTGACGAGGGCACGCTCGCCACGACCTGGGTCTCCGGCTCGGGCTCGAACAGCGACGTCGGTGCGGTCACCACCGATGGAATCGGGGACAGTGGTTCGAACAACGGAACGAAGTCCTCCGCCGCCGGCTCGGGAAGCGGCACGGCGTCGGAGACAGAACGTTCCTCGAGCGACGGCTCGGGAAGCCGCACAACGGCGTCGGAAGGTTCGGGCTCGAACTCGAACTGCGTCACCGACTCCGACACCGGGTCGGGCTCGGGGATCGACACAGGCTCTGGTTCCGGCAGCGGGAGCGGATCGGCCAGGTCCGGGGCCAACTCGAAGGAGGGCTGGTCGGACGGGTCCGAGAAGGACGCGGCGTCCAGGTCGACACCGCCCGCGGAGGTGAACACGTCGCTCGACCCCGATCCCAGGTCGAGCAGCGCACCGAACCCGGACGACGACCCGGTACCGGTCGCGTCGTCGTCGAGGACAGGTGCGGCCGATGCCGTCCCGGCACCGAGGACCACGAGGCCCGCCGCCCCGGCGAGCACTGCCGCCGCCGCAGCTGCTCCACCGGGCGCGCGACGCCGCTGGTCGTCGACGGAGTAGGGATTGACCAGACGCGGCTCATGCCGCGGACGGGGACTCTTCGCCATGCGTCTACACCTGCTTCTCAGCTCGCACCAATACGTCATCATCAGAATTACGATCGGTGCGTCGCCGAGGTATGCCCGGCGACAGGGCGACCATGCCGCTTTCAGCAATCTTTCAGATTCACCAGCCACCGTCCGGGAAGCACGGATCGGGTGAATACCTGTCGGGCGAGAGCGGCCCGGCACCGATCGAGCGCACCCGCCGCGGGGGGGGGCGGGGGGGGGGGGGGGGGGGGGGGGGGGGGGGGGGGGGGGGGGGGGGTGGGGGGGGGGGGGGGGGGGGGGGCGGGCGGGGGGGTGTGGGGGTTT